>NZ_JAMYQV010000002.1:0-530936 GCF_040321065.1 Mesorhizobium sp. M0563
ACATCCACCCCCCGCGCGTCAAAGACCCCCTCTTTTCTTAGCTCACCCCCTCCAGGCCCCGTTGGTGGTTTTTTCTGGCCGCGAGGCGGCAACCCACTTTGGCCTCGAAACGACGGAAAATCATAAGACAAGCAGTTCATCGTTTCACGGAAACGCCGAACCGCTCTATCTCTTTCTCTTTGTTTCTGCGCAATTCCGGACGGAAAACCGTTTCACACTTTTCCTGGATTGCTCTGATCACGCGATCTCCAGGTCGAACACCATCAGTCCATCGGTGCCGCCTTCGAGCGCCGCGACCAGCCGGGCTCCGGCGCGCTGATGCGCCTCATGCACCAGATAGGTGTCGCGCGCCGCGGCATCGCGGAAGTCGATGGTGAAGCCGTGCGTGAAGCCGCGGGCGAAGGGTTCTGGGCTGGTGTTGGCGCTGAACTCGACCTTGCCCATGCCGTCGATCACCGGCCGCAACGCTTCGAGATCGCCATGGATTGCCGCGCGCTCGGCGATGGCGACATCGTTGCGGAATCTGACGAAAACACAGTGCCTGATCATTCTTTGTCCCTCATGCCGCTCGGTTGGTGGAAAACACCGCCGGCGGCAGCGGCTCCCGGCCAAGGATCAGATCGGCGCCCTTTTCGCCTACCATGATCGTCGGCGCGTTGGTGTTGGAGGAGGGGATGCGCGGCATCACCGAGGCGTCGCAGACGCGCAGGCCCTCGATGCCGCGCAGCTTGAGATCGGGCGTTACCACGCTCATCGCATCGTGGCCCATGCGGCAGGTGCCGACCGGGTGGTGGTCGGTCTTGGAACTGCGGCAGGCGTAGTCGAACAGTTCGTCGCCGGTCTGCAGGTCGGGTCCCGGTAGTACCTCGCGCAGCACGTAGGGCTGCAGCGCCTTCTGCCGCATGATCTCGCGCGCCAGCCTCAGCCCCTTGATCGACATGTCGCGGTCATAGGGATCGGACCAATAGTTCGGATCGATCAGCGGGCGGTCGGCCGGGTCGGCACTGTTCAGCCGCACCGTGCCGCGCGAGCGCGGTGGCAGGAAGGCCGAGTTCAGTGTCACGCCCGGATTGTTCAGCTTCTCGACGCCGGCCTCGATGCCGGAGCCGAGGCCGAGATGCAGCTGGATATCGGGAGAGGCGGCGGTCGGATCGGCGTACCAGAAGCCGCCGGTCTCGAACAGGCTGGAGGCCACGGGGCCCTTCTTCAGGAGAAGATACTGCAGGCCGGCCCACGCCGTCCAGTGCAGCTTGGCGTAGTTGTCATAGGTGTGGTTGCCGGTGCATTCGGCGATGACGAACAGGTCGAGATGATCCTGCAGATTGGAGCCGACGCCGGGCAAATCGTGCACCGGCGTCACGCCGACCGCCTTCAGATGGTCGGCCGGGCCGATGCCCGACTGCATCAGAAGCTTCGGCGAGCCGATGGCGCCGGACGAGACGATCACCTCGCGTTCGGCGTGCAGGATCGTTGGCTGGCCGCCCGGCTTGTCGACGATCTCGACGCCGACAGCGCGGCCTTTGTCGACGACGATGCGTGTCACCAGAACGCCGGTCCTGATGGTGAGATTCTTGCGCTCGCGGATCGGCCTGAGATAGGCGACCGAGGCGGAGGAGCGTTTTGCGTCCTTCTGCGTCAATTGGTAGTAGCCGACGCCCTCCTGGCTGGCGCCGTTGAAGTCGGGATTAAAGGGAATGCCCATCTCTTGTCCGGCACGGAAATAGGCCTCGCAGATCGGCAGCGGCGCGATCGGGTTCGATACGCCGAGCGGGCCCTGGTCGCCGTGAAAATCGTTGGCATAGCGCTGGTTGTTCTCGGCGCGCTTGAAATAGGGCAGCACGTCGCGATAGCCCCAACCGGCAAGGCCTTCTTCCTTCTCCCAGGCATCGTAGTCGCGTGCGTTGCCGCGCGTGTAGATCTGGGCGTTGATCGAAGAGCCGCCGCCGATCACCTTGGCCTGCGTGTACCGGAAGACGCGATCGTTCATGTACTTTTGCGGCACCGTCGACCAGCCCCAGGCGGCGATGCCCTTGGTCATCTTGGCAAAACCGGCCGGCATGTGGATCAAGGGATGCCAGTCCTTGCCGCCGGCTTCGAGCAGCAGCACCTGATGCGACGGATCTTCGCTCAGCCGATTGGCGAGTACGCAGCCGGCCGGGCCGGCGCCGACAATTATGTAGTCAGTCATGGGATGTAGTCGATCATGGCGTCACCTGTTCATAGCCTCGGCACGGACAGCGCGCCGTCGACATTGATGACCGAGCCGGTCGAAAAGCCGAGCTTGCCCCCGGCGAGCGCCGCCACGGCGGCACCGATATCCTTGCTCTCGCCCCAGCGCATTGCCGGCACCAGGCCGCCGTCGATCAATCCGTCATATTTGGCGGTGACACCCGCGGTCATGTCGGTGCGGATGATGCCCGGCCGCACTTCGAACACGGCGATGTTTTCGGCGGCAAGCCGCAGCGCCAGGTTCTTCACCCACATCGAAAGCCCGGCCTTGGAAATGCAGTAATCGGAGCGTTCCGGCGAGGCCATGGCGGCACTGACCGAAGTGATGGTGATGATCGACCTCGCACCATCGCTCGGCAGGTCGAGCATCGCTTTGGCAACGGCCTGGCTGAGGAATACGGTGCCGCGCAGATTGATGCTGAGCACCCGGTCGAAATTTTCCGGCTTGAGTTCAAGCAGGTCGCCGCGCAGGACGGTTCCGATGCCAGCATTGTTGACCAGGCAGTCGATGCGGCCGAAGGCGCTTGTCGCGGCATCGATCAGCGCTGCATGGTCGTCGAGGTCGGCGATGTCGCCGCTGACATAGGCGAACTTCGCGCCGCGCCCGGTGATGTCGGCGGCGAGCCCGTCGGCGGCTTCGTTGGCAAGGTCGGCGACGAGGATGTCGAAGCCGGCGCTGGCCAGCGCCTCGGCGCAGGCAAGGCCGATGCCGCGCGCGCCGCCGGTGACGATCGCTGCCGGGCGGCTCATGTTGCGAGCTCCGTCTTGCGGATGTGGTCGGCGACGCGCAGCGCCTGTGCGGCGATCGACAGCGCCGGATTGACGGCGGCCGAATTCGGCAGGAAGCCGGCATCGACGACGAACAAATTGCTGTGGTCGAAGGAGCGGCAGAATGGGTCGAGCGGCGAGGTCGCCGGGTCATTGCCCATCTTCACCGTGCCGCACTGGTGCGAGGGCGTGCGCTTGTCGAACGGCCGCGACAGGACGATCGGATAGCCGCAGGCGCGGAAATTCTCGCGCATCACCTTGGTCAGCCCGTCGAGCGACTGCATGTTGGAGCGCCGCCACTGCATGACGATGTCCTTGCCGTCGACCATGATGCGGCTCTCGGGATCGGGCAGGTCCTCGCACATCAGATACCAGTCGACGGCGCGGCCGGCCATGAAATCGAGCGCGAATTTGGGCGCGCGCCTGACATTGGCCTTGAGGATGTTGCCGTCGATCTTGCCGAGGAGTTGGACATTGCCGAGCGGCTTGCCGCCCTTGCCGTCGGACAGATAATAGTCGTTCAGCATCAGCGTCTTCTGGTAGACGGATTTGTTCCGGCGGCGCGGATCGATCGCCAGCATGGCGCTCGAATTGTGGTTCATGAAGTTGCGGCCGACCTGGTCGGAGCGGTTGGCCAGGCCTTTGCCGCCGCCTTTGCCGTTGGGGGAAGGCGAACGCAGCAGGATGGCGGCGGAATTGACCGCGCCGGCCGACAGGATGACCAGCTTCGGCGCGACGCTCTTCAGCGTACCGTTCTGTCGATAATGGACGGCGGCGATCGTCCTGGCGTCCGGCGATGCTTCGAGATGTTCGACATGCGCGCCGGTCTCGAGCTTGATGTTCTGGTCGGCAAGGGCCGACGCCAGCGGCCCCGTTTGCGCGTCGACCTTGCCGGCGCCGGTGTTGGGAAACGCATCCCACGGCGTGCTGCCGTCTTTCAGCCAGGCTTCGATGTCGACGCCGAGCGGCAGCGATGCCGGATGCAGGCCCAGGCTCTTCAACTCGGCGCGCGCACGCGCGATAGGCGGCTCGTCGGGTACCGGGCCGAAAGGGTAGGGCGTCGAGTGGAACGGCTCGGTCGGGTCTTCGCCGAGCGCACCACGCACGCGAAAAAGCTGCTCGGCCCTGGAATACCAGGGTTCGAATTCCTCATAGGAAAACGGCCAGGCCGGCGAGATGCCGCCATAGTGCTCCATCTCCGAAAAGTCTTGCCTGCGGTAGCGGATCAGCACCGCGCCGTAGAATTTCGAATTGCCGCCGACATAGTAGTAATTGCCAGGGTTGAACGCGGCACCCCCGGCCTCGAGCCACATCTCCTTCGGCCGGTAGTGGCCATCGACGAAGATGGCGCGGGTGTCGCGTGTATGCGGCGTCGCCGGCAGCGGTTCGCCGCGCTCCAGCATCAGGATCGAGGCGCCACCGCCGGCAAGGCCGGAAGCGATCGTGGCGCCGCCTATGCCGGAGCCGATGATGACGATATCTGGACTTGTCATGGCCGTCAGACGATGCGTCTCTCGGTCGCCGGATCGAAGAACACCGCCTTGGTCAGGTTGAAGGCGAGCGGCGTGACCGTGCCGGGCTGGATGTTGGCGTCGGCGCGCAGCCGCGCCACCACCGCCTTGCCGCCGAGATTGGTGACCGCGAACGTATCCGAGCCGGCCGGCTCGATGACCTCGATGTGACAGTCGGCGCGGGCGATGTTCGAGGCGTTGCGTTCGGCCCCTTCGGGATCGGTCAGTGCTTCCGGGCGGACGCCGAAGATGATCGGTTTTCCCTGGAACGCCGACAGGCCGGCCGGCGCATTGGCCAGCGGCAGCGAGATCGGCTGGCGCGCCTCGCGCTCCATGACGACGGAGAAGCCGCTGCCGTTGCTGCCGATCGTCGCCGGGATCAGGTTCATCGCCGGCGAGCCCATGAAGTCAGCAACAAACAGGTTGACCGGATTGTTATAGATTTCGGCCGGCGTACCGAACTGCTGCACCTCGCCGTCGCGCATCACCGCGATCTTGGTGGCCAGCGTCATCGCCTCGATCTGGTCGTGCGTGACGTAGACGATGGTGGTGCCGGTGGTGGCGTGCAGGCGCTTGATCTCGATGCGCATGTCGACGCGCAGCTTGGCGTCGAGGTTGGACAAAGGCTCGTCGAACAGGAACAGCTTTGGATCGCGCACCAGTGCCCGGCCCATGGCGACGCGCTGGCGCTGGCCGCCGGAAAGCTGGCTTGGCTTGCGCTTCAGCAAATGGCCGATCTGCAGGACCTTCGCCACCTTGTCGATGGCCTTCTGGCGCTCGTCGGCCGGCACGCCGCGCATCTCCATGCCGAAGGCGATATTGCCGGCGACCGTCATGTTCGGATAGAGCGCGTAGCTCTGGAAGACCATCGCGATGTCGCGCTTGGAGGGGTGGAGATCGTTGATCGTGCGTCCGTCGACGCGGATTTCGCCTTCGGTGATGGTCTCCAGGCCGGCAATGGTGTTGAGCAGCGTGGACTTGCCGCAGCCGGAGGGCCCGACCAGCACGAGAAAGCCGCCCTTTTCGAGGTCGAGATCGATGCCTTTCAGGATCTCGACCGCTCCGAAACGCTTCTTCAACCCGTCAATTTCCAGAAAAGCCATGCGATTATCCTTTGACGGCGCCGGCCATCAGGCCGCGCACGAAATAGCGGCCGGCGAGCACATAGACGAGGAGCGTCGGCAGCGCGGCGATCATCGCCGCCGCCATGTTGACGTTGTATTCGACGACGCCGGTCGAGGTGTTGACGACGTTGTTCAGCGCCACGGTCATCGGCATCACGTCGCCGGAGCCGGCATAGGCGGAGGCAAAGAGGAAGTCGTTCCAGATATTGGTGAACTGGTAGATCACCGTCACCACGATGATCGGCAGCGAGTTGGGCAGCATGATGCGCCGGAAGATCTGGAAGAAGCTGGCGCCGTCGATCTGCGCCGCCTTCACCAATTCATTCGGAAACGCTTCGTAGTAATTGCGGAAGAACAGGGTGGTGAAGCCGATGCCGTAGACGACGTGGACGAACACCAGGTTCACCGTCGGATTGCCGAAGCCGAAGGTGAGGCCGGTCGCGTTCTGCAGTTTGACGCCGAACCGGCCGAAGCTGCCGAGGATCGTTGCCATCGGCAAGAGAACCGATTGGAACGGGATGAAGCAGGCAAACAGCATCAGCCCGAACACCAGCGTCGCCCCGCGAAAGCGCCACTTCGTCAGCACATAGCCGTTGAGCGCGCCGAGCAGGGTCGAGATGACGACCGCTGGAACCACCATCTTGATCGAGTTCCAGAAATAACCCTTCATGCCGACGCAGGTGAGACCCGAGCAGACCTCGCTCCACGCCCTTATCCAGGGTGCGAAAGTCGGCGCTTGCGGCAGCGCCAGCATGTTGCCGTTCTGGATTTCGTCCATGGTCTTGAACGAGGTCACCAGCATGACGAATAGCGGCATCAGGTAGAACAGCGCGAACAGCGCCAGCAGCCCGTAGATGACGATGCGGTTGACCGTCCTGGCGCGGATACCGCCAGTGTTCTGGCGAGCAGGAGTGGCCACGGCGCTCATCGCGGCTTCTCCCGGAGCTCGGAATAGAGATAGGGAACGATGATCGCGGTGATGGTCATCAGCATGATCACGGCGCTGGCCGAGCCGACGGCCATTTCGTTGCGCTTGAAGGTGTACTCATACATGAAGTTCGACGGCAGCCAAGCCGAGCCGCCCGGCCCGCCGCTGGTCAGCGCGACGACCAGATCGTAGGACTTGATGGCGAGATGCGCGAGCACGATCAACGCCGAAAGGAAGATCGGCCGCAGCAGCGGAATGACGATGCGGCGGTAGAGCTGGAAGGTGGTGGCGCCGTCGATCTGCGCCGCCTTCATGATCTCGCCGTCGATCCCGCGCAGGCCGGCCAGGAACATCGCCATGATAAAGCCCGAAGCCTGCCAGACGCCGGCGATGACCACCGTGTAGATGACGAAATCCTTGTTCTTGATCCAGTCGAAATGGAAGCTCGTCCAGCCCCACTGGTGCAACGTCTGCTCGAGGCCGAGGCCGGGGTCGAGAAACCATTTCCAGGCAACGCCGGTGACGATGAAGGACAGTGCCATGGGGTAGAGATAGATCGGCCGCAACATGCCTTCGCCGCGGATCTTCTGATCAAGCAGGATCGCCAGGAACAGGCCGAGTGCCAAGCAGATGGAAATATAGAGGAAGCCGAAAATCCCCATATTGGTGATCGACGTGTACCAGCTGGACGGCGGATCGCTTTCGAAGGTCCAGCGCCATAGCCGCTGATAGGCGCGTGGCCCGGTGATGGCGTAGGAGGGAAAGGTCTTGGAGTTGGTGAAGGACAGATAGATCGTCCACAGGATGAAGCCGTAGACGAAGACGACGGAGGCGGCAAAGCTTGGCGCTAGCACGAGCTTCGGCAGCGCGTCCTGAAGGCGCGAGCGCACAGAGGCGCCCGGACGGGCATCGTGCTCCGGCGTCAGCGTGATACTGGTTTCAGCAACTGTACTCATCTGTCCATTCCGTATGGCGGGTCCGGAATTCGGCTGTCGCGGGCTCTGCGGCACGAAAGCGTGCCGGTCGGCGCAACCGCAAAACCTCGCCGCAGGGAAATCTCCCCGGCTTGCGCCGGGGAGATCATTCACATCGGCGGTGCCTTACTTGGCGTCTTCGATCGCGCTGACCAGTTGGGTCACGGCCTCGTCCGAGGTCTTGATCTGGCCGTGCACGAACTTCGAGACGACATCCTTGTAGGCGTTGGCAACCGCCGGAGGCGCGCCATAGCCTTGCGCCAGCGAACCGAACAGCGTGCCGCCTTCATTGGCGGCCTTCAAATCGGCCATGCCCTTCTTGCCGCAAGCGTCGAAATCGGTGTCCGGCACGTCGGTGCGGGCCGGAACAGAGCCCTTGACGACGTTGAAGGCCGACTGGAAGCTCTTCGACAGAGTGGCGGTGGCCAAGGCGATCTGGGCGGCCTTGCGGTCCTCCGGAACGTTGAACATGCCGAACATGTCGGAGTTGTAGACGACGCTGCCATCGGTGCCGGGGAAGCGGTAGCACAGGAAGTCGGTGCCGGGGACCTTCTTGGCGGCGTTGAATTCGCCCTTGGCCCAGTCACCCATCACCTGCACCAACGCATCGCCCTTGATGACCATGGCGGTGGCGAGGTTCCAGTCCCGGCCCGAGAAGTTCGGGTCGACATAGGTGACGAGCTTGGCGAGATTGTCGAACGACTTCTTCATCGTGTCGGACTTCAGCGACTCCTCGTCGAGGTCGTTGAAGGCCTTCTTGTAGAACTCGGGCCCGCCGGTCGACAGCACGACCGAGTCGAACATGGTGGCTTCCTGCCAATTCTGGCCGCCCAGCGCGAGCGGGATGACGCCCGCCGCCTTGGCTTTGTCGAGCAGCGCGATGAAGTCGTCGAAGGTCTTGGGCTCGGTGCCGCCGATCTTGTCCATCACCGCCTTGTTGATCCACAGCCAGTTGACCGAGTGGACGTTGACCGGGGCCGCGACCCACTTGCCGTCATAGACCGAGAATTTCTGCAGGGCCGCGGGAACGGACTTGTCCCAGCCTTCCTTTATCGCCGTCTCGGTCAGGTCGCCCATGACGCCGGCTGCGGCGTAGTCGAGCACGGTATAGCCAAGCATCTGCGAGGCGGTCGGGTAGTTGCCGGCCGCCACCATCGCCTTCAGCGCGGTCATGGCGGCGTCGCCGCCGCCGCCGGCCACCGGCACGTCCTTCCAGGCAAAGCCTTCCTTGGCCAGATCCTGCTTGAGCACGTTCAGAGCGGCAGCTTCGCCGCCCGACGTCCACCAATGCAGCATCTGGACTTCCTTGACGTCCTCGGCATGGGCCGCGAACGCAACGCCCGACGCGAGTGCCGTCCCGATAAGCAGTTTGCGCAACATGTACTTCCTCCCTTGTTGAACTTACAACGACCGGCGGATGGCCACCGGGTTCTTCCCAACTCAGCCGACCCACCATCCGGTGCGCTGGCCGCGATGAAACTGGATTGTCTTTTCCTCGGTATAATCCTCGACGGCGCGCTTGCCGAGTTCGCGTCCCAAACCGGACTGCTTGTAGCCGCCGAAAGGCAGTTCGGGGTAACCCTCCATGAACGTGTTCATCCAAACGGTTCCCGAACGCACATTCCGCGCCACCGACATGCACGTATCGATGCTGGCGCTCCACACGCCCGCCGACAGACCATAGGGCGTGTTGTTGGCGATGTGCAACGCCCTTTCAATCGATTCAAAAGTCAGCACCGAGAGCACCGGACCGAACACTTCCTCGCGCGCAATGGCCATGTCTTCGGTGACGTCGCGAATGATGGTCGGGTCGAGATACTGGCCGGCGCTGGAAGCAAGTTGCTTGCCGCCAGTATAAATCCGGCTGCCGTCGTTTTCCGCTGCCGTCACGTAGCCGGTGACCTTGGCCACATGGTCGGCGGAGATCATCGCGCCAACCTTGGTGCGGTCGTCGAGCGGGTCGCCGACAACCACCTTGGCGGTGAGGGCTTTGACGGCGCCGAGGAACTCGTCGGCGATCGCCTCATGGACGATCAGCCGGCTGCCGGCATTGCAACATTCGCCGGCATTGAAGAAGCCGCCGAATACCGCCGCGTCGGCGGCGGCCTCGAGGTCGGCGTCGGGAAAGACGATCTGGCCGTTCTTGCCGCCGAGCTCCATCGAGACTTTCTTCAGCGAGTTGGCGGCAGACGCCATGGTCATCTTGCCGACGCGGGTGGAGCCGGTGAACGACACCATTTCGACCAGCGGATGGCTGACCATCGGTGCGCCGACATCGGCGCCCAGCCCGGCAAGGATGTTGACGACGCCATCGGGCAAGCCGGCCTGCATCAGGATCTCGCCGAGCACGAAGGTCGAGGCCGAGGTCATCTCGCTCGGCTTGACCACCGCCGTGCAGCCGGCGGCGAGCGCGAAGGGCAGTTTCTGGCTGACGATAAGGAACGGGAAATTCCACGGCGTGATGATCGAGACGACGCCGATCGGTTCGCGCAGCACGACACCGAGCATGGCATCGCCGAGATTGGCGTAGCTTTCGCCGTGAAGCGTGCGGGCGAGTGCCGCAGCATAGCGCCAGATGTCGATGGCGCCGCCGATCTCGCCGCGCGCCTGGGCAATCGGCTTGCCGGATTCCAGCGCGTCGAGCCGGGCAATCTCGTCCAGTCGCGCCTCGATCAGGCCAGCCGTCTTGAGCAGGATCGCGGCGCGCTCGGCGGCTTTCATGCGCGGCCACGGGCCGGTCTCGAAGGCCTTATGCGCGGCCTGTACCGCCGCCTCGACGTCCGCCGCGCCGGCTTGCGCATAGCGCGAAACGGTGAAGCCGTGGCCGGGGCTGCTGCGCTCCAGCGTGCGGCCGTCCTGGGCATCGACGAACTTGCCGTCGATCAGCAGCCGGTAGCTTTTCGGCGCTGCGGCTGCCTCGGCGGGCATAGTGATGTTAAGAGGCGCGTTCATGTGAGTTTCAGGTTCCTAAGATCTTGAGAACGCCGGCTTCTGCTTGGCTTTGAAAGCCTCGACGCCAGCCCTGAGATCGCTTGTCAGCGCAATGAAGCCGCTGGCGAGCGCTTCGGTCGCGGCGGCACTCTCCTCGCCTTCGGCAATGGCAATCATCAGCTTGGCAGCCTCGGCCGCCAGCGGCCCGCGCTCGGCGATCTTGCCGGCCCAGGCCTTGGCTTCGGCGAACGCCTTACCGGTCTCGACCACCCGGTCGACAATCCCCAGAACAAGAGCCTCGGTAGCCAGAAACACTTCGCCGCCGAGCGCCATCCGCCGCACTGCCTGCGCACCGAAGCGGCGCACGGCGCGCTGGGTGCCGGACCAGCCGGGAACGACGCCGATCGAGGTTTCGGGGAACCCCAGCTTCACCTGTGTTTCCGCCACGCGGAAGTCTGCAGCCGCCGCCAGTTCCAGCCCGCCGCCCAGCGCATGGCCGGCAAGCACGGCGATCGTCGGCTGCCGCAGCCGCGCCAGCCGATCAAAGACGCGGTGGCCGTAGCGCACCCATTGCACCTGGAAATCGGCGGCGCTCATTTCTGCCCAAGCCTCGACATCGCCGCCGGCGCAAAAGCCCTTGCCTTCGCCGCAGATCAGCACGATGCGGACGGTCTGCGCCGCCTCGGCTTCGTCGAGCGCTGCTTCCAGCGCCCGCAGCATCGGAATATCGAGCGCGTTGAATTTCTCCGGCCGGCGCAGCGTGGCAATGCCTATGGCGCCGTCGGTTTCAAAGGTTACCAGACGCTCAGCCATGTGCGCCCCCAAGCGACGCGCCGCCATTGAGCGACAGGCCGATCGGCCGGTCCCGGTAGAGCGCATCCGGTGTGATTTTCAGGTCGTTGGCGACGGCGAGCGGGATCTCGGCCTGCGCCAGCACATCGCGCTCGAGGTCGATGCCCGGCGCCAACTCGGTCACCATCAGCCCCGCCGGCGTCAGCTTCATCACGCAACGCTCGGTGACATAGGTGATATCCTGTCCCTGCGCGACGGCACGCTTGCCCGAGAAGGAGATATGCTCGACCTCGTCGACGACTTTTTTGACCTTGCCCTCCTGGTCGATGCGGATGCTGCCACCGGCAAGCGACAGCTTGGCGCCGGCGTTGAAGAAACCGGAAAAGACGATCTTCTTCGCTCGCGCGGTGATGTCGACGAAGCCGCCGGCGCCGGCGGTGACGTGGGGCCGCGCCGAAAGCTTCGAGACGTTGACAGAGCCGTGGCGGTCGATCTGCAGGAAGGACAGCAGCGAGGCGTCGAAGCCGCCGGCCTGGAAATAGATGAACTGGTGCGGAGAGGGCATGAAGGCGTCGGCATTCGACGAGCAGCCGAACTTGAAGTCGAGCAGCGGCACGCCGCCGACCGCACCCTGTTCGATGACCCAGGTGACCTTGCCGTGCTGGCCTTCCTCGATCAGGATACGCGGCACATTGGCCGAGATGCCGAAGCCGATATTGACCGCCATGCCGTCGGCAAGCTCCATTGCGACGCGCCGGGCAATGACCTTCTGGACGTTCATCTCGGCGTTGCGGAAGCTCGACAGCGGCCGGAAAATCTCGCCGGAGATGGCCGGATCGTAGGGCGTCAGCGTCGTCTGCAACTGGTCGGGCGCCACGACGATATGATCGACCAGCACGCCGGGCACTCGCACATTGTGTGGCTTCAGCGTGCCGTTCTCGACGACGCGCTTGACCTGCGCGATGACGATGCCGCCATTGTTGCGGGCGGCCAGCGCCTGTTCAAGGCCGCCGAGATAGGCACCTTCATGCTCATAGGTGAGGTTGCCGCGCTCATCGGCGGTGGTGGCGCGGATGAGCGCCACCTGCGGCACGATCGAGCGGAAATAGAGCCACTCCTCGCCATCGAACTGCTGCACCGAAACGATCGGCTCGCTGGCGGCAGCATTCATGGCGCAGCCCTGGTGGCGCGGGTCGGCGAAGGTGTCGAGCCCGACCTTGGTCAGCACGCCGGGACGCTTGGCGGCGGCTTCGCGATGCATGTCGAACAGGATGCCGGACGGCACGTTGTAAGCAGCGACCGAATTGTCGCCGATCATCTTCCAGATCTGCGGCGGTTCGCAAGATGACGGCCCGGATGGATAGGAACCGCACAAAGTGCGCTTCAACAGGCCGGGCTTGGCTAAGTGATCGATGCCCTTGATGCCGTACATATCGCCGGCGGCGATCGGGTGCAGCGTCGTGATATCCTTGGGATGCCCATCCGCGTCGAAGCGCTCGCCGATCGCGGCAAGCACCGCATCCGGGCAGCCGAGGCCGCTCGACGACGAAACGGAAACGACCACGCCATCCCTGATCAGGCCGGCAGCCTCAGCCGCGGAAACGAGCTTGCTCATCCAGCACTCCCGAGCTTCGGGTCGATGGCAACGGCCTTGCCGGACCTGGCCGACTGCAATGCCGCTTCGGCTGATGTCAGCGACCAGACGCCGTCCTCACCGGTGGCGGAAGGCTGGCTCTCGCCACGGATCGCCGCGTGGAATTGGCGCAGCGAACGGGCATAGAGGTCTTCGCGGTCGAAGCTCAATTCCTCCTCGCCCTGTGCCGTGCGCAGCAACACCGAGCCGATTGGCTTCTGCGTCATCACATCCCTGGCGATCAGCGAGCCTTCGGTGCCATGCACCTCGAAGCCGGTGCCGGCGAATTTGGTGGTGAAGCCCTCATGCGACTGGGCGATGACGCCCGATGCGAAGCGCCAGAGGCACATGGCGCCGTCTTCCAGCCCGCCGGCGGCCATGCCGGCCGATTGCGTGAACGCCGAGATCTCGACGGGATCGTCGCCGAGCACGAAGCGCAGGGTGTCGGCATCGTGGACGGTGATGTCGAGCACCACGCCGCCGCCGGCGTCCGGCCTGGTGATGCGCCAGCCCTGCAGGTTTTCCGGCAGATAGACGGAGTGGAAGACGCGCGCGGCGATCGGTCTGCCGATGCGGCCGGCAGCGATCGCTTCGCGCATCGCCCGATGCGAGCCCGCATTGCGCAGATGGTGATTGGTGCCGAGCACGACGCCGGCGGCCCTGGCCGCCGCGACCATCTTGCGGGCGTCGGCGCTGGTCAGCGCCAGTGGTTTTTCGCAAAGCACATGCTTTCCCGCCTCGATGGCGGCGAGTGTCTGTTCGAGATGCAATTCGTTGGTGGTCGAGATGTAGACGGCGTCGATGTCGGAGCTGAGCAATTCATCAAGCGCCGAGACCGCCGCCGGAATGCGGTTTTCGCTGGCATAGGTGGCGGCGCGCCCCGGGCTGGAGCTCATCACTGCGGCGATCTCGCCGTCCGGCTGCGCGCGGATGGCGCCGATCATGAACTGTCTTGCGATCGTGCTGGCGCCGATCAGCCCCCAACTGACGGTCATGCCGCGTCTCCCATTCCTGCGCAGCTATGTCCCTTGCGATCGGGGCCGCAGCTTTCCCTGACCACGAGGTTGACGGCGCCGATATGATCCTCGGCGCGCGTGGTGCGCGATTGGATCATCTTCAGCACGACATGGGCGGCGCGCTCGCCGAGACCGGCGGTGTTCACCGAGACGCTGGTCAGCGCCGGCATGTAGTGTTCGGCCTCGGCCACGTCGTCGAAACCGACGACGGCAAAATCCGCGCCGGGTTCCAGGCCGCGCTTGCGCAGGGCCAGCAAGACGCCGAAGGCGACCGCATCGTTGAAGCAAAGCGCCGCGGTCGGCGGCGCGGCCATGGCGAGCGCGGTTTCCAGGCAGGCAATGCCGCCCTTGCGGCTGGTTTCGCCCTCGAAGACCAGCCTGTCGGCCGGTGCGATGCCGAGCGCTTCACAGGCCTCGCGAAAGCCGCCCAGCCGCTCGTGATAGACGACAAGATCGGGCGAGCCGCCGAAGAAGGCCAGCCGGCGATGCCCCTTGCCGATCAGATGGGCGGTGGCAAGATAGGCGCCGCGATGGTTGTCGGGCGCGATCACCGGAATGCGGCTTTCAGGAAGCCGGCGCATGACGAAGACGACCGGAACGCCCGCGGTCTCAAGCCGGCGGAAGGCGCCAGGCGCGGTGCCGCGCGCCGGCGACACGACGAGCCCGGCGACCCCTTGCTCCATCAGCGATTTCAGCACCTCTTCCTGGCGCACCGGGCTCTCCGCCGTGTTGGCGATGAAAGGCACGATGCCGGCCGACTGGAAGACGCGCTCCATGCCGACCGCCATCTCGGCGAAAAACGGATTGGTAAGATCGTTGATGACCATGCCGATGACGTTGGAATGGGCCTTGCGCAGATTGGCGGCGCCGCGGTTGTAGACATAGCCGACATCCTCGATCGCCTTGCGCACCTTGAGCGCAGTTTCAGGCCGGATCAGCCCGCTGCCTTGCAGCACCAGCGAAACCGTCGATTTGGACACGCCCGCCTCACGGGCTATGTCGAGTATCGTTGCCTTGGCCCGGCTGGCCATCCAGATCTGTCCTCCCGATGGTTTCTTATGCGATTTATTGGAACGATCTAATCCCTCCTATGGATTTGAGTCAATCGCGTTTTTGCGAATCCGTGAAAATGCGGCTCATGGCGCCCAATTGCCAAGGAGTGTATGGCTTTCTGCTGTTGCGCTGCCGCAATTCGACCGGCGCACGGCGGAGCGGCAAAGCATCTTGATTTATTGGAACGTTCCATTTAATAGGCGCTGGGAAGGGAGAGAGCCATGGACATCACCTTGCCAGGGGAAGGCGGCGGCCGCATCCGCTACCGGCTTGTCGGCCAGCCGGTGCAGCCTGCGGCCGGCGCGCGGTTCTCGCGCATCGCCTATGCCGCCGCCCATGTGGTCGCCGATCCTGTGGCGATGACCGATCCGTGGTCCCGGCCGGCAGTCGACTGGGACAAGACGATGGCGTTTCGCCGTCACCTTTGGCGGCTCGGCTTCCGCGTCGCCGAAGCGATGGACACCTCGCAGCGCGGCATGGGTTTCGACTGGGCAAATGCCAGGGAATTAATCCGCCGCTCGATCGCCGAGGCGCGCAGCGTCGACGGCGCCGATCTCGCGTCGGGCGCCGGCACCGACCATCTGGCGCCGGGCGCCGCGAGCACGCTCGCCGATGTCATCGCTGCCTATGAAGAGCAACTCGGTTTCATCGAAGGGCTTGGCGGCAAGGCGATCATGATGGCCAGCCGCGCGCTTGCGGCGGTCGCCAAAGGGCCCGACGATTATGTCAGCGTCTACGACCGCATCCTGTCCCAGTCCTCCGGCAAGGTCATCCTGCACTGGCTGGGCGACATCTTCGACCCGGCGCTGAAAGGCTACTGGGGCAGCAGCGATTTCGAAACCGCCCTCGAGACGGTGGTCGCGATCATCGAGCGCCATGCCCGCAAGGTCGAGGGCATAAAGATATCGCTGCTCGATGCCGGCAAGGAAATCGCGCTCCGGAACCGGCTGCCCGAGGGCGTGGTCATGTTCACCGGCGACGACTTCAATTATCCCGAGCTTATCGCCGGCGACGGCGACCGACATTCGCACGCGCTGCTCGGCATTTTCGATGCGATCGCGCCGGTCGCCAATGCGGCGCTGGCAAAGCTGGCCGACGGCGACCGCGCCGGCTATGACGCGCTGATGGTCCCGACAGTGTCGCTATCGCGCAAGATCTTCGAGACGCCGACCGAATATTACAAGGCCGGCATCGTCTTCATGGCGTGGCTGAACGGTCATCAGGAGCATTTTTCGATGATCGGCGGCATGCAATCGGCGCGCGGCATCCGTCACTATGCCGATGTCTTTCGCCTTGCCGATCAGGCGGGGTTGCTGGCCGAGCCGGAACTCGCCATCGCCAGAATGACAAGCCTCTGCGCGGTAGCGGGTGTCTGATCGCTAGACGTTACAGCGTCCGATCCAAAGCCTGGTTTGGGTGGTTTTGCGATTTGGCTTGTCTGGATAAATCTGTATGCGTATGCGTCCGGCAACAGAGAAGCCGATCCGGCGCTCCGCCGGCCACTGGCAAAGCTGCCGTTCTGCATTGGGGTGAGCTGATGACCTTCGACCTTCAGGGCAAGCGCGTTTTTGTCGCCGGGCATCGCGGCATGGTCGGCTCGGCCATCCTGCGCAGATTGGCCGACGAGGATTGCGAGGTCCTGACCGCCTCGCGCGCCGAGCTCGATCTTCTCGACCAGGCCGGGGTGCGGCGCTGGATGGCCGACCGCAAGCCGGATGCAGTGGTGATGGCAGCGGCCAAGGTCGGCGGTATCCTGGCCAACGACAGGCTTCCGGTCGATTTTCTGCAGGACAACCTCGTCATGCAGAACAATGTCATCGACAGCGCCTTCCGTAACGAGGTGCAGAAGCTGCTGTTTCTCGGTTCATCCTGCATCTATCCCAAATTCGCGGCGCAGCCGATCTCCGAGGATGCCTTGCTGAGCGGCCCGCTCGAACCCACCAACGAATGGTATGCGATCGCCAAGATCGCCGGACTGAAACTGTGCCAGGCCTACCGGCGCCAATACGGTGCCGACTACATCTCGGCGATGCCGACCAATCTCTACGGCCCGGGCGACAATTTCGACCTCAATTCCAGCCATGTCGTGCCCGCTCTGATGCGCAAGGCGCACGAGGCCAGGCGCGCCGGCCGCAAGAGCCTGGAGGTGTGGGGATCGGGCACGCCGATGCGCGAATTCCTGCATGTCGACGACGCCGCCGACGCCCTGGTCTGGCTGTTGAAGAATTATGCCGGCGACAGCCACATCAATGTCGGCTCTGGGGAAGACATCACCATTGCCGACCTTGCCCGCACCATCGTGTCGGTCGCCGGCGCCGATGCCACGATCACATTCGATCCGACAAAGCCGGACGGCACGCCGCGCAAGCTGATGGACGTGTCGCGCCTGTTCGCCACCGGCTGGCGTCCGCGCTACTCGTTGCGCAGCGGATTGGAACAGACCTATGCCTGGTTTCTGGAGCACGTCGAGACTGGCGATCTTCGCCTCGGCGCGGCCTGAGGTCGGTATTGGCGAGCTCGGCGTCAGGATCGGATCAGGCCGAGAACGTCAGCCGATGAAAACACCGACGGCCGATTGAGGGATTGTCTGGATGGTGGGCGTGACAGGGATTGAACCTGTGACCCCTGCAATGTCAATGCAGTGCTCTCCCGCTGAGCTACACGCCCATCCGAAGCCGCGCATACACCATTTTTGGTTCAGCGCGTCAATAGCGGGAAAGGGAAAGAATGGCTGGCTTGCCGCGTCGGTCAAGACGCGACAAAAAGCGTCAGGCGGCCTGCAACATCTTTTCGACTTCGTTGACGAGGTCGCGCAGGTGGAACGGCTTCGACAGCACCTTGGCGTCTTTCGGCGCTTTCGAATCGGGGTTCAGCGCGACGGCGGCGAAGCCGGTGATGAACATCACCTTGAGATCGGGGTCGATCTCGGTGGCGCGGCGGGCGAGCTCGATTCCATCCATCTCGGGCATGACTATGTCGGTCAAAAGCAGCGAAAAAGGTTCCTCGCGCAACCGCTCATAGGCGCTGGCACCATTGTCGAAATCGCTGACCTGATAGCCGGCGCGCTCCAGCGCCTTGACGAGGAACCGGCGCATGTCGTCGTCGTCTTCCGCCAGCAGAATGCGTGCCATCTTGTCCCGTCCGAATCACCCAACCGACAATGCCGTGCGGCAAGCCCGTTAACCATGCTGTATATGAGGAGGTGACGGTAAACATCAAGTGAACGTTGGGCGCACAATCCTGATTTGGCTAGCGCTTCGGCGGCTGGACATGCGGGCGGCGAGGTGGCACTTTCCTGTCATGATGCATTGGTATTTCCGGGTTCGTTCAAATTGAAAACGGCAGCCGAGGATTTTTCGGTCGTTCCACCCTTCGAAATCCGATCGGGCGCCGAACAGCGCGTTCCCTTCCTCTTCAACTCGCCGCATAGCGGCCGCTACTATCCGGACCGGTTCATGGCGATGGCCAAGCTGGACCGCAACGCCATCCGCCGCTCCGAGGACTGCTATGTCGAGGAATTGTTCGGCGGTGCCGTCGCGCTCGGGGCGCCGATGCTGGCGGCAAACTTCCCGCGCGCCTATCTCGACGTCAACCGGGAGCCGTGGGAACTCGACCCTCGCATGTTCGCCGAACCGGTGCCGTCCTTCTGCAACATCCGCTCGGCGCGGGTGGCCGGCGGGCTCGGTACCGTGCCCAAGCTGGTAGGCGAGGGGCTCGACATCTATTCCGGCCGCTTGCCGCTGGCCGAAGCCGTGGCGCGCATCGAAGCGGTCTACAAACCCTATCACGAGACGCTGAAACGGCTTTTGACCAGAACCCATGCGCGCTTCGGTTATGCGGTGCTAATAGACTGCCACTCGATGCCGGCAAGCATAAGAGTTGGCGAGAGCGGATTGCGGCCGGATTTCATCGTCGGCGACCGGTTCGGCATCTCCGCCGCGGCGGCGTTGACCGAGACGGCGATCGGCCTGCTCACCGGCATGGGCTACAGCGTCGCCCACAACAAGCCCTATGCCGGAGGCTTCATCACGGAGCACTATGGCCGCCCGGTGCGCCATCTGCATGCGCTGCAGATCGAGGTCAATCGCGGGCTCTACATGAATGAGCGGACGTTCCAGAGATCAGCTGGTTTCGACGCGTTGGCCGACGACCTGGCGCGGTTTTCGGCCGAGTTGATGGCAATGCCGGATCATCATTTCGTCGATCTGCCGCTGGCCGCCGAATAGCGGCCGGAATCGCGGCATTCGCCGCTCATGTGGCAGCGTAAAAAGCGTAAAAAAAGACCGCATCGTTTGCACGACACGGTCGAAGTCTAGGGAGGAAACGCCCAAGGAGGGCATGGACAGGAACCCCCTGTCCGAGAACAAACGTATTGTGCGCTGCACAAATGTCAAGGCACGTTCCGGCTTTTTTAATTCACTGTGAAGTGGAAATTGCATTTCCATGATGACTGCGTTGCATTCGAGCAACAGTTGGCGTCGTGCGAGAGGCTCCGAATGCCCTTGTTTCGGTACAAAACGCCCTTGTTTCGGCACAAATCCGTAGGCAAACCGGCATCTCAAACATGCTGGAGCGGGAGAATCAGTTGGACATCAGCATCGATTTCATGCGGCGCATTGCGCGTGCCGCCGCAGCCGAGACCTTGCCGCGCTTCCGCAGCCAGGGGGCGGTCGCCAACAAGGAGCACGGCAGCTTCGACCCGGTCACGGAGGCCGACCGTGAGGCCGAGCGCGCGATCCGGGCGCTGATATCAGCGCAATACCCCGATCACGGCATTCTCGGCGAGGAGCATGGCAGCGAAAACATCTCCAGCCGGCATGTCTGGGTGATCGATCCGATCGACGGCACACGCGCCTTCATTTCCGGCCTGCCGGTGTGGGGCACGCTGGTCGGGCTGACGGTCGACGGCGATGCCGTCGCCGGCCTGATGTCGCAGCCCTTCACCGGCGAGCTGTTCTACGCCAACGCTTCCGGCTCGCATTATGAAGGTCCCGGTGGCCCGCGAAGACTCACGACGCGCAAGACCACGAACCTCGCCGAGGCGACGCTGTTCACCACCACGCCGGCGCTGTTCAAGGGAGACGCGCGCTTGCGCTACGACTTGTTCGAGCAACAGGTCCAGCTCGCCCGCTACGGCACCGACTGCTATGCCTTCGCCATGGTGGCGGCAGGCAGCGTCGATATCGTCGCCGATCCGGGATTGAAGCCCTACGACATCGTTGCGCTTATCCCGATCATCGAGAAGGCAGGCGGCGTCGTCACCACTTTCGAGGGCGGACCCGCGGAAAAGGGCGGCGACATCCTGGCGGCGGCGACGCCGGAGCTGCACGCAGCAGCGATGGCGGCGCTGCGCGGCTGAGGATCCGTTTACCCAAGCGTCTGTTTTGCGCAAATCCGACGGAAACCGTGGTACGGTTCTAAAGCGCGTCGGGTTTGAATCGACTCATGGGAGACGCGCTCGTTTGGATGTCGTTATCGCAAAACCGCTGCGCACTTTTGCGGGACATGCATTAGCTATCGGCAGGCCAAGCGTCCGAGAGACGCAGGCCCCACAAAATGAGCACGAAAGAGATGAGGCCGGTCGGCGCAGACGAATACGCCACGCCTTTGATGACGGTTTCCTGAAAGGCACTTCCGTGGAAGGCTCCGGCCGCCAACGGCATTGTCTCGTTGCCGGCCCCCCAGGCGCTGGCGATCACGTAGGCGGCCAGGATCGCCAAAGCCGAATAGATCAGCAGCCAGAACGCAATCCGCGACATCGCCGCGCCGAGATTGAGCCTAGACCATGTGAGGCCTAGCGCCAGCAAGAGAACGCCCTCCAGGGCGCTGAGCGTGTGCGCGGACAGTCCGAGCCGCGGTGCGGCGAGGTAGGGTATTGCAAACCCTTCGAATGACGAAAACAGCAGCAGCGCGACGCCAATCTGCAGTAGCCGATGCCCCTGACGTGACAGCGTGTTCGATGCGTTCATGGTCGTTTTTCTCCCGGTCTCTGCCGAACTGCCTCCAATCTCTTTGGCCGCTACCTAGCGCTCGATGCCTGAACGGGAATGCTCGATGCCTGAACGGGAATAAGGGGCAAGCTGCGCCGGGCAAGCAACCCGCGCAGGCTTTGTTGCCGGGCGCCGGCGAAGCGGTCAAACAGCGTCGCCGGTTCCTGGGATGAAAGCATCGAATGCCGCAAGCAGTTGCTCGCGATAGAGGTCGGCCTCCTGCAGGATCTCGTGGCGAGCGCCGTCGATCATCACTAGCGAGCCGACGCGCAGACGTCTTGCATAGGCTTCGACTGCCCTGGTCGAGACGACCTGGTCGGCGCCGGCGGCGATCATCAGCAAGGGCACCTGGATCTTGGCCATGAAATCCGGGTCGCTGACGATCAAGGACGCCTCCGTGGCCGCCTTCAGCCAGCAGATCGTCGGTCCGCCGAGCGCCAGCTGCGGATAGGTTTCGTAGATCAGCGTGTTGCGCCGATAGCGTTCCGGGTCGCTGGTCAGCTTGTTTATGGCGAAGGGCACCGATTCCTTCGGCCGCGGCCCCCATGCGGCATAGAGCCGGCCAAGGCCGAGAAGGCAGAACAGCGAACAGATGCCGCGAACGGTTTTTACCGAAACCGGGAGGTCAGGCACGGTGAAGAATGGTGCGATCAGCACCATGCGACGTACGCGGTTCGCCATTGAGGGTGCGGCGAGCAGCGCAATCACCGCCCCGGCCGAATGGGCCAGTATGTAGTAGGGTCCCCGGCAATCGGGCAGCACGATCTCTTCGAAGAACTGCTCGAGATCGCCGGTATAGTCGAAAAAGCTTCGGACGTAGCCGCGCTGGCGATCGCCGATCATCCGGTCGGAAGCGCCTTGGCCGCGCCAGTCGAGGGTCGCCACGCCAAAACCCCGGTCGGCAAGGTTGCGAATGGTCTCGAAATACTTCTCGATGCACTCGTTGCGGCCGGTCAGGACGACGACGGTGCCCTTCATCGGGCGGGCAACCGCGGCAAACAGCCCATAGCGGATCTTCTTGCCGTCGCGCGTGGTGAAGAAGCCGCCGGCCGCGTTTTCCGGCAGCGGATTGCCTGGCGTTTCGTAGAACAGGGAGGGCTGGGGGAACAGATCGGTCATACGGTGTTTGCTTGGCGTCGGTGACGGCGTGGGCGCAAGTCAGGCATAAACGCCCATGCGCCAAAAGCAAAGGAATTCGGGACGCCGGGGACGTCGACCCAGGCAGCGAACAAGTAAGGCCGGAAGCAGCCTAGGGCGTGCTTCCGGCTTCTGTCGACCCGGGAGGAAGGGACGTTACACCCGGTTCGGCCTCGTCGTGTCGCCTTCTCAGGCGACCTGTTTCTGATCTCGAGAACAGTTTTAATGCCGTCTGGCTGAACGCTCGCCGAAGCCACGGTTCATCTGCCGTTCATCGGCATCGGGACGTGATCAGGGGCCGATGCGGTTCGGACGCGGGCAAATCTTGAAATGCCGTCGCCCGCTTCCCAAATTTGTTATGCGGCCGCCAATGTCGGGGCCGCTGGCCCATCCGGAACGCCGTCACGGGTTTCGCACCGGCCATACGCAAACCTTGTTGCTCAACAGGAGAACACACCATGCGTCACGTTGATTTTTCCCCGCTCTACCGTTCGACCGTCGGTTTTGACCGGCTGTTCACCATGCTCGATTCGCTTGCGCAGCCGGAAGGCCAGACCTATCCGCCTTACAACATCGAGCGCACCGGCGAGGACGCCTATCGCATCTCGATGGCTGTGGCCGGCTTCTCGGAAGATGAGATTTCGATCGAAGCTCACCGCAATGTGCTGACCGTCAAGGGTGAGCGCAAGGAGGAAGGCAATGGCGAAGGCTCCGAACTGCTCTATCGCGGTATCGCCAGCCGAGCCTTCGAGCGCCGCTTCCAGCTTGCCGATCACGTCGAGGTTGTCGGCGCCGCGCTGAAGAACGGCCTGCTTTTTGTCGACCTCAAGCGCAACATCCCCGAAGAGCTGAAGCCGCGCAAGATCGCGATCACCTCGGCTCCGGCCAAGGCCAAGCAGATCGAGGCCAAGACCGCCGCCTAAATCGGGCAGCTAAACTCCCCGGGACGCCAACTCCCCGGGAAAAAGGGGCGGTGCAGCAAATGCGCCGCCCCTTTTTGCTGGTGGTAAGACTTGCTATCCGGCGAGCAGGTAGCCGAAACGGTCGACCTCGTCGGCCGTGGTCGCGAAGCTGGTGACGAAGCGATAGAGAGCTTCGTCCTGGCCGACATGGTTGTCGTAGCCGAGCGGCCTATGCCAGTCGTGGAACACGGCGCCTGCTGCTTGCACTCTTTCGGCCTCGGCCTTTTTCATGACCGCGAAGACCTCGTTCGCCTGCGGTAGCCAGGCCAGCCGGGCTGAAGGGGAATCTTCGATCGCCGCGGCTAGGCGTGCCGCCATCGCATTGGCGTGCCGTGCCGTGTCGAGCCATAGCCCACCCCTGAAATAAGCATCGAATTGCGCGGCGATGAAGCGCGATTTCGAGAACAGTTGGGCGGCGCGCTTGCGCAAAAACGCCAATTCCTTGGCTCGCTCGAGGTCGAACAGCACGATCGCCTCGGCGCACCAGCAGCCATTCTTGGTGCCGCCGAAGGAAAGGATGTCGACGCCGTGCTTCCAGGTCATTTCCGCCGGCGTCGTTCCCAGCGCGACGAGCGCATTGGCAAAGCGGGCCCCGTCCATGTGCAGCGGCAATCCGTGCTGCTTTGCAATCGCCGAAATCCTGGCGATTTCGTTCAGCGTGTACACGGTGCCGACCTCGGTCGATTGGGTGATCGAAACCGCCATCGGCCGCCCGGAATGGACGTTTTCGGGTGCGAAACGGTCCACTGCCCGTTCCAGATCGCCGGCATCGATCTTGCCGAGTGCGCCGTCGATTGTATAAAGCCGCGAACCGCCGGTGAAATATTCCGGTGCACCGCATTCGTCCTCGATGACATGCGATTCGCGATGGCAGAAGGAAATGCCGCCTGGCTTGTTGTAGGTAGTCAGCGACAGCGAATTGGCAGCGGTGCCGGTGGCCACGAAAAACACCGCGACCTCGCATTCGAAGATTTCACTGAAGCGCTGGTAAACGGCCTTGTCGAGGACGCCGTCGCCATAGGCGGTGGAGAAGCCGTCGGTATGGGCCGACAGGCCGGCAGCGATACGGGGATGGGCGCCTGCCCAATTGTCGGAAGCGAAAATCATGCGTCTGCCTATGCTGGGAAAATTGGTGCGAGCTTGGCCGCTTTCGCATGCCGGCCGCAAGTGGCAGATGCCGAAAATCCGCTAAAGCCAGCGAAAGCCAGACCGTAGATGCAGCGACTGAAGGTTACGCTGTCGCCGCGTTCCGCGCAATTTTCTGTCGCCAACGCTCCAATAATTTTGTGAATCGGTCTTGTATGCGCTTAAGATTTCTGTCATTAAAATTTAGGACAGTAGTGCTGTCTTATTTTGTCGCACAAAACTGGCCGCATTGGCATATGATTGCGCCTCTACGGCCATTGCCGCGAGCGACAGCTAGACAGCCTGGCTCTGGCCTGTACGAATACCATATGCGAACCATGCGGAAAGCCGCACGGTCGGCAAGAATTTCGCCAGACGTGCCGCAAGATTGAAAGGGGAGCCACGCGCTTCCCGACGGAAACCAGCGCCCGAAAGGGACGGAACGGAGGACAGGACGATGACGGACATGACGCCATCTGCGACGAAGGCCGCGCAGACGAAAGCGGCAGTCGTCAAAAATCCGTCCCTGACCAATATTGGGCGAACCAGCACCGGCTATGCCGCGCACGGCCTCTACGATCCGCGCAACGAGCATGATGCCTGCGGCGTCGGCTTCATCGTCAACATGAAGGGCGTGAAGTCGCATCAGATCGTCGAGGACGGCCTTGCCGTGCTCGAAAACCTGACGCATCGCGGGGCCGTCGGCGCCGATCCGCTGGCCGGCGATGGCGCCGGCGTGCTGGTGCAGCTTCCAGACCGTTTCTTCCGCGAAGAGATGGCAGCCCAGGGCATCGAACTGCCGCCGGCCGGTCAGTACGGTGTCGGACACTGGTTCATGCCGCAGGATGCAGCACTTCGTGCTCACATCGAGGACATCATTGCCGAATCGGCGCAGTCCGAGGGGCTTCCGCTCATCGGTTTCCGTGATGTGCCCGTCGACAATTCGTCCTTGTCGACGGCGCCTGATATCGTGGCGTCCGAGCCGTTCCATCGTCAGATATTCATCGGCCGTACAGCCGACATTCTTGACGACGAGGAGTACGAGGCCAGGCTCTATCTGTTGCGCAAGGTGATATCGGGCCGCATCTACGCCGAGAACGACAACAAGGACATCGGTTCCTACTGCGTGTCGCTGTCGGCGCGCACCATCGTCTACAAGGGCATGTTCCTGGCCTACCAGGTCGGCGCCTATTACAAGGACCTCACCGATCCGCGCTTCGAAACCGCGCTGATCCTGGTCCACCAGCGCTTCTCGACCAACACGTTCCCGTCGTGGAAGCTGGCGCATCCCTACCGCATGGTCGCGCACAATGGCGAGATCAACACCGTGCGCGGCAACAACAACTGGATGGCGGCGCGACAGGCGTCCGTCGATTCCGAACTGTTCGGCAACAACATCTCGAAGCTTTGGCCAATCTCCTACGACGGCCAGTCAGACACCGCCTGCTTCGACAATGCGCTCGAGTTCCTGTTCCAGGGCGGGTACAGCCTCAGCCACGCCATGATGATGCTGATCCCGGAAGCCTGGGCCGGCAACAAGCTCATGGATGCCGACCGCAAGGCTTTCTATGAATACCATGCCGCGCTGATGGAGCCGTGGGACGGACCGGCGGCGGTGGTCTTTACCGATGGCCGCCAGATCGGCGCCACGCTCGACCGCAACGGTCTGCGCCCGGCACGCTACATCGTCACCGACGATGACCGCGTCATCATGGCCTCGGAAGCCGGCGTGCTGCCGGTGCCGGAGGAGAGGATTGTCAAGAAGTGGCGGCTGCAGCCCGGCCGTATGCTTCTGATCGACCTCGAGAAGGGCCGCATCGTCTCTGACGAGGAGCTCAAGTCGGAGATTGCGACCAGGCATCCGTACAAGAGCTGGCTCGCCAACACGCAGCTCATCCTCGAAGACCTGAAGCCGGTCGAGCCGCGCGAATTGCGCAGGGATGTCAGCCTGCTCGATCGCCAGCAGGCGTTCGGCTACAGCCAGGAAGACACCAAGCTGTTGATGTCGCCGATGGCGACCACTGGCCAGGAAGCCGTGGGATCGATGGGCACCGACACGCCGATCTCGGCGATGTCGGACAAGTCGAAGCTGCTCTACACCTATTTCAAGCAGAACTTTGCTCAGGTCACCAACCCGCCGATCGACCCAATCCGCGAGGAGTTGGTGATGAGCCTGGTGTCCTTCATCGGGCCGCGGCCCAACATCTTCGACCTGGTTGGCAATTCGCGCCGCAAGCGGCTCGAGGTGCGCCAGCCGATCCTGACCAATGGCGATCTCGAAAAGATCCGCTCCATCGGCCACACCGAGGACCGGTTCGACACCAAGACGATCGACATTACCTATGGCTCGAACGAGGGCGCAGCGGGCATGCAGGGTGCCATCGACCGCTTGTGTGAGCGGGCGGAGGCGGCGGTCGCCGGCGGCTACAACATCATCATCCTGTCCGACCGCCAGGTCGGGCCGGACCGGATCGCCATCCCGGCGCTTCTGGCGACAGCCGCGGTGCACCACCACCTGATCCGCAAGGGATTGCGCACTTCGGTCGGGCTGGTCGTGGAATCCGGCGAGCCGCGCGAAGTGCATCATTTCTGCTGCCTTGCCGGCTATGGCGCCGAGGCGATCAACCCTTATCTTGCCTTCGACACGCTGCTCGATATGCACAAGCGTGGCGAACTGCCGAAAGAGGTGGACGCCTACGAAGTGGTCTCCCGCTACATCAAGTCGATCGGCAAGGGCATCCTCAAGGTGATGTCCAAGATGGGCATCTCGACCTACCAGTCCTATTGCGGCGCGCAGATCTTCGACGCCATCGGGCTGAAGACCGATTTCGTGCAGCAATACTTCACCGGCACCGCGACACTGATCGAGGGCGTCGGACTGGACGAGATCGCGGCCGAGACGCTCAGCCGCCATACCGATGGTTTCGGCAACGACCCGGTGCTGCGCAACAGCCTCGAGGTGGGCGGCGAATACGTGTTCCGCATGCGCGGTGAAGCACACATCTGGTCGCCGGATGCGGTGGCCACCTTGCAGCACGCCGTGCGCCAGGGCTCGTGGGAAACGTTCAAGGACTATTCCGCCCAGATCGACAGCGAGACGGCCCGTGCCCAGACCATTCGCGGCCTGTTCAAGATCAGGCTCGCGGAAGAAACTGGGCGCAAGAAGGTTTCGCTCGACGAGGTCATGCCGGCGGCCGACATCGTCAAGCGGTTCTCGACCGGGGCGATGTCCTTCGGCTCGATCTCCAGGGAAGCGCACACGACGCTGGCGCGCGCCATGAACGCCATCGGCGGCAAGTCGAACACCGGCGAGGGCGGCGAAGAGGCCGACCGCTATCTGCCACTGCCGGGCGGCGGCAAGAACCCCGAACGCTCGGCGATCAAGCAGGTCGCCTCGGGACGCTTTGGCGTCACGGCGGAGTATCTTGTCAATTCCGACATGATGCAGATCAAGGTCGCGCAAGGGGCAAAGCCCGGCGAGGGCGGCCAGTTGCCGGGCCACAAGGTCGACGCGACCATCGCCAAAGTCAGGCATTCGACGCCGGGCGTCGGCCTGATCTCGCCGCCGCCGCATCACGATATCTATTCGATCGAGGATCTGGCGCAGCTCATCTACGACCTAAAGAACGTCAATCCGGCGGCGGACGTATCGGTCAAGCTGGTCTCGGAAGTCGGTGTCGGCACGGTTGCGGCCGGCGTCGCCAAGGCGCGTGCCGATCACATCACCATATCAGGCTATGACGGCGGCACTGGCGCTTCACCGCTGACCTCGCTCAAGCACGCCGGCAGTCCGTGGGAAATGGGCCTTGCCGAGACGCACCAGACGCTGGTGCTCAACGGCCTCAGGTCGCGCGTCGCGCTGCAGGTCGATGGCGGCCTGCGCACCGGGCGGGACGTTGTCATCGGCGCGCTGCTCGGCGCCGACGAGTTCGGTTTCTCGACCGCGCCGTTGATCGCGGCCGGCTGCATCATGATGCGCAAGTGCCATCTCAACACCTGCCCGGTCGGCGTCGCGACGCAGGACCCGGTACTGCGCAAGCGCTTCAAGGGCACGCCCGAGCACGTCATCAACTTCTTCTTCTATGTGGCGGAAGAGGTGCGGGCGCTGCTCGCCGAGATGGGCTACACCCATCTCGACCAGATCATCGGCGACACCGACCTTCTGGAAAAGCGCGAGCTGATCCAGCACTGGAAGGCGCGCGGGCTCGACTTCAGCAAGATGTTCTACAAGCCGGATGCGCCGCACGAGGCGGTGCACTGGACCGAGCGGCAGAAGCATCCGATCGACGACGTGCTCGACCGCAAGCTGATCGAACTGGCAAAGCCGGCGCTCGAAGCCAGGCAGCCAGTCAGCATCGAACTGCCGATCCGCAACGTCGACCGTTCGACCGGCGCCATGCTGTCGGGTGAAGTGGCAAAGCGCTTCAAGCACAAGGGCCTGCGGGAGGACACGATCTCGGTCAAGCTCACCGGCACGGCCGGCCAGTCCTTCGCCGCCTTCCTGGCGCGCGGCGTCTCGTTCGAACTGGTAGGCGCGGCCAACGACTATGTCGGCAAGGGCCTGTCGGGCGGCCGCATCGTCATCCGTCCGCCGGAGAACACGAAAATCGTTGCTGCCGAGTCCATTATTGTCGGCAATACCGTGCTCTACGGCGCGACCGAGGGCGAGGCCTATTTCTGCGGCGTCGCCGGCGAGCGTTTTGCCGTGCGCAATTCGGGCGTCGCCGCCGTCGTCGAAGGCGTCGGCGACCATGGCTGCGAATACATGACCGGCGGTATCGTCGTCGTCATCGGCCAGACCGGTCGCAACTTCGCCGCCGGCATGTCGGGCGGCGTCGCCTATGTGCTCGACGAGGCGGGCGATTTCGCCGAACGCTGCAACATGGCGATGGTCGAGCTGGAGCCGGTTCCGGAAGAGGACGACCTGATGGAAAAGCTGCTCCACCATGGCGGCGATCTCGACCACAAGGGCCGTGTCGACGTATCCGGCGATATGACCAGCCATGACGAGGAGCGGCTCTACCAGTTGATCTCCAACCACGTCCACTACACGGGCTCGGAACGAGGTCGCGAAATCCTCGACGATTGGGCGATTTTCCGGCCGAAATTCCGGAAGATCATGCCGGTCGAATACCGCCGCGCGCTGATCGAGATGGAACGTATGCGCATGAACGTGGCGGCGGAATAGATTTGGAAATTGCCGGGAAGCCATGCGTCCCGGCAACCATCTTCATCAACAATCCTGACCTCGGACTGAAGGTTGCCACGGCTGCCTTATGAGGTTAACGGGTGCGTCGCCAGGCGTGCCTTCCGGACAGCAGGGACTGGACTATGGGCAAGGTAACAGGGTTTCTCGAGATCGATCGGCAGGTGCACAAGTACCAGCCGGCTTCCGACCGCATCCGGCATTTCCGCGAGTTCACGCTGCCGATGTCGGATAAGGAGGTCGAGAAACAGGCGGCGCGCTGCATGGATTGCGGCATTCCGTATTGCCATGGACCGACCGGCTGCCCGATCCACAACCAGATCCCGGACTGGAACGACCTCGTCTACAATGGCGACTGGGACAACGCGATCCGCAACCTGCATTCGACCAACAATTTTCCGGAATTCACCGGCCGCATCTGTCCGGCACCTTGCGAGGAAGCCTGCACGCTGAACCTCGAGGACATTCCGGTCGCCATCAAGACGATCGAGCAGGCGATTGCCGACAAGGCCTATGAAACCGGCCATATCCGGCCCTATCCGCCGGAACGGAAGACCGGCAAGCGCGTCGCGATCATCGGCTCGGGGCCGGCCGGCATGGCGGCCGCCCAGCAACTCGGCCGCGCCGGCCATGACGTTCACGTCTATGAGCGCGAGAGCCGGCCGGGCGGGCTGATGCGCTACGGCATCCCCGACTTCAAGATCGAGAAGCATTATATCGACCGGCGCATCGAGCAGATGCAGGGCGAGGGTGTCAGCTTCCATTGCGGCGTCAATGTCGGCGTCGACAAGCCGGTCGCCGAACTGCTCGCCGAATACGACGCGGTGCTCTATTGCGGCGGTTCCGAAACGCCGCGCCCGGCCAACATCCCGGGCGACGATCTCGACGGCGTGCACGACGCGATGCCCTATCTGGTGCAGCAGAACAAGCGCATCGGCGGCGAGCCGATCCAGTCGGTGGCATGGCCGTCGCGCCCGATCGTCGCCGGCGGCCAGCATGTCGTCGTCGTCGGCGGCGGCGACACTGCCTCCGACTGCGTCGGTACCGCCTTCCGCCAGGGCGCGGTGCGCGTCACCCAGCTCGACATCCGGCCGCAGCCGCCGGAAAAGGAAGACAAGCTGTCGGTCTGGCCCTACTGGGCGACCAAGATGCGCACCTCATCCTCGCAGGCCGAAGGCGCCGAGCGCGAATTCCAGGTGGCGACGCTTGAATTCATCGGCGAAGACGGCCAGCTGACCGGGGTCAAATGCTGCGAGGTCGACGAAAAGCGCAAGCCGATCGCCGGCACCGAATTCGTCATCCGCGCCGATCTCGCGTTCATCGCCATCGGCTTTGCCGGGCCGGCCGCTCGAGGGCCGGTGTCGGAACTCGACGGGCAGATGACGATCGTCACCGACAGCCGCCGTTCGAAGAACGTCGAGGCCAATGACCGCGATTACAGAACCAGCGTCGAAAGGCTCTATGCGGCTGGCGACGTGCGGCGCGGCCAGTCGCTGGTCGTCTGGGCAATCCGCGAGGGCCGCCAGGCGGCGCGCGCCATCGATGAGGCTCTGATGGGATCGAGCGTGCTGCCGCGCTGAGTCCGTTCCGAAACTCTACAGAAAGAGTCGCCGGTTTTACTGCCGGATCGCCGTCGTCGTGTCGGATGCAGCAGCCGCAGTCGCAGGTTGTATCTTGGGCGGCCACGAGAAATCGTCGGCGCGGCCGGGCGAGGCGTCGGTCGCCTTGCCCTCGACGATCAGCTTTTCGCCGGGCAAATTCTTGTCCGCCTTTGCCGGCGGGGCGGCGCCGAGAAGTTCCGAGCCGCCGTCCAGCGCCGGATCGCTGAGCAGCATCGGCACAGTGCGATCGGCGGCTATCGGTGCGGCAGCAGGTGCCGGCGCCTCGACGGGAGCGCCGGCCGGGGCAGAAGCTGTGACCACGCTTCCCGGAGCGGCCAGCCCAAGGATCTTCATCAGCGGCTTTTCGGTGTAGAAGGCGAGCTTGCGCTTGCCGGCCTTCGACATGTTGATGCCGTCGTCGGAGCGCAGGCGCACCGATTGGCCGTTTATGTCCGGTCCGCTGGTGATAAAGGCGCCGTTCTCGTCGACGAACCCGTCCCAGACATCGACGAATTCGCCGCCGTGGCTTTCGGCGGACGAGCGGTAGATGTCGTTGAAGGCCAGCATGTCGGAGGTCATTTTCGAGACCCGGAAGGCCGGCATGCCAACCCACAGATACGGCACCTTGGCTGAAGCGATGGCTTTGCCGAGCGCTTCGGTCCGGCGCTCGTACTCCTTGGTCCAGTTTTCGGATCGCGGCTGCTCACGCACATCGCCGACGCGCATCTGCTGACGGTCGTTCGATCCGAGCATGACGACGACGGCTGCCGGTTTTTCGGCAGCGATCAGCGACTTGACCTGTTCGGGCCAGTTGTAGACATCGTCGCGCACGAAGCCGGACGAGCCGTTGGCGCGGACGACAATCCTGACGCCGGTGTTTTCGGCAAAGGCGGCTTCGAGCCCCTCAGCCAGTCCAGACGCCATGAAATCGCCGACCACCAGAACGACGCGCGCATCGAGCGCCTTCTCGGCCACCGGGGTTGTCGGCTCGGCCGGCGCCGGCCGGCGAACGGACCGGGGCTTCCTCAGCTTGGGTCTGGGCTTTGTTCTCTGGAATTCTCTCGGGAATTCGGGCGGCGGCTGCTCAAACCGCTCGCTTCTGCGCGGAAACAACAGGTCGCGCAGCGACCAGCCACGACTTTCCGGCTCCTGCGCCATGGCCGAGGTATGAAAGGCGCTGGCCGCGCCGACTGCCAGAACGACGATCGCCAGAACGAGGATCGGCACGCGACGAACGATCAACCGGATGCGCGCAGCCGAAACCAATCACCCTCTCCATCCCGTAACCGGCTCTAGTTTTGCCTGAGCCATTTGAGCACTTCCTTGCTCGGATACCCGTCCTGGGTCAAGCCGGCCTTTGCCTGGAAGGCCATGATGGCGGTTTTCGATCCGTCACCGATCTTGCCATCGAACTTGCCGTCGTAATAGCCGTGCTCGGAAAGTCGCTTCTGAAGCTCCTGCCTTTCCTCGAAGGAGAGCTTGGTAAACGGTCGCTTCCAGTCCTGCACAAGCCCGCCATAGCCGGCGATTTCGTCGGCAAGAAGGCCCACGGCGAGCGCATATTTGTCGGCATTGTTGTAGCGCTTGATGACCGAGAAATTCTTGATCATCAGGAAAGCCGGCCCGCCCCGGCCACCGGGCAGCTTCAACGTCGCCTTGTCCCCACCGTTCTTGAACGGCTTGCCGTTGGCACGGGTGACGCCAAGCGCCTGCCATTGCGACAGCGACTTCGAGCCCCCGGGCAGCTTCTTGCCGTCCGGAAGGCTGACCTCATAACCCCAGGTCTTGCCTGCCTGCCAGCCGTTCTTCCTCAGCAAATTGGCGGCTGTCGCCAGTGCGTCGGGAATCGAATTCCAGATGTCGCGCTTGCCGTTGCCGTCCATATCGACCCCATAGGACAGGTAGCTGGTGGGGATGAACTGGGTATGACCCATCGCGCCGGCCCAAGAGCCGCTGAGATGGCTTTCGTCGATGTCGCCGGTCTGCAGGATCTTCAGCGCCGCGATCAGCTGGGTGCGGGCAAATTTCGCGCGCTTCGGGTCGGCATAACCAAGCGTCGCCAGCGAGCGCACGACATTGCGCATGATGTCATCGCGCTTGAGGGTTTCGCCGTAGTTCGACTCCATCGACCAGATGGCCAGCAGGATGTAGCGGTCGACGCCGTATCTTGCCTCGATCCTGTCCAGCCACGGCTTCCATTTCCTTGCCATCTGCTGGCCGACGGCGACCGACTGGTCATGGACGCGGTTGTCGAAATAATCCCAGGCGGGTGCGGTGAATTCGGGTTGAGTACGGGCCTTTTCCAGCACCATCGGATCAGCATCGCTGATGCCCTTGAATGCCTGGTCGTAGACGGAGCCGGAAACGCCGCTCGCCACGGCGGTAGCACGGAAGCTGGCGACCCATTGGCGGAAGCCGGCATCGGCAAAAGCCGGCCCGCTGGGCATGAGCAAGGCAAGCGAGAGGCTGGCGGCCGTCAGGACGCTGGTGAAGCGCCTTGCGACGTTGCGAACGGACATCTTTTCCTCCTTCTTTATCTCAGGAAGACTATTCATCGCCGAACCCGGTTAGCATTTGGTTTACCATAGGTGCCGTCCGGGATGAAAAGATGCGTCGACGCTTTACCAGCTGAGATTTCTGTCCCGTCGTTCAGTAATGCTCGATTTCGGCATGAAAATGTCTCGAATCGGGATTGCCGAACCGGCATGCAAATGGATAATTGGCACATGAAGAGAGTTCGCAAGGCAGTATTCCCGGTTGCCGGTCTCGGCACGCGCTTTCTCCCCGCCACCAAGGCCATTCCCAAGGAAATGCTGACGGTCGTCGACAGGCCGGTCATCCAGTATGTGGTCGATGAGGCGCGCGAAGCCGGGATCGAGCATTTCATCTTCGTGACCGGCCGCAACAAGGCGGTCATCGAGGATCACTTCGATGTCCAGTTCGAGCTCTACGACACGCTTGCGCAGCGTGGCAAGGATGATCAGCTCGCCCGCCTGCAGCGGCTGCAGCCGGCGCCGGGGCAGACCAGCTTCACCCGCCAGCAGGTGCCGCTCGGCCTTGGCCACGCCGTCTGGTGCGCGCGCGAGCTTGTCGGCGACGAGCCCTTTGCGCTGCTGTTGCCCGACATGATCATGCAGTCGGAAAAAAGCTGCATGAAGGACATGGTCGAGCTTTACGCCGAGACCGGCAACAACATCGTCGCCGTGCAGGAATGCGATCCCGCCGAGGCGCACAAATACGGCATTGTCGGCCGCGGCGAGGACGCCCATCACGGTTTCAGCATCACCGGCATGGTGGAAAAGCCGAAGACCGGCACCGCGCCGTCGAACCTCTTCATCAACGGGCGCTATATCCTGCAGCCGGAGATATTCAAGATACTCGAAGGCCAGGAAAAAGGCGCCGGCAACGAGATCCAGCTCACCGATGCAATGCTGAAGCTGCAGAAGCAACAGCCCTTCTACGGCTACCACTACCGCGGGCGGACGTTCGACTGCGGCTCGCCCGAAGGCTTCGTCGAGGCCAACGTTGCCTTCGCACTGTGGCGCAGCGACATGAATGCAAGCATGGCCGGTGTCATTCGCACGCTTCTCGACGAACTCGCGCCGTCAGAACGCCGCGGCGTAGCCTTCTAGCTTCAACACCGGTTCGCGCTGACTGGCTAAAGTGCGCCGCATTCGACCAGCCTTATGCGATGCGCTTTAGGTTCTTGTTTTATGCATGTCGTTATCGCAAAACCGCTGCACACTTTTGCGCGACATGCATTAGCGCTGCAACTTCAAGCCGACGAAGATACTGTTGGCCGTGTAGTCGCGTCCAACCAGGTTGCTGGTCAGTTTTTCAGTCCTGACGCGGGTGGTGAGCCCGGCATAGCGGTTCAGCCACCATGTCAGCCCAGCCTCGGCGCTCAGCGTCAAATCATGATCGTCGGAGCCGGTATAGTCGCGCCATTCAACGCCGAGAGCGGCATTTCCGGTCAGGTTGGCGCGGATTTGCCGCTCGCCGGTGAGGCTGCTGGAATAGAGCATGTCGCCGCTTTCGCCCGCGTTCGTCGTGTTCTCGGCGGTCGTCTGTGCGGTGAGGCCGATCGTGGTGCCGCGTTCCGGCGACCATTTGAGATCGGCATTAACCGTCGCGCCCGAAATCGCCGGCAGGGCGTTGTCGTCGATAGCTTCGCGCAGCCAGCCGACCGAGAACTCGCCGGTAAGCTTCTCGCGGAGATCGAGCTCGACGCCGGCCCGTGCGCCAAGCCGCGTCGAGGAGCGCTGGAAGCCGTTTGGATCGACGCGCAAATCATAAGCGCGCCGGCCGACCTCGATTTCGGTGAACGGAGTGATGGCAGGCGAGATCTCGTAGCCGGTGCGCAAAATGGCCGTATAGAGCGTCGAGTCGCGGCCCTTCTGCGACAGCGATCCCCCCGACGAAAGCTTGGCGTCACCAAAGATGTCGTGCTCGACCGCGCCGGTCAGCGCGAAGCGCATCTTTCCCGCATCCTTCTCGACGGCGAGGCTGCCGCTCACGGTCTGGCGCACCGGCTGCCCAACGGCGCCGACGATGGCGTCCGGCGCCGAGGCCGATTCGGGCACGGCCTCGTAGCCAAGTTTGGCGATGGCGCGCAGATCATTGTCGAGATCGATGTTGAGCGTGCCGTCGACGCGGCCTTGCGCCTCGTGAACGTCATAGCCGGACAACGTCTCGCGGAAGATGCCATAGCCCTCAATCGTCGCCGAATTCTCCCGCCAGTCGGAGACGGCGTTGAAGCGCAGCGTCGTTTCCGACAGCAATGCCGGCTTGCCGAGGCTGCTCGAATCGGCGTTTGTTGAATACGTCAGGCCTTGCTCGAGCGTCGGCCGGATCACGAAGGAGCCGAGCTGGATGCCGGTGGCGGCGAACGGGTCGTCCTCGTTCTTCTTGTCCTGGCCTTCGATGGCTTCGGTGCGCTCGGCGCCGGGGTCGAGCTTGAGCCTTTCGGCGGAATCGATGGTCACCGCACGGCGGTTGGCCGTATCCTGCTCGTCTATGGCGGCGGTGTCGGTGTCGTCGGTCGTCGGCGTCGCTGCAGTCGCAGTGGCGCCTCTCTTGCTCTTCTTGTTGTCCACGGCCTCATCTTTGGCCTTGCCTTCTTCGACGGCGCGTTGCGTTGCGCTCGGCCGCCGTCGTGGCGGCGGAGCAGGGTCGGCAAACGGGTCGTCGCTGGCCGCTGGTGGATCGAAAGTGCCGCCGGTTGTGGCCGCCGCCTCGCCCGTGCCGTCGTCAGGCAAGGCCCCCGGGCTGGCCGGACGATAGGTAGGCAGCGGCGTATCGTCGTTGGCGGTTGCAGCAGCCATGCCCAACTGCCTGATCCTGTACTGCTGGTCGTCCAGGATTGTCGATTCCGAAACCTCACCGCGCAGCTCGGTTTCCTGGGCGCAAAGCAGTGCCGGACGCGACAACGCAAGGACACTGGTTGCCAGCAGCAAAGCGCAAACCGCCTTGCCCTTTCGTCCTATTTTGTTTTGAGGCTGAAACCCGGACATCGGCACCACTGCTTGCGCGGCGCACGCGCGCCATACTTACGAAACCGTAAATGGGGATGGTTAACGGAGCGTTGAGGGATCGCCCGCCAAGGTGTTCTGGGCGGCAATTCCGTTGGACAGGCGCGCGCCGAAGCGCTAATCGCATCGTCCATGGACGTGAAATCCCCAGACAGGAAGCCGCTCGACGAGCAGGCCGCGATTGCCTCGGCGCTGAGAACGGTGGCGACAGAGCAGGCCGGCGTCGCGGCACTGGCAGACGCGCTCGAAAACGGGCTGGCCGAGCCGTTCGCACGGGCAGTCGACATGGTGTCGCAGATCGATGGCCGCGTCATCGTCACCGGGGTCGGCAAAAGCGGCCATATCGGCTCGAAGATCGCCGCAACGCTCGCTTCGACCGGCACGCCGGCCTTCTTCGTCCACCCTGCCGAAGCCAATCACGGCGACCTCGGCATGATCGCTCGGAACGACGCCATCATCGCCCTGTCGTGGTCGGGGGAAAGCCTCGAGCTCAAGGGCATCATCGCCTATTCCAGGCGCTTCTCGATCCCGCTGGTCGCGGTCACCGCCGGCGAAAAATCGGCTCTGGCGCGTGCGGCCGACGTGGTGCTTCTGCTGCCGCGAGCCCCGGAAGCCTGTCCGCACGGCCTTGCGCCGACGACCTCGACGCTGCTGCAAATGGTGATGGGCGATGCGCTGGCCATCGCGTTGCTCGAGGCGCGCGGCTTCACCCCGGACCATTTCCGAACGTTCCATCCCGGCGGCCAGCTCGGAGCCAACCTGACGCAGATCCGCGAGATCATGCATGTCGGCGACAGGCTGCCTCTGGTGTCGTCCGGCACCGGCATGCGCGAGGCGATCCTCGAATTGTCGCGCAAGGGGTTTGGCTGCGTGGCGGTCACTTCGGCGGACGGCAAGCTGATCGGCATCATCACCGATGGCGACATCAGGCGCCATATCGGCAGCGATCTTCTGGCCATGAGCGTGGATCAGGTGATGACCAGAGAGCCAAAAATGGCGGCGCCCGACACACTGGTTGCGACGGCGCTGCAGACGATCAACGATTCTGCCATTACCAGCCTGATGGTGGTCGAAGGCAGACGGCCGATCGGGCTCGTCCATCTGCACGACCTGCTGCGCATCGGTGCTGCCTAGCGGGCTTCTAGACTGCCTCGACCGTCAGTTCCAGGTCGGTGTCGGCGGCACCGGTCACGCGCACCTGCGTGCCGGCCGGCAGGTCAGGGCCGGAGACGCGCCACAACGTGTCGCCGAGCTTGATGCGGCCGCGCCCATCCTTGATCGGCTCGGCAAGGGTCGCCGTCCGGCCGACCATCTGCGCGCCGCGCCGGTTGAGCAGCGGCTGGTCGGTTTCCTCATGCCGCCCGCCCACCAGCCGCTTGCCGACATAGGCCGAGACCAGCGACAGCGCGAGGAAGGCGAGGACCTGGACCTGCCAGCTCCAGAAACCGGCGTCCCAGATGAGCAGCGAGACGACGCCGATCAACAGCGCGGCAATGCCGATCCACAGCATGAAAATGCCCGGCGCGACGACCTCCATCACCAGCAGGACGAAGCCGAGGACCATCCAGTTCCACGGACCGAGTTCGGAAATGATGCGATCGAACATGGCCTCAGGTCTCGCTGGGACGAACCACGGGCGGGCGGGCCTGTCGTGCTGGACTGGCGGTGCCTTCGCCCTTGAAAACTTCCCTGGCGATTTCACCAATGCCGCCGAGCGTGCCGATCAGTGAGGAAGCCTCTATCGGCATCAGCACGAGTTTGCTGTTTGTCGCTGCACCGATCCTGGTCAGCGCTTCGGTGTATTTCAGCGCGACAAAGTAGTTGAGCGCCTGTACGTCACCCTTGGAAATCGCCTCCGATACCACCTGCGTGGCGCGTGCTTCAGCCTCGGCCGAGCGCTCGCGCGCCTCGGCATCGCGGAAGGCGGCTTCCTTGCGGCCCTCGGCCTCCAGGATCTGCGATTGCTTGAGGCCTTCGGCGGCGAGGATCTGGGCGCGCTTGTTGCGCTCGGCCATCATCTGGCGGCCCATCGATTCGACGAGATTGGCCGGTGGATTGATGTCCTTGATCTCGACACGGGTGATCTTGATACCCCAGGGGTGCGCGGCCTCATCAACGACGCGCAGCAGGCGCTCGTTGATGGCATCACGGTTTGACAACAGCTCGTCGAGGTCCATCGAGCCCATCACGGTGCGGATGTTGGTCATCGTCAAATTGAGGATAGCGTTCTGCAGGCCGGCGACCTGGTAGGCGGCCTGCGCCGCGTTGAGCACCTGATAGAAGGCAACGCCGTCGACGGCCACGGTGGCGTTGTCGCGGGTGATGATCTCCTGGGTCGGAACGTCGAGCACCTGCTCCATCATGTTCATCTTGGCGCCGATACGGTCGACGAAGGGCACGATGAGGTTGAGGCCCGGGCTCAATGTCTTGGTGTAACGGCCAAAGCGTTCGACGGTATAATTGTAGCCTTGCGGAATTGTCCGGATGCCCTTGAAAAGCACCAGCACGACAAGGGCGACAAGAACAAGAAGCGCAATATCGAAACCACTGAAACCCATTTTGGCTCTCCCCTCAAAGGCCATGTTGGACATTGCCACGCGGCCGATTCCACCAAACACTTAAGTGTGTTTCAGCAATGTTACAATCAGGTGATCACGGATTGCGGGTGCATGGACGGCGGGATCCATTCAAGCCCAGCCGGACAGCTCGCGCCGCACCATTGCCTCGATCACCGCCATGCCCTCTGCACTGTCGTTGAGGCAAGGGATGTGCGCGAACTTTTCGCCGCCGGCATGGTGGAAGGTCTCGGCCGCTTCCCTGCCGATCTCGTCCAGCGTCTCGATGCAATCGACGGAAAAGCCCGGATTGACGATGGCGACCGATTTCACGCCTTCGCGCCCCAGTCTTTCGACTGTCTTGTCGGTGTAGGGTTGCAGCCATTCCTGCGCGCCGAAGCGCGACTGGAAGGTGGTGATCAGCTTGTTCTCATCCCAGCCGAGCTTTTCGCGCAGCAGCCGCGTCGTCTCCAGGCAATGCGCCTGGTAGGGATCGCCCTTGTCGGAGTAGGATTTCGGAATACCGTGATAGGAGGCGATGACGATTTCCGGATCGAAGTCGAGGCTCGCCAGATGCCCTTCGATCGAACGGGCGAGCCCCTCGATATAGGCCGGCTCGTTGTAATAGGGGGGCACGCTGCGAATGGCCGGGGCGCGGCGCATCTTCATCAGCGCGCGAAACAACTGGTCGTTGGCGGTCGCAGTCGTCGTCGCCGAATATTGCGGATAGAGCGGGAAAGACAGGATGCGGTCGCAGCCTTGCTCGACCAGTCTGTTGGCCACGCTCTCGGTCGAAGGGTTGCCGTAGCGCATCGCCCAATCGACGATCACATGGGATAAATCGCCGAGCGCAAGCCCGAGTTTCTCGGACTGGGCACGGGTATAGGTGCGCAGCGGCGACTCGTTGCGCTCCCGGTTCCATATCCTGGCATAGTTGGCGCCCGACTTCTTCGGCCGGGTGGTGAGGACCAGGCCGTAGAGGATCGGATACCAGACCGCCTTGTTGAGTTCGATGACGCGCGGATCGGACAGGAATTCCCTGAGATAGCGCCACATCGGCTTGAAGTCGGTGCCGTCCGGGGTGCCGAGATTGATCAGCATGACACCGACCTTGCCTGTCCCGACCGGAGGGTGTCCTGCCGGGAGCGCGCCGGCGGTCGTTTCGGCTTTGCTTTCAGCAGGGTTGGCAAGCGTCATGGGGTTCTCCAACACCGCGAAACCAGCGGTGCTGCGGCGAAGGTAGCGATGCCGCGCCGGTTTTCAAATGCAGCGTCTGGCCGCACCTTATCCCAGAAATGCAGCACCCGCCCGGTTTGCCGGGCGGGTGCATTGCGTTCCTGCGGCCGGATTACTTCGAGGCCGCCGGGATAGTCAAGGTTGCGCCGACCGGCAGCCGGCGTGGCTCGTAGGCTTTGTTGGCATCGAAGATCATTTTCCATTTGGTGCCGTCGCCATAGGCCTTCACCGCGAGATCCCAATAGGTATCGCCGGCGACGATTACATGGCTGCTTTCGGCCGGTGCCGGCTCAGCCGGCTTGGCGGGCTCGGCAGGTTTTGCCGGCTCACTTGGGGCCGGTTCACTCGGGGCCGGCTGACTCGGGGCCGGCTGACTCGGGGCAGGCGCCGTCTCGGCCGGTTTGGCCGGTACAGCCGGAGCAGGGGTGGCCGGAGCCGGTGTGGCCGGAGCCGCAGGTGCCGCCGGCTGGGCCGGCTCGGCGGGTGCGGGGGCCGCCGGCGTGGTTTCAGCCGGGACGGCCGGTGGTGTTTTGGAAATGTCGCCGGAGCCGGCCGGCATTTCGGGCATTGCCGGCTCAGCAGGCTTTATCGGCGCTGCCTCAGCAGGTTTTGGCGGTTCGGCCGGGTTGGCTGGTTCCGCGGCCGGGGCTCCGGTCGCGGCGATCTCGGTGATGCGGCCGTCGAGCTTCGGCGTATAGGGCCGGTGCGCGCCGAGGTAATCGGCGACGACCTGTTCCAGCCCCGGGCCGTAATCATAGGCGTTCTTGGCCTTCTCGGCGAATACCTTGTAGCCGTCACCGCCCTGGCGGACATAGTTGTTGGTGGCGACCAGATAGTCCTTGTCCGGTTTGATCGGCGTCCAGGCGCCGCCTTCCATGACCTCGACCGATTTGACGCGTCCATTAGGCGGCGCCGATTTGTCGAACGCATATTTCAGGCCGGCAACCTGCGGGAAGCGCCCGGCGCCGTCCTCGACCTGGCTGAGGCCGCTTTCGAGGCCGGCAACCAGATCTTTGCCGGTGATCTGGAAGGTCGCCAGCGTGTTCTGAAACGGCAGCACAGTGAGAACCTCGCCCATGGTGACTGTGCCTTGGTCGATCGAGGCGCGCAAGCCGCCGCCATTCGAGATGACGATCTCGACACCTTGGCCCTTGACCCGGTCGAGGACGGCGTCGGAGACCAGATTGCCCATCTCGCATTCGCGGGCGCGGCAGTTTTCGCGGCTGCCGTCGATCGCCTTGGTGGTCTCGGCGACTTCCTTGTTCTTCAAAGCCTCGATCGGGGCGCCGAGTTCCTTGATGCGGGCAAGCACGGCGGGGTCGGGCGTGATCGATTTGTCGAGATGAATGGGATCGCCGCTTGCCTCTTTGACGACGCCATTGTCGTCGAAGACGACCTTGAACTCGCCGAGATATTTCGAATAGGACGCCGCCTGCACGACCGGCACTTTGTAGCCGTCCGGATTGTCGACCATCGTCGGATAAGGGCCTTCCGCCTTGGGGTCGGTGTTGGACAGCAGCGAGTGGCTGTGGCCGCCGACCACCACGTCGACGCCCGGGATCTTGGCGATCACGTCGCGTTCTCGCTTGTAGCCGATATGGGTGACCGCGATGATCTTGTTGACGCCCTCTCGCTTCAGTTTCTCGACCTCGGCGGTGATCGACTTGACGTCGTCCTCGATGGCGATGTTCGGGCCAGGCGTGGCAAGCTCCGGCGTGTCGTTGGTGACCGCGCCGACGATGCCGATCTTCTGGCCGCCGACCTCGACCACGATCGACGGCTTGACGCGGTCGCCGAGCTTGGATTGCGCATTGGCCTTCACATTGGCGCCGAGCACCGGAAACTGGATCATGTCGAGGAACGGCGCCAGCGCCGACTCGCCATCGTCGAACTCATGGTTGCCGACCACCTCGGCATCGAATTTCATCTGGTTGAGGAATTCGCCTTCGGTCTTGCCCTTGTAGGTCGTGTAGAAGAGCGAGCCCTGGAAATTGTCGCCGGCGCTGAGCAGCAGCACGTTCTGGCCTTGCAGCTTCTTGCGCTCCTGCGCGATCGCGGTGACCAGGCGGCCGGCGCCGCCGACGCATTCGCCCTTGGTCTCCTCCTCGGCCGAGCAGGTCGATTCATACTTGTTGTTGCTCTCGATGCGGCTGTGCCAGTCGTTGATGTGCAGGATGTTCAGCGTGTAGTCGGCAAAGGATACGCCTGCCGACAGGCCAAGCGCCGATGCCGACAGCGCGGCGATGGCAGCGATCTTCTTCATTCTCGTCTCCCGGATAACTTGAGTACAGCGCCGCGCGTCATTTGGGACGCGCAAAGTACCAATTTTATTTTGCGCATGATCCTTTCCGAAAATCGACTCCGATTTTCGGGGTCATGCGCAGACGCGTTTAAAGCTCTTGTTTGACTGGGATGTAACAGCCCTCTCGGGCCATGTTCACATCGCGTTTCAGTCGATGCAAGCGGAAATCGGCATCAGCTTTGCCGGCGTAAAAAGGCTTTGCCGGCGTAAAAAGCGGCGGCTTCAAGCCGCCGCCCTTTTGCAAAGTCAATTCGGAATCGGATTTCAGGTGCGCCTGGTCAGCACAAAATTCTGCCCGCTCGCGCTGGTGCAATTGAGCTGGCTTGTGGAGACCATCAGGCAGTTGAAGCTGATCGGCGTCTGGCGGATCAGCGAAGTGCCATGGATCTCGACCGAGGTGCCGCCGGTCATGGTGTAGCTGCCATCGGCAAGCTTCTGGCCGGTGTCGGTTGCGACGGTCGCGAAGCTGCCGCCCTTGAAGGTGGACAAGCCCGTGCCCTGCGCGTCGATCCAGGAGCCTTCAACCCCTTTGGCCGTGATCACCGGCGGCTCGCCTGGGCCGGTTGTGGTGCAGGCCGCCAACGCGACCGTAGCGGCCGCGGCAATGCCAGCCGAAAGCAGTCTTTGCGCGATCGTCATCTTCAAAATCCTCTCCTCTCGCATCGGCCCGAAAATCGATCCGATTTTCGGAAAGCACGATGCTCACATTCAAAGTGCTAGAGCGTACTTTGTGCGTCCAAATGGACGCACGTCGCTCTAGGCCGCTCCTCTTCAATCGCCCGATTTCCGGGCGATTGCAAGCTGGCGGAGTGTCGACGCAACGCTGCTATCGAACGAGGATGTTGCGGAATTGCCACGGGTCTTTGGTGTCGAGGTCCTCGGAAAACAGACCAGGTCGATTGTCGAGCGGTGTCCAGTCGGTATAATAGCTCCTGACCGGCCCGAGATATGGGTTCTGCACGTCGAGGCAGCGCTTGTAATCCATCTCGTCGGCTTCGACGATGCCGGCCTCGGGATTTTCCAGCGCCCAAACCATGCCGGCCAGCACCGCCGACGTGACCTGCATGCCGGTGGCGTTCTGGTAGGGCGCCAGCTTGCGCGCCTCGGCCAGCGACAACTGCGAGCCGTACCAGTAGGCGTTCTTGGCGTGACCGTAGAGCAGCACGCCGAGTTCGTCGATGCCATCGACCAGTTCGTTTTCGTCGAGCACGTGATGCACGGGCTGAGCCTCGCCGGCGGCACCGAACATCTCGTGCAGTGACAGCACGGCGTCGTTGCAGGGATGATAGGCGTAATGGCAGGTCGGCCGGTACTGCACCTTGCCCTTCTTGCCGCGCAAGGTGAAGAAATCGGCAATTGAAATCGCCTCATTATGCGTCACCAGGAAGCCGTATTGCTGACCGGGCGTCGGGCACCATGTGCGCACGCGCGTGTTGGCGCCGGGCTGCTCCAGAAAGATCGCGGCCTTCGAGCCGTTCTTGTGTTTTTTGGCGTTCTTCGGCATCCACGTCTCATGCGTGCCCCAACCGAGTTCGGCCGGCTGCAGGCCTTCCGAAATGAAGCCTTCGACCGACCAGGTGTTCCAGAACACGTTCATCGGCTTGGGTTTCTTGGTGCGCTGGGTGTCGCGCTCGGCGATATGGATGCCCTTGACGCCGGCTTTCTTCATCAGCCTGGCCCAGCCTTCGCGATCGTGCTGCGCGGGCTCCGAGAAATCGAGGCCAAGATCTGTGGCGAGGTTGACCAGCGCCTGCTTGACGAACCACGAGACCATGCCCGGATTGGCGCCGCAGCACGAGATCGCCGTGGTGCCGCCTGGGTTCTTCGCGATTTCAGTACGCACCGTCTCGCGCAGCGCATAGTTGGTGCGTGAGGCATTGTCGGCCTTTTCGTCGAAATAAAAGCCGAGCCAGGGCTCGACCACCGTGTCGATATAGAGGACGCCAAGCTTGCGGCAGAGCTTCATGAGTTCGAGCGAGGAAGTGTCGACCGACAGGTTGACGCAAAAGCCCCGGCCGCCGCCATTGGTCAAAAGCGGTGTCAGCAGCTTCTTGTAGTTCTTCTTGGTCACCGCGTCCTGCATGAAGGTGATGCCGCGCTCGTCGAGCAATTTGCGGTCGGTGTCGCGCGGGTCGATGACCGTCATGCGCGACTTGTCGAATTTGAAATGGCGCTCGATCAGCGGCAGCGTTCCCCGTCCGATCGAGCCGAAGCCGATCATCACCACAGGGCCGGTGATCTCACCGTAAACGGGCCAGTTTTCATTCACCATTTATCGATTACTCCCTCAAAAAACGCTTCGGAACAGCGGCTTGGCCGCGGCGCGACAAACCATAGATCATTGTCACAATAAAGCGAAAATCGGACGGCCGGCGTTACGCCGCGCCATCCCGGCTACGGCTCGACCAGACTTGCAAACTCCGGCTTGAAGAGGGCACGTGCCTCGGAGACCGGCAGTTCCAGCAGATCGTCGGCGCAGGCCTGGATGGCATGCGGCAGGGTCTGGAGCCCGAACACCAGAACCTGCTTGTCGCCCTCGCGCCAGAGGCTGGCAGCCAAATTTTCGTCGATCAGATCGTCGATGCCGCATTCGGCTTCGTGATCAATATCGGTCTGATCGCTCGGTTTCTTGCGCCGCTGCTTGACGAAGGAGGCGAGGGAAGGACCGGGCTTGCCATCTATCGTATCCAAGAAAATGTCCTGAAGGCCGAGCAGGACGCCGCGCCGCACATCCATGATGTAGGCGTCCGAATAGTTGGTCGGATGCGCTCCGCCGCAGAAGATGCTGCCGGACTCCCGCCAGCTCATCAGCCGCGGAGTCAGCGAGGTCACTTCGAATGTGCTGTCCTCATAGCCGCCGAGTGTGCCGCCGTTCACACCGTCAATCGGCCCGCCTTCGTTGAAACCGGCATATTGCGCCGCCACGCAGCCCAGTGCGCCGATGTTGGCGCGCCAGTGCCTGTCTTGCAGCAGAGCGTTCGCGGCCTCGATTGGAACGTCGCCGGACAGTTCGACAATGCGCGGCGTGGCAAATTTGGTGCGGGGGTCGACGACATAGCGGTAGGTTGCGTCCGGCCAACCAGTCGTCTTGCCGTTATCGAGCTGAGTGTCCACCCGCAGATAGTCATAAGGGGACGTTTCCATGGTGAGCGGCGTGTCATTGCCGAAGAACTTCATGAAGCTGAAATCGTAGAGATCGAGCGGACTGCTGGGCTCGTTCTCGGTCACCTGCCGACTTGCGACCCGTTCCAATCTGAGCGGCAGCGCGCTCTTTCCGTTCCAGCTGCCTTCAAGGGTTTTGCCGTTACTGGATGAGGCCAGGCGCCAGACGGCGGCAATCGGCGCAGCCTTTCCGTCATCGCAATTGTCGGCGCCGCATGCCTCCTCCTCGGCCAGTTCGAACTTGCTGCCCTTTTGAGACCGGGCCTGCAGCGGGATGTCGACGCCCTTCGAGCGGTAGAAATAGCGGCCGGCCAGCGGGCCGCCGGGCGCGGCGGGGTCGCCGGTGAATTCGACGACGATATCGCTCTTTCCAAGCTTGCCGGCATAAGTCACCGGCTCCGCCTCGGCTGCTGTCGACAGTACCAGGATCGCGGCCATTAACGTGACCGGCCTGCTAAGATGCTGGATCATTTTTCCCCCAAGCCGCAAGTTACAGCTGTCTTGCGCCAGCAGTCACGGTCGGCTGTCAGGCCCTTATAGTCAAGTTGTGCCTCGTCCCGCACCTGAGGCTGCTCAGCGAAAAGACGCGGCGAGCGCCGCCCCTGGTGCGGATGGCGCATCCGCCCGTTTCAGCGGGTTTTTGTCCTCGGCGCGGCTGTGGAGGCTCGAACCACCAGTTCTACCGGCAGAACGACTTGGCGGGGGGCTTCATTGTCAAGGACCATTCGGGCGGCAAGCCGGCCTTTTCCGATCACGTCTTGTGCGACAGTGGTCATCGGAGGCGTGGTGCGTGCGGATTCAGCGGTGCCATCGAAGCCGACGACCGACACGTGGCCCGGCACGTCTATGCCGCGGCGAACCGCCTCGTCCAGGATCGTGATCGCCTGCCAGTCCGACATGGTCAGGATCGCGGTTGCTTCAGGCGCCCTGTCGAACACCACTGCTCCGGCAGATGGCTCGCCCGGGATCGTCTCGATGATCGGGGCATCGTCGATCGACAAATTCGCCTCCGCCAAACCCTGTTTGAAACCGTCGAGCCTTTCATCGTCGAGCGGGAAGCCGGCCAGAAGCGGGCGCGTTGCCTTTCCGGGCATGTGGACAATCGGCGGGCCGGGAGACCGGCGCACCGAAAGGATGGCAAAATGCCGGTGCCCCAGCCCGGTCAAGTGCCGGACGGCAGCAACCGCGCCACTCCTGCCGTCGATCTTTATCGAATTGATGTCGGGACCTGCGTCGCTTTCGAGAATGACGAAGGGCAGACGGCGTCTCTGGACCGAAATTATGAGACCAATGTCGGCGCTGTGACCAAGGATAAAGCCGTCAACCAGGGCATCGCGGATGCTGGCGAAGCGCGTGTTGTCGGTGCCGTTTACAAGGCTGAGCGTCGTTCCAGCCTCGTCGCAGGCGAGCGAAACGCCGAGCACCAGCTCGCGGCCGTATGGGCTTCTCATCACTTCGGAGATGGCGTAGGCGCCAGGCGGCATGAACCCGATGGCATTGAACTTGCCGTCCCGCAGCAATCGTCCTTTCGGATCGGGGCCGCCAAACCCGAGCGCTCGCGCGGCCGCTTCGACGCGCTCGCGCAATTCGGGCCTGACCAGCTCCGGCCGGTTGAAGACGTTGGAGACAGTCCCCCGGGAAACTCCGGCAGCCTTGCCGACATCGGCTAGGGTGGGCATTGGCGATTCACTCGTTTTCCCTGAGGTAGACCATTTTTTGGAGCGCTCCAAGAATTTTATTGACTCAAAACCAAAATAGGGGGATCGTGCTCCTTGGAGCGCTCCAAGAGCATATACTGAGGGTGTTTCTGCGACTGAGACACCGAGAATCGTCACATGGCATGGTCGCAGCGGCCAATGCCCAAGGAGAGGATGATGGCAGAAACCGATGCTTTTCCAGCCTCGCTCGTAGGCAAGACGTTCGACTGCGTTTTCGGCCCCTTCGTACCGCGGCTGACGTTTCTTTCGCCGCAGGAATTGCATATCCAGGCGTTGATCGGGACCACTGAAATCGACGAGGTGGTCAAGGTCGGCCTGACCAGCGTGCGTCCGAATCTCGTGCTCGCGAGTTGGACGGAGCAGAGCGGCAACTTCATTGTGCAGTTGCAGGATCACGAGAACCGGATCGTCCATAATTATGCGCGGCTGGCCGATGGGCAGCTCTTCTGTGCTCAGGGCGCCATTCAAGCCGTTCCGGCGTGAGGGGAGGAAAATGCGATGGAACTCGCTTATGACAGTCATCTGCTTGCTCGAATTCTGCTGAGCGTCGCGACCGTGGGTTACGGTGTAGCGACGATCAAAGCCGACTTGAACGCCACCCACGCCACCAATCCACTGTGGACTCCCCATGCCCGGTTTCACGTCGTCTGGCAGGTGCTGAGCTATACCGGGGTGGCGCTGATTGCCCTCGGACTCATCTGGATCAAGGGGCAACTCGAAGCCGAGCGGCTCTATCTCGCCGGCGGATTGGCCGCGGCCATGTATGGGGCATTCTTCGCGGCCATGCTCTCGCGGTCGATCTATGGTGGCGTGCTGTATGACGAGAACGGCTACCCGCCGTTCCGGCCGCCGTTTGGACCGGCGGGCTGGCGGTGGGATGTCAACGTCACCGTCTTTACCGCGATGTCGGCGATCCTGCTGCTGGGCCTGGCTGCGATTTAGGGCAATTCCGGGAAAAGTGTGAGACGGTTTTCCGTCCGGAATTGCGCAAGAACAAAGAGGTGGAGCGGTTCGGCGTTTCCGTGAAACGATGAACTGCTCTAGGACAGCGCCAGCGCCCTAAGCCACGCGACCAGCCGGTCACGATCGGCGGTCATCCCCTTGTAGTCGAGCTGGGCCTCGTCCAGCGCCAGAAGTTGTTCGGCCAAGGACGCTGCGAGCGCCGCACGGTCGCGGTGGCGCTCCAGCACGGCGAGCGGGTCGAGATGGATGCGGATGGTGAAGAGTACGTCGCCCGAAACGGGGAGCTTTCTCAGCGTCTGCCGCTCGACGCGGATAAAGGCATGGGCGTCGATGTCACCGTCCGGGAATCTCGACGGGCGACTGCTGGCGCGGTCGATGCGTTCGACATTGGAGAGCGGATGGTAGAGCGCGTCGCCCGCCTGGATCGACCAGTTGTAGCGCTCGACGGCTTGGCCCTGGAGGCCGTCGAACATGCGGTTGATGAGATCGGCCGGGCGTGTGCCTGGACCGAAACCCGGTACCGGCGCGTGGATCTGCTGCAGCGGCTTGCCGAATTTTTCGGTCAGCGACCATGACGAGGGGAAGCAGAGCGAGCCGGCCGCCAGACGCCAGCCGCTCTCGTCGCGGCGCATCAGGATCAAATCCTCCTGGACGAGCAACGAGGCCGCGACAAGCGGCGCATCGCTGAAAGAAGCTGCGGTGCCTGAGCCTACAAGACTGTCGGTGCCGCCGATCACCACGATCCCGTTGTCGGTACGCCTGTGGGTCCCAGGAAAGTTCGCCGCCAGATGCGCACCGAGCAGATCGAGCACTTCGCGTTGGGCGTCGCGTGTGGCTTGCTCCTCGACAAAAACCTTGTCTGGAATTTCGGCATAAAGCCGGCGTTTCTCGGCAAGATAGGGCAGCAGATATTCGTCGATCTCGATCCATCTATCTAGATTGAGCGGCTTCAGCCCGATGGTGAACAGTTTCGACGAGCCGTCATAGGGTGTGTGGGTCGGTGGGCGGAAACTCATGCTTCTTTGTAGGCTTCCAGTGCGGCAGCGGCCATTCTCGCCGTGAATTCGGTGATTTCGTAATCGGCGGCGCCTGCCTTGGCGAAGGGATCGTCCGCCAGTCTGGCATCGAGCACGTCGCGTGGACCGCGCGCGATGATGATGCCGCCGGTCCTCGGCCGCTTCGGCCCGGAGGCGACAAAAATGCCTTCCGCATAACAGGCCTTCAGCCACTCGACATGCGCTTGCTGCAGGCTGTCGATCTCGGTCAGCGGCACCGTATACTTCAGCGAAACCACGAACATTGTTGTCTCCCGATGCTTCAGCCCAGCCGCGCCGGGATCAATCCGCGCAGCGAGTTGCCGACGAACAGCGCCTTGGCCGATTTCAGTTCGCTCCATGTGTAGATTGCTTCGCGGGCGCGGCCTTGATCCAGCAGTTCGCCGCGCAGGACGCCAGGCAGCAGGCCGCAATCGAGCCGCGGCGTGGCCAGCACGCCGTCGCCGAATTCGGCAAAGACATTGGTGATCGTGCCCTCGCAGATTTCGCCGCGCTCATTGGCGAGCAGCACCTCGTCGGCCCGGCCGGCGAGATATTCGGCGCGGGCGCGCGTATAGATTTGTCGGCGGCTGGTCTTGTGGCGCAGCAGCATATCGCTCGAATCAAGCCGCACGCGCGCCAGCTGCACGGTCCAGACCTTGTCTGCGGCGAGCGGCGCGTAGGGCTGCACCGAAACCGCTACATCGCCCTTGCGCGACAGGACGAGGCGAGTGCGCAACGCAATGTGCTGGCGGCCGACCGCATTCATCAGCGCTTCACCGACCCGTTGCGGGTCGCAGCCGAAGCCGAGTTCGTCTGCCGAGCCGTAAAGCCGCGCGAGATGGCGGTCGAAACGGAGGAAACCCGAGCCGGGTTCCCAGCGCATTGTTTCGATCAGTTCGAAATCGGCAGTGTTCCCGTCGCGAAACGGGCTTTCAGCAGACACTCCTGGTACTCCTCTTCGGCTGTCGAATCGAAGACGACGCCACCGCCGACATTGTAGACTGCCTCGCCATTGGCAAAGAGCGAGATGGTGCGGATCGCCACCGAAAAGCGCATCCGGCCGCCGGGGGCGATCCAGCCTATGGCGCCGCAATAGACATCGCGCGGGCCACCTTCCAGCTCGCGCAGGATCTCCATGGCACGGATCTTCGGCGCGCCGGTGATCGAACCGCAGGGGAACAGCGCGGCGAAAATCTGGCGGATGGCGAGGCCGGGCAAAAGTTTCGCCCGCACGCGGCTCACCATCTGGTGGACCGTCGGGTAGCTCTCGATGCGGAAAAGCTCCGGCACCTCGAGCGTGCCAACCTCGCTGATCAGTGAGATGTCGTTGCGCAGGAGATCGACGATCATCCGGTTCTCGGCCTGGTTCTTCTCGTCGTTGCGCAAGAACGCTTTCAGGCGATCGTCCTCCGCCTTGGTGGCGCCGCGCGGCGCAGTGCCTTTCATCGGATGCGTCTCGATCATGCCTTCCGCGTCGACCTCGAAGAACAGTTCCGGCGAACGCGACAAGACGATCGGATCGCCAAGCGCGACCAGCGCCCCATACTTCACCGGCTGGCGTTCGGTCAGCGCGTTGAAGGCGTCCAGCGGATCGCCCGACCATTGCGCGTGGACCGGAAAGGTCAGATTGCCCTGGTAGCAGTCGCCCTTGCGGATGTGGTCATGCAGCCTGGCAAAGCGTTTGGCGTAGTCGTCCGAGGACCAGGCTGCCTTGGGGTCGAAGATTGGGCCGTTGCTAGCCGGCAGATCGCCTGGCGCGACCGTCTCTTCGACCGGCGGGTCGAACACGCCGAGGCAGAAAAGCGGGGCGCGGCGGCCGGCTGGCAGCAGCGGAACGAGCTTGGGCTCGAGCAGGTAGCCGGCCTCGTAGGAGAAATAGCCGGCCAGCCATTTGCCCCCATCATGTGCAGCCTGCGCGGCTTCAAGCGCCGGCAGGAAGTCCGCCTCGCCATGCGCCGAGATGATCTCGGCCGGCCGGTCGAAAACGAGCTGACGCGCGGTCTCGTCGTTCCGGAAAATTGCAAAGGGCAGGGGCAGGGACATAAGGCTCGGATGCTGCGGTCACCAGCGATCGATCTATATGGGGGCTCGACCGTGCGCAATCGAGGGAACGGCGTCTCAAGACGCAAAGGCGCGGCGGGGCAAAACAAAAGCGGCGCCCGAGAGCGCCGCCTTGTTCCAAATGCCGCCTTGCGATGGATCAGGTGTTGCTGGCTTCCCCCGCGGTCGGGAAGCGGCGCGCAAATTCCTTTTCGTCGCCGGCGGCAAGCAGTTTCGCCTGCTCGATCCAGCGTTCACGTTCGATGCGGCCGTCGAAATTCAACGTCGCCTCGATCCGCCTGACATCGTCGGGCGTCCAGGCGGCGATCTGGGCATAGGTCGTGACCCCAAGCCCTTTGAGCAGCCGCTCGTTGGTCGGGCCGATGCCGATCAGGCGACGCAGATCGTTGGCTTTGCCCGCCGCTGCGGTCGTTGCGTTGCCGGTCGCGGCTTTCTTTGCCGCCGGCGCAGCCTTGCTTGCCGCTGGCGCAGGCTTTTTTGCCGCTGGCGCAGTCTTGGGTGCGGCGCTCGCTTTCGATGCAGCCGGCTTCGGCGTTGCCGTTTTCGCCGCACTTGTGCGTGGCGCGGTCGCAGCCTTGGCCGTTGCAGATTTCTTCGGCGCCGGTTTGGCCGGCGCGGATGTCGACATCAGGGTTGACGGTGCCTGCATCGCCGCCTTGGTCGCGCCGGCCTTGGCGGCTGGCGCCTTGGCTGTTGCCGCCTTCGCGGTTGGCGCCTTGGCGGCCGGCGCCTCGCCCAGCCGCCGCTCGAGGTCGGCGCGGGCGCGGCCGCATGCATCCAACTCACCGGTCAGACGGTCGCTATCGGCCCGCAATCTGTCGCGTTCGCTGCGCGTGCGGTCGAGATCGCCGCGCAAACTGTCGAGTTCGCCACGCAGGCGTCCCCAAATGAACCAGCCAACCAACACACCTACCAGGAACGCCAGGAGCATGTAGAAAAAAGTGCCCATTGTCTTTCTCTCTCCAGTCCGATCCGTCCGCCCTGGCCTGTGGAGCCATGACCTCGGCGAAGGACCATTCGATGGTGGTTCCGCAATTTGCAGAACAGCCGGCTTCGATCGAGCTGTCGGCGACCGGTTTGCCCCTGGCCAACAACCGTTGTCGCATCCGCCGACGCGCCATGACCGGTCGGGACTTTCCGACCGGATCCATTCGTGCCCGGCTGAGCTTGAGGGCGGACGCTATCATACAGCTTACGGGAATCTAACGGAAAACTTCCATGGAAAGTTATTTAAGAACAAATATCCAAGACAAGAATAGAACCATCGTCAATATGCATTGCAGCTAAACTGTTCTGGAAAACCCGGTCACCCGGTGTTGCGCATCACCCAGTGTTGCGCATCACTTGTCCAGTGCTTCCAGCTCGTCGATCAGTCCGCTGATCACACCAAGCCCGATCTGCCAGAAGGCAGGGTCCGCCGCGTCAAGGCCGAACGGCGCCAGAAGCTCGGAATGATGCTTGGTGCCGCCGGCGCGCAGCATGGCAAAATATTTCTCCTGAAAGCCGCGCTCGGCGTTCTGGTAGACCGCGTAGAGCGAGTTCACCAGGCAATCGCCGAATGCATAGGCATAGACGTAGAAAGGCGAGTGGATGAAGTGCGGGATATAGGTCCAGAAAACCTCGTACCCCTCGCGTAGCTTGATCGCCGGCCCGAGGCTTTCCGCCTGCACTTCCAGCCAGAATTGGCCGAGCTTGTCGGAGGTCAATTCGCCGCTCTTGCGCTCGGCATGCACCTTGCGCTCGAACTCGTAGAAGGCGACCTGGCGCACGACCGTGTTGATCATGTCCTCGACCTTCTGGGCGAGCATGGCCTTGCGTTCGCGCTTGTCGGTGGTCTGCTCGAGCAACGAGCGAAAGGTCAGCATTTCGCCGAACACCGATGCGGTTTCGGCCAGCGTCAGCGGCGTCGACGCCATCAGGGCGCCCTGGCCGCCGGCCAGCACCTGGTGCACGCCGTGGCCGAGCTCGTGCGCCAGCGTCATCACGTCGCGCGGCTTGCCCATGTAGTTGAGCAACACATAAGGATGCGCCGAAGGCACGGTCGGATGGGCGAAGGCACCAGGCGACTTGCCGGGTCTCACCGGTGCATCGATCCAGTTGCGGTCGAAGAAAGTTCTGGCGATCTCCGCCATGTCGAGTGAAAAGCGCTGATAGGCGGAAAGCACGGTGTTCTTGGCCTCGTCCCAGCCGATGACCGCCTGCGGGGTCTCCGGCAGGGGCGCGTTTCGGTCCCAATGGTTCATCACGTCCATGCCGAGCCAGCGCGCCTTCATCGCATAATAGCGATGCGACAGGCGCGGATAGGCGTCGCGAACCGCCGCGGCGAGTGCGTCCACCACGCTGCGTTCGACGCGGTTGGCGAGATGGCGGGAATCGGCAATGTCCTCGAAGCCCCGCCAGCGGTCGGAGATCTCCTTGTCCTTGGCCAGCGTGTTGGTAATCAGCGTGAAGACGCGCAAATTCTTGCGGAAAGTTGCGGCCAGCGCTTCGGACGCCCGGCGGCGCACCTCGCCGTCGGCGTCCTGCAGGCGATTGAGCGCCGGCTCAAGCGTCAACTCCTCGCCGTCGAGGCCGAAGCGCAAATCGGTCATCGTCTCGTCGAACAGGCGGTTCCAGGCCCCGCGCCCGGTGATCGACTTTTCGTGGAAGAGTTGCTCGATGCGGTCTTCGAGCTGATATGGCTTGTCCTTGCGCAGATCGAGCACCCAGGGCCGGTAGTGGGCGAAGGCCGGATCGGCGGCGAGTGCGTTTTCGATCGCGCCATCGTCGATGAGGTTCAGCTCGAGCGCGAAAAACAGCAGGTGCGCGCTGGCATCGGTCATCTTTTCCTGGATGTCGCCATAGAGCTTGGCGCGCTGCGGATCCGACGTGTTGCCGGCATAGACAAGCCCGGCATAGGAGACGATCCGGCCGATCAGCTCCTCCAGCGCTTCATAGGCCTGGAGCGCCTCGCCCAGCCTGCCGGCGCTGCCACGCCCGGCCTCGGCGGCGAGCGTGCGTTTCCAACGGCTCTCGAAGGCGATGGCATCGGCGGCGGCCTTGGCGATGTCGCGCTTCAACTCGGGCGCTTCCATGCCCGAATAGAGATCGGCCAGATTCCATTCCGGCAGGTCGCCAAGCTCCGCCACGCCCTGACCGGACGCCGCCGCCAGCTTTCGAGCAAAAACCATGCGCATTGCCGATCCTTCCAGACACGAAAATTCGAGGAAACGAGAAGCCGGTCAAATCCTAAGGAATTCATTCACCGGGTTTTTTGAAAGCTTATTTAGAACCCTGTGCCAAGATGATCCATAGGGCGCATTCTCGGGCGGGCACGGTCGGATCAGTCATGGCAGCTTCCATACTCATAGTCGATGACGATCCGGTGCAGCGCAGGCTGCTCGAGGCGGCGGTGACGAAATTCGGCCACACCGCGATCGTCGCCGATGGCGGCGAGGCCGGTCTCGATGTTGTCGACGGGCCTAATGCGCGCGACGTCTCGGTGGTCATCCTCGACCTGATGATGCCGGGCCTCGATGGCATCGGCGTGCTGAAGGCAATGCGCGAGCGCGGCATCCACATTCCCGTCATCGTGCAGACCGCCCAGGGCGGCATCGAAACCGTCGTTTCGGCAATGCGTCACGGCGCCTTCGACTTCGTCGTCAAGCCGGCCTCTCCCGACAGGCTGCAGGCGTCGATCGGCAATGCCCTCAAGGTCGAAGCGCTCGAAGGCGAAGTGAAGCGCTCGTCACGGCAGCGCGGCGGCCATCTGACGTTCAAGGACATGATCACTCACAGTCCGGCGATGGATCGGGTGATCCGGCTCGGCCGCAAGGCGGCGGCGTCCAACATTCCGATCCTGATCGAGGGTGAATCCGGCGTCGGCAAGGAACTGGTGGCGCGCGCCATCCAGGGCAGCGGCGACCGCCGCTCGAAACCCTTCGTCACCGTCAATTGCGGCGCCATCCCCGACAATCTGGTCGAATCGATCCTGTTCGGTCACGAAAAGGGCTCGTTCACCGGCGCCACCGAAAAACACACCGGCAAGTTCGTCGAAGCGCATTCGGGCACGCTGTTCCTCGACGAAATCGGCGACCTGCCGCTCGACGTGCAGGTCAAGCTGTTGCGCGCCGTACAGGACGGCGAGGTCGATCCGGTAGGCGGGCGCTCGACCGTCAGGGTCGACATCAGGCTGATCTCGGCAACCCATCGCAACCTGCTGCAGCAGGTAAAGGACGGCAAGTTCCGCGAGGATCTGTTCTATCGTCTGAACGTCTATCCGATCTTCGTGCCGCCATTGCGCGACCGTCGCGACGACATTCCCCATCTGGTCGAGCACTTCATGGAGAAGATGGCGCCCGCCGATCCGCGCCACCGTCTGCGAGGCATCTCGGCTGCGGCGCTCGCCATGCTGCAGGCCTATGACTGGCCGGGCAATATAAGGCAGCTCGAAAATGCCGTCTTCCGGGCTTCGGTGCTCGCCGAGGGCGACATGCTGACCGAAGAAGAGTTCCCGCAGATCCGGGCGCAGGTCGAGGGCACGGTCAATCTCGATGCGGATATCGCCTCGCCAGAGTCAGGGGGGCCAGCTTCAGGGTGGCCAGCTTCCGGATTGGCTTCGGGCAGCCTGCCGCGTGATAACATCCCGGCCGCCGTCGGCGCCGCCGCGGCCGAGCCCAACGCGCCGGCCAGACCCCGCTTCGGCACGCTGCGGGCGCTCGACGAGCGCGGCAATGTGCGTGCGCTGGCCGATGTCGAGCTCGAAATGATCAAGCTCGCCATCGACCACTACAACGGCCAGATGAGCGAGGTCGCCCGCCGCCTCGGCATCGGCCGGTCGACGCTCTACCGCAAGCTCAAGGAATACGGCATCGACCCGGAGACCGGCCGTGTCGAGAGGCTCGCTTCCTGAGTCACAGGGCCAAGCCGGTTCTCATCCGGACATCATTCCAGGCAACTGAGTCTCGTAATGACGTGTTCGCCGCAATGTTCACGTATTAAGGCGGACGGTAACAGATCGTGTTTCGAGCTGGCGCCAAAACATGATCTAAACCAGCGGTTTACCAAGATATCCTGCGCAATATTTTTGGCGGGATATCGCCACGGTGTTACCGCATTTCGGCTTCAATAAGCGATGATTAACCATTAGGATCGATATTCGGATGCACATCTAACGCATCCGTTTGGTCAAATCCGGGGACAAAACGGCAGCCTGCAAGGCCTTTTGATTTGAACAGAATCGAACGACACAAAAACGGGCGGCATTATCACATGAGCGTCTGGCCGAGATGGCTGGCAGCGGTGATTGTTGCCGTCGGGTTCCTTGCAGCGGCGGCAACCGGCGCCGGCGCCGAGACACGTTCGCTGAAGCTCTATCATCTCCACACGCATGAAAAGGCGGAGATCGTCTACAAGCGCAACGGCCGCTACGATCAAGCGGGCTTGCGAAAGATCAACATCATCCTGCGCGACTGGCGTCGCAACGAGCCGACCAAGATGGATCCGCGCCTGCTGGACCTGGTCTGGGAAGCCTATCGGGAGAGCGGCGCCACCGACTATATCCAGGTCGTCTGCGGTTATCGTTCGCCGTCGACGAATTCGATGCTGCGCAGCCGCAGTAGGGGCGTCGCCGAGAAGAGCCAGCACATGCTCGGCAGGGCGATGGATTTCTACATTCCCGGTGTGCCGCTGAAGAAGCTGCGCGACATCGGCCTCAGGATGCAGGGCGGCGGCGTCGGCTATTATCCCAGCTCCGGCTCGCCCTTCGTGCATATGGATGTCGGCAATGTGCGCCACTGGCCCGGCATCAGCCGCCAGGAACTGGCGCGCGTGTTCCCCAACGGCAAGACGCTGCATGTGCCGAGCGACGGCAAGCCGCTGCCCGGTTATCAACAGGCGCTCGCCTCCTACAAGGCCCGTAAGGGCGCCGGCGCGCCGGCCATCGAACTGGCCAGCGCAAGCGGCGGTGGAAAAAAATCCCGCGGCTTCCTGGCAGCCTTCTTCGGCGGCGGCGACGACGAGGCGGACGACAGCGCCGATGTGGCGATGGCCGAGCCAGCGCCAAAGCCCCGTAACGTGAAGCCAGCGCCGTCGGCCAAGAGCAGCAATCTGCCTGGCATCGCCATCGTGGCGCCTCGGGATGCCAAGCGTGCCGAGATTCCGGAAGTCGCCGATGCTCCGGCGCCTGCGCCTGAACCGGAGAACGACACGCCGGAGACGATCATCGCGGCATTGCCGGCGCGCAGCATTCCGCTGCCGGATTTTGCTCCGCGCCCGAAGGCCGACATCGGTGCCCAGCCGCCTGAAAACGTTCCGTTCGGCGTGGCGGATGCGACTGCATCCACCGAACAGGCGGTGGCAACCGCGCAAGCGCCGGCAAGTGTGGCGTCGGCAAGTGTTCCGTTCGGCATGGCAGACGCGTCGGCTACGGCCGGCCCGGTGCAGGTCGCGACAAACAACATTCCCGTGCCGAGTTGGCGGCCCGATCATTCGCTGCCGGCCGATCTTTCGTCGGCTGGTCTTGCGCCGCAGGACAAGCAAGTATTGCTGGCGCTCGCGAGTGCGGCCGAGCGGAGCAACACCGCCACCGATGCATTCTCGGTATTGCCGTCGGCGCGGCCCGACAGTTCGCAGCCCGACGAGGTCAAGGCCGTTCTGGAACGGGTCAGCGCGACCGACGAATACAAAGTCGCTTCGCTTTCCGAGCAAGCATCGGTGTTCGAGGAACCGGCGAGTGACGACGCATCGAGCGACGGGGCGTCGCCGCGCAAGGCCATCGTTGCCCGCCCGGCCGGCTCCGACCCGACGGCCGTCATCGGCGCGGGCGTGAAGACCACACGCAAGGAACCCAGGGCCACCGCCCGCGACCTGAAACCAGGCCCCAAGCCGGTGGTGGTCGCTGCCGCGCCGCAGGCTGCCCGTTGGGCGCTGCACAGCGGCGAGTATGTCGCGACCGTTTCAGACGCGACAACGGCGCCGCGCTATGCTTACGACTTCGTCCGTACGGCACCGAGCGAGGTCTATACCGTCGGCTTCCAGCCGGGCAACGAGATGGCCGACGCCAACCGGTTCACCGGCAAGGCCGTCAAGTTCATGTCGGTGGCCCGCTTCCAGACCGAATAACAGCTGGCCAAATATCGTAGAGGCCGCGCTGGCAACCGGCGCGGCTGCCGCCACCGCCGGCACTGGCTTCCTTCGTGCCGGGATGCTAACCAAGGTCAGCATTCTCCCGCTTCGTCTAATGGTAGGACAGCGCCCTTTGAAGGCGTGAATCGTGGTTCGAGCCCATGAGCGGGAACCAGCCGGCGAACCAGATCGGCAGCAGGCCAGATCGGCGGCGATGCTAGCGCCCGAGCTTGCTCGCGGCGCGCGCCAAGGCTTCGATCTCGTCCCATTTGCCGGCCTTGACCAGATCGTCCGGCGCCACCCAGGAACCGCCGACGCAGATGACGTTGGGCAGGCTGAGATAGTCGGCGGCATTCTGGCCGGTGATACCGCCGGTCGGGCAGAATTTCACGTCGGCGAGCGGCGAGGCGAAGGCCTTGAGCGAGGCGATGCCGCCCGACTGTTCGGCCGGGAAGAATTTCAGAAAGCGCAGGCCGGCTTCGCGCGCGGCCATGACCTCTCCCGGCGTGATGGCACCGGGCAGCAACGGCACTTCGCTGTCCTTGGCTGCCGCGAGAAGCTCGCGGGTGATGCCGGGGCTGACGATGAACTTCGAACCGGCGGCCGCCGCCTCGCCGAACTGGCGGGCGTCCAGGATGGTGCCGGCGCCGACGACGGCGTCTTCGACCTCGCCCGCCACCCGGCGGATCGCCTCCAGCGCGTCGGCGGTGCGCAGCGTAATCTCGATCGCCGGCAGGCCGCCGCGGGCCAACGCCCGGGCCAGCGGCACCGCGTCGGCGGGATTGGCGATCTTCAGCACCGGTATGACCGGCTGGCCGTTGAGGAGCGACAGGAGCTTTTCGGTCGTGCTGGGCATTCGTCGTCTCTCCTCTGTTGATCAAGTCGACCGGTTAGCAGAAGGCGGTTTTTCTGTCCACGAAACGCGGCGTGTCGCGATGTCACGCGTGGTGTTCGAAACCCGTCGCGGGCAGACCGCTCCCGGCTCTGCCTTGATCCGGCTGTCGTGAGCGTTTAGTGGCTTGGAGATGACACTGTCCGGCCAAGCCTTCCGTGTTGCCGCGCTTTACCGCTTCGCCCGGCTCGACACCTTCGAGGCGCTGCGCGCGCCGCTCGCCGCCTTCTGCTGCGCACGCGGCATCAAAGGCACGCTGCTTTTGGCGCGTGAGGGCATCAACGGCACGGTCGCCGGCAGTGAAGCGGCAATCGCGGCGCTCATCGGTCATCTCGAATCCATCGAAGGTCTCGCCGGCCTCGAGATCAAATACAGCAGCGCCGCAGCGATGCCGTTCCACCGCATGAAGGTGCGGTTGAAGCGCGAGATCGTCACCATGGGCGTGGACAATATCGACCCGGCGGCAGGTGCAGGCACCTATGTCGCGCCGGCCGACTGGAACGCATTGATCTCGGATGCAGGCACCATCGTCATCGATACGCGCAACGCCTACGAGGTGTCGCTCGGCACCTTCAAGGGCGCTGTCGATCCCGCCACTGCCAGCTTTCGCGAATTCCCGGCCTGGGTCGAGCAGCATCGGCATGAGCTCGAGGGGCGCAAGGTCGCCATGTTCTGCACCGGCGGCATACGCTGCGAGAAGGCGACGGCCTATGTGAAGTCGCTTGGCTTCGAGGATGTTTTCCACCTCAAGGGCGGCATTCTGAAGTATCTCGAAGACGTGCCCGCCGAACAGAGCCTCTGGCAAGGCGAATGCTTCGTGTTCGACGAGCGCGTTTCGGTATCGCACGGGTTGGTCGAAGGCGAGGCCGAACTCTGCCGCGCCTGCCGGCATCCGCTAGCCGCAGAAGACCGGCTGTCGCTGGAATATGCAACCGGCGTTTCATGCCCGCATTGCTTCGATGCCCGCTCGGAGGAGGATCGCGCCCGCTATGCCGAGCGCCAGCGCCAGGTCGAGCTGGCGCAAGCGCGCGGCGATCGTCACATCGGAAGTTAGCTTCACGTCAAGCAACTTCACGTTAAGCAACAGAGAAGCGATCGATGACCCACAGCCATGTCCCGTCGTTCTGCCGGCGTGCGACCTCGGTGGTGATCGTGCCGTCGGGAAGCCGGGTCGAGGTGAGCGCGAGGTCGCCATTGATGACAGCCGGACGCTGATCTCCGGACTGAAATTTTCGGCCGGTTGCGGTGACCTCCGCGAACATCGTTCGGATGGCTTCGCGGCCGAACGTCAGTTGTCCGCCACCGCTGTCGATGACTGCATGCGGCTCAAAAGCGCGGCCATGCCGTCAATGTCTCCGACCCATTGCCGTGAAATCAGCAGGCGCTCCAGCTCCTGGGGATCGCGTGCCGGCTGGCGGTCTGTCTCATCGGTCATGCCAGGCTCCTCCCAAGCGACATGCAGCGACATTACTCGAAGTCGGGGCTGGTTTCGACACGTAGGTCATGTACGGAAGCGGGGCAAAGGATGCGCCGCGTCATTGTAATGTCAAACTGCGGGACCTAGGTCTTCGACGTGCAAACCTGCCCGCGCACCTTCGGCCGGGCCAATTCTGGAGGCATAGATGTTCGATCCCAAGAAGCTCCTCGACGATCTGCTCGGCTCGCAAGTTCCCGGTACCGGATCGATCGTCCGCGACAAGGCGGGGCAGGCGGTGCAGATGGCCAAGGACAATCCGCTTGCCGCCGGTGCGCTGGCCGCGGTGCTGCTCGGAACCGGCCCAGGCCGTCAGGTCACCGGTGCGGCGGTGAAGCTCGGCGGCCTGGCCGCGATCGGCGGCCTCGCCTACAAGGCCTACCAGAACTACAAGAACGGCAACGCGCCGGCCGAAACGCAAGCCGCCGGCGAACCGGAATTGCTGCCGCCGCCGGCCGATACCGCCTTCCATCCGTCGCAAGCGCCGCAGGGCGAAGACGAATTCACGCTGACGCTGGTCAGGGCGATGATCTCGGCGGCGAAGGCCGACGGTCATGTCGATGACGAAGAGCGGCAGAAGATCGCCGGCAAGCTCAGCCTCGCCGGCGTCGGCGCCGAAGCGGAGAAATTCCTGATGTCGGAACTGGACGCGCCGCTCGATCTGGATGTGCTGATCGCCGGCGCCAAGACCGATGCGCAAAAGCTGGAACTCTACACCGCCTCGCGTCTTGCCATCGATCCGGACACGCGGGCCGAACGCGGCTATCTCGACCTGCTTGCTGGCCGCCTCGGCCTGCCGGACGCGCTGGTCGACCATGTCGAGGCGACGGTGACGGCGGCGAAGGTGCCGGCAGCGGGCAGCACGGCCAAGCCGGTGACCGGTTCGCGCTGGTAGCTTGAAGGGGAGAGCCTCGGAGCGCTCGGCGGCATTGGCGTTAGCTCTCGTTAATCCGGTGAGCGCATGATTTCAGGCAGTCGGATCGGCTTTCCTCCTCCCAAGCCCGGTTCGGATCAGGGGCGGTCGCCAATGGCCGCCCTTTTTGCGAGCACAGGCCTTGGGCCGGCTTGCCATGGTTCCCGTCATTTGCGATGGCTCATCCCTTTCAGGGAGTACAGCCATGAGCGACTATAAAACCGCCATCGTCACCGGCGCCGGTACGGGCATCGGCAAAAGCGTCGCCACGGCGCTGCTCAAGGCCGGCTGGAATACGGTCTTCTGCGGTCGCCGCAAGCCGGTGCTGGAGGATGCGATCGCCGCGGCCGGGCCGACACAGGCCAAGGCATTGGCGGTCGCCTGCGACATCAGCAAGGCCGATCAGGTCGACGATCTGTTCGAGACGGTGGCAGCGGCCTTCGGGCGCGTCGACCTGCTCTTCAACAATGCCGGCACGAGCTACAAATCGACATTGATCGACGATATCCCGGTCGAAGTGTGGAACGACGTTGTCGGGGTCAATCTCACAGGCTCGTTCCTGTGTGCTCGCGGCGCGTTCGGCGCCATGCGCAGGCAGCAGCCGATGGGCGGCCGCATCATCAACAACGGCTCGGTATCGGCCTATGCGCCACGGCCGGGCTCGGTGCCCTATACGGCGACCAAGCACGCCATCACCGGGCTGACCAAGACGCTGGCGCTGGACGGCAGGCCCTTCGACATTGCTTGCGGTCAGATCGACATCGGCAACGCGCTGACCGACATGGCGCAGGCGATGACGGTCGGCGTGCCGCAAGCCAACGGCACCATTGCCGCCGAAGCGGTGATGGATGTCGAGCGCGTCGCCGATGCCGTCCTCCATATGGCCAGCCTGCCGCTCGACGCCAACGTCCTGTTCATGACCGTGATGGCGACCAAGATGCCGTTTGTCGGGCGAGGCTAAATTAGTCTCAACTCGGTCCTAAAAGCGCGTTGCGTTCGACCGGCCTCATGCGACGCGCTTTTAGATTCTTGTTTTTATGCATGTCGTTATCGCAAAACCGCTGCACACTTTTGCGCGACATGCATTAGGGCCGCGTGACCCGAAGCGGCACGCCGGGAAGATACAGCGAAATCGGGCGGATTTCGTAGACGGCGGTCGGATTGACGCGGCGAAGGTCGCGCGCAATGTCGACAGCGGCGTCACGGTTGGCGCAGTCGACAACATAAAGTCCCAGCAATTGTTCTTTGGTCTCGGCGAAGGGGCCGTCAACAACCATTCCGGTGCCTGGCCCGCGCAAGGTGCAGGCGTCTTGTGTCGCGCCGAGCCGCGCCGCCGGTCCGAGGGTGCCTTGCCGGTAAAGCCGATCGTTGATCTGGAGAAGATCGGTCATCAGCGCCGAATCCTGCTCCGGCGTCAGCGCCGTAATCGCTTCTTCCTCGTGATAGGCTAGAATGGCATAGAACATCTGGCGTCTCCTTTCGTCGATCGTGGCCTCACTTCGTCAGAAACGTCTCGATCCGCTCCAGCGCGCGCAGGATGTTCTCTTCGGAATTGGCGTAGGATAGCCTGACATAGCCTTCGCCGAGAATGCCGAAATCGGGGCCGCCGATCAGCGCCACGCCGGCATCCTCGAGCAGCGCCGAGGCGAGCTTCTTGGCCTTCCAGCCGGTCTTGGAAACATTGGGGAAGGCATAGAAGGCGCCTTTCGGCGTAATGCAGGAAACACCGGGCAAGGCATTCAACCCCTCGACCACGACCTTTCTGCGGCGGTCGAAGGCGCGCATCATCGTGTCGACATCGTCCTGCGGGCCGTCGATGGCGGCTATGCCGGCATACTGGCTCGGCGCGTTGACGCAGGACCAGCAATTGACCGCCAGCTTGCGCACCTTATCGTAGAGATGCGCGCCCTTGTCGCCGTTCGGCCAGATCGACCAGCCCATGCGCCAGCCGGTCATTGCCCAGGTCTTCGACCAGCCGTTGAGCACGATCAGCCGGTCGCGGGTTTCGGGGAAAGCGAGCAGCGAACAATGCGTCTCGCCGTCATAGGTCATCACGTCGTAGATCTCGTCGGAAAGGATGGCGACATCCGGGTGCGCTTCCAGGCCCTTGACCAGCTTCTCGATCTCGGCGCGCGGTGTGACGCCGCCGGTCGGATTGGCCGGCGAGTTGAGGATCAGCAGCCTGGTCTTCGGCGTGATCAGCGCCAAGGTCTCCGCGGCCGAAAAGGCAAAGCCGTTCTCCTCGCGCATCGGCACCGGGATGGGGGCGGCACCGGTGAACTCGATCATCGAGCGGTAGATCGGAAAGCCGGGATCGGGATAGAGAATTTCGGCACCCGGCTCGCCAAACATCAGGATCGCCGCGAACATGGTCGGCTTGCCGCCGGGCAGGATCATCACCGCTTCCGGCGAGACTTCGACGCCAGTGGTGGCCAGCGTGCGGCGTACCACCGCTTCGCGCGTCGCCAGCAGGCCGTTGGCCGGCGTATAGCCGTGATGGCCATCGCGTAGCGCCTTGATCGCGGCCTCGACGATATGCTGCGGCGTCTTGAAGTCGGGCTGGCCGATGCCGAGATTGACAATGTCGCGGCCCTGGTGGGCAAGTGCAGTGGCACGCGCCAGCACTGCGAACGCATTTTCCTCGCCGAGGCGGTCGAAGGCCGAAATCGTGTGGAGCATTTTTCCCGTCCGTGTGGTTCTTTCAGAGAGCGTGCGTTTTTGTGAGCGTCCGCCCGCAAAAGTCAAACGGATTGGAGTTTCCGTGTCGGAAAATCTCAAGAATTGGCAACCGCGCCCGCGGCCCGAACGCAAGTTGCTGGAGGGGCGCACTGTCAGGCTGGAGCCGCTCAACGCCGAAAAGCACGGCGACGGCCTGTTCGAGGCCTCGTCAGTGGTCGATGCCGGCGGCCGCTTCGCCTGGCTGTTCGACGACCCGCCGCAGACCCGCGCCGCCTTCCAGCCATGGCTGGACAAGGCCGAAGCCAGCGATGACCCGCTGTTCTTCACGGTCATCGACAAGGCCAGCGGCAAGGTCGCCGGGCGCCAGACGCTGATGCGCATCGATCCGGCCTATGGCGTGATCGAGATCGGCAACATCTATTGGGGACCGCTGATCTCGCGCAAGCCGGCGGCGACGGAAGCGCAGTTCCTGTTCATGAAGTACGTCTTCGACGAGCTTGGCTACCGCCGCTACGAATGGAAATGCAACAATCGCAACGAGCCGTCGAAGCGCGCGGCGGAACGTTTCGGCTTCAAGTTCGAGGGCGTTTTCCGTCAGCATCTTGTGGTCAAGGGCGAAAACCGCGATACCGCGTGGTATTCGATCATCGATAAGGAATGGCCTGATCTGCGCAGAGCCTATGAGGCGTGGCTCGATCCGGCCAATTTCGACAGCGATGGCCAGCAGAAGCGGCGGCTCGAGGATTTCCGCGCCGAGTTCGGCGCCTGACCATGATCCCGAAAAGTGGACGCCGGTTTTTCGGATAAGATCGTGGTCAAACAAGAAGACAGAGCCTCCATCCCGGTTCTGCCGGGATGGATCAGGCTCTAGCAGGAGCTCATAGATGGCGCATACCCACGACCATGCCGCGCAGGGCCACGACCACAGTCACGGTGCCGGGCATGTGCATGGCTCGACCGACAAGAAGCGCGTGCTGATCGCGGCTTGCCTGACCGCCGGCTTCATGGTCGTCGAAGCGCTTGGCGGTCTCCTGACGGGATCGCTGGCGCTGCTGGCGGATGCCGGCCACATGCTTGCCGACTGCATTGCGCTCGGCCTTGCCTGGTATGCCTTTCATCTTGCGAGCCGGCCGGGGACCGTGCGCCTCACCTACGGCTTCGGCCGGGTCAAGACACTGGTCGCCTACACCAACGGCATCGCCATCTTCGCCATTGCGCTGTGGATCGTCTATGAGGCCTGGGGGCGTTTGCTGACGCCTGAGCCCGTGCTCGGTGGGCCGATGCTGGTCGTTGCGATCGCCGGCCTTGCGGTCAATATCGGCTCTTTCTTCGTGCTGCATGGCGGCGACCGTGACAGCTTGAACATGCGCGGCGCCATCCTGCACGTGCTCGGCGACCTGCTTGGCTCGGCCGCGGCGATCATCGCGGCGCTGATAATCCTGGCGACGGGCTGGACGCCTATTGATCCGATCCTATCGGTCCTTGTCGCGCTGCTGATCCTGTCCACGGCATGGTCGCTGATGCGCGAGGCTGCCCACGTCCTGCTCGAAGGCGTGCCGGCAAGCCTCGACCGCGACCTGATCGCGAGGGACATCGAAGGCTCGATCAAGGGCGTGCGCGAGGTGCATCACATGCATGTCTGGTCGATCGACGGTTCCAGCAACATGGCGACGTTGCATGCCTGCCTCAATGACGGCGTCGACGCGCATATGGCGGTCAGCGCGATCAAGAAACGGCTTGCGCAGGAGCATGGCATAGCCCATGCCACCGTCGAACCGGAATTCGGCCAATGTGCCGACAGCCATGAGCATGATGGCGAGCACGATCACGCGCATGATGCGGCACCGCACCGTGGCCACTATCACTGATTTCGGGAGTTCCTGGTATTGGCAACGATCGACATGAACGCCCGCTACCCTGGGGCCGCGTGATGGACCGCGACACCCGCAATGCGGCAATCGGCGCCGCCTGGATTTTGCTGCTGTTCGGCATCGCAGCCTATTATCTTCCAACCGTGATGCTGGCGGTCGGCAACGTCTCGACGGTTCTTGCCGGCGTCGTCGCCGCGATCTTCATGGTGGCAATCTTCGTCGTGTTCTGGCTGCGTAGCCGCAGCCAGCGCAAAAAGGGAAAGTGACATGCGCATTCTGATTACCGGCGCGGCAGGCATGGTCGGCCGCAAGCTCATTGCCCGGCTGGCCAAGGACGGGACACTCGGCGGCCGCAAGATCGCCGCGCTCGACCTTCACGACATCGTGCCACCGCAGGCGCCCGCCCTCGAAGGCGTCAGCATCAGCGTCCACACCGGCGACCTTGCCGCGCCGGGCGCGACGACAAATCTGGTCGCGCCGCGGCCCGACGTGATCTTCCATCTCGCCGGCGTGGTGTCGGGTGAAGCGGAGGCCAATTTCGATCTCGGCTACCGCGTCAATCTCGATGGCACAAGGGCGCTATTCGATGCCGTCCGGCTGGCGGCATTTGCGCCGCGCCTCGTCTTCACCTCATCGATCGCCGTGTTCGGCGCGCCGTTTCCCGAAATCATTCCGGACGAGTTCCACCCGACGCCGCTGACCTCCTACGGCACGCAGAAGCTGATGGGCGAGGCGCTGCTTGCCGACTATACCAGGCGTGGCTTCTTCGACGGCATCGGCATCAGGCTGCCGACCATCTGCGTCAGGCCGGGAAAGCCGAACAAGGCGGCCTCAGGTTTCTTCTCCGGCATCATCCGCGAGCCGCTGAGCGGCCATGAAGCCATCCTGCCGGTGCCGCGCTCGGTCATCCACACACACGCCAGCCCGCGTTCGGCGGTGAATTTTTTGATCCATGCGGCTGGAATTGACGGCGCTGCAGTCGGGCCGCGCCGCAACCTGACGATGCCGGGCGTCGCCGTCAGTGTCGGCGAACAGATCGAAGCGCTGGAACGTGTTGCCGGCGCCAAGGCGGTCAAACTGATCCGCGAGGAGCCCGACGAGACGATCTGGGCGATCGTGAAGGGTTGGCCGACACGCTTCGAGGCGCGGCGCTCGAGGGAGCTTGGCTTCGCTGCCGAAACGAGCTTCGACGAGATCATACGCGTCCATATCGAGGACGAGTTGGGCGGCAGGATCCCTAGTTAAAGCACCCCGATCGGGCGCAACGAGGTCAGGCGCCAGTCAGGCTGGCCGATAGCAGCAGCAGACCGAACAGGAAGACGAAGGCGGCACCGCCGATTTCGACGAAGGAATGGATGCGGTTGCCCATGCGGCCGTCGCCGGCGAAATACACCGCCCAGTTCTTCGCGGTGACCGCAAGCGTCGCCAGAGCCGAGACGGTGATTGCGGTGCCTAACGCCATGGCCAGCACCGACAGGATACCGCCGAACCACAGCCCATTTAGCAAGGCGAAGCTCAGCACGATCAGCGCGCCGGAACAGGGGCGGATACCGACGGCAGCCACCGCCGACCAAGCCGTGCGCCAGTCGAAGCGATCGCCGGAAAGCAGCGCCGGGTCGGGCGCATGCGAGTGCCCGCAGGTCTCGCAGACCTCCCCCGCCGCATGGCTGTGGTGATCGTGCGCAGCATGGGCGTGGTCGTGTGCGCCGTGGTCATGATGGTCATGCGCATGGTCGTGATCGTCATGCGCATGAAGCGCGTGGGAATGTGCCGCATGGGCATGCGCGGAATGTGAATGGCCGGCATGTGAATGGCCGGCATGGGCAGCCGAGAGGCTGTAGCCGGGATTTGCGCCGAACAGGCGCAGGATGGCCGGGCCAGCCTTGCGCCACAGCAGCCAGGCGCCGAACAGGGTGACGAAGACATAGCTCATGATTTCGAGGAACCATGCGGCGTCGGTCATCGATATCGCGGTGCCGCGCAGCACGAAATAGGCGAGCAGCATCACCACGATCGCGGTCAGCGCCTGCAGCAGGGCCGAGACGAAGGACAGCATGATGCCGCGCCGGAGCGCGACTTCGTTGGCCACCATGTAAGACGAGATCACCGCCTTGCCGTGGCCGGGGCCGGCAGCGTGGAAAATGCCATAGGCAAAGGACAGGCCGATGAGCAGCCACAGCTTGCTTCCGTCCTGGCGCATCGCCTTCATCGCGCCGGCAAGCGCATGATAGAATTCCTGCTGGCGCAGATTGATCCACATCAGGATGTGGGCGAACGGGCCGGTAGTTGGGGCCATCCCGTCATTGGTGCCGATGCCGAGCGAACTCTGGGCGTGGGCGGAGCCGAGGAAGTGCGTCATCACCAGGGTGGCGGCCAGAAGGCCGAATGCCAAACGCAGGGACGGTTTCGTCACTGGATCTATCCTTCCGGCTGACAGGTCAGCTCAAGCTTGGTGGCAAAGATCTTGCTCATGTCGGTGCCCGTCGGATCATTGAAGAAAGCGTCGGTCAGGGTCTTCTGGTTCTCGGCGATCGCCTCGTCCGGGTTTGGGCGGACGACCTTGCTGGTGCAGGTCGAGGGCAAGCCATCGACCTGCAGATTGGCATCCTCGGTGAAATCGATCGCGGTGTAGAAGGTCGGGTCGTAGACGCCGATATCGATCTTGCCGCTGAGCTTGATCGGCGTCTTCGGTTCGGATTCGAACAGGATGATGAGCTGGTCGTTGTCGAAATTGGCCATCAAATGCGGCGGCGGGTTCATCGCCACGTCCTTGCCATCGACGGTGACAAGCTGGAAGTAATTGAACTCCGCCAGCGAAGCATGGACGGTGTCGGCGACTTCCTTCAGCTCCTTGTCGTCGAGCTTCAGGTCGGAATTCTTGTCGAATTCCATCATCACCGTGCTCGAAAACAAATCGTCGAAGCGCCAGAGATGGCGCAATGCCTTCACAGTTTGGTGATCCGGGCTGAGGACCACTTCGAGGCGGGCCTCGGCGAAGACGTGGGGATGCACCTCAGCCGGTCCGACGGCGGCAAATGTCCCCGCCAAGGCCGAAGCCAGCATGATTGCTTGCCGTTTCAGGTGCATTCTCGGTCGTGATTCCATCGGCTTCGGTGAATGCCGACAGTTACCACAAAGGGGGCGAAAATGGGACCGGAAGGCGGCTGAAGCTCATGCGCTCCCCAGTGCCTTGAACCACTGCACCAGGAAGTCGACGAAAACGCGAACCTTTGCAGGCAGATAGCGCCGGTGCGGATAGACGGCAAAAATGCCGCCGCCGGGCAGGATGCGGTCATCCAGCACCGTCACCAGCTTGCCGCTTTCAATGTCGGGCGCGGCGATGAAATCCGGCAGGATGGAAAACCCCAATCCCGCCACCGCGGCGGCCCTCGCCGCCATCGGGCTGTTGACCTCGATCGGGCCGGAAACCGAAACGCTCACGGTATCGCCGCTGTCGCCCTTGAACGGCCAGTTGGTGAGCCAGCGGCCATTGGTGTCGATGATGCAAGGCACGCGGGCAAGGTCTTGCGCCCTGACCGGCATGCCGTGCTTGGCGATCAGTTCGGGAGACGCGCAAAGCCGTACCGAAAATGGCGCCAGGCGCCTGGCGATCAGCGAGGAATTCTCCAGCCGCGAAATGCGCACCGCCAGATCGAAGCCCTCCTCGACTAGATCGACGAAGCGATCGTCGAGATGAATGTCGAGGACGATGTCGGGATGCTGCTTGGCGAAGTCGATCAGCGATTGGCCGATCGGCGCGTCGGCGAAAGTACGCGGCGCCGACAGCTTGATCCTGCCGCGCACGTCGCCGGAGGATTCGCGCACCGCATCGGCAAGGCTGTCGACCTCGCGCACGATCTCCGAGGCGCGCCGGTAATAGGTGTGGCCGGCCTCGGTCAGGGAGAACTGCCTGGTGGTCCGGTTGAGCAGCAGCGCGCCGAGCTCGTCCTCGAGCTCGCGCACGTATTTCGACAACAGCGCCTTGGAGCGGCCGATCTTGCGCGCCGCCGCCGAAAAGCCTTCGGCCTCGACCACGTCGATGAAGGCACGCATGCGGGTCAGCGTATCCATGTCATGCGCCTCCTTGGCGGGCTGAAAGGATGCGGGCGGCCAGCGCAATCAGCTGCCGGTCGCTGTTCTTCGGACCGAGCAGCGAAAGTCCGAACGGCGCGCCTTCGGCCCTGCCGAGCGGCAGCGTGATTTGCGGAAAACCGGACAGGCCGGAAAGGCATAGCAGTCTCAGCGCGCGCTCGCGATAGGTCTGCAAATCGTCGAATGTCGCGGCCTTGAGCGGCGCGGCACCCGGAGCGGTCGGAAGCACAAGAACGCCGTCGTCGCCAAGCAGGCCGGCAAGTTCGAGGCGAAACGAAACGCGACGTTCCGTTTCGTGCTGCGCGGTTGTCGCGCTGATGGTCGCGCCATGCTCGAAGCGCTCCCTGACGCCGGGGCCGAGCATGCGGTCGCCGCCGGCGATCCAGGCGCCGTGGCTTTGCCAGGCTTCATAGCCCTGCAGCTTACGGAAGCACCAATAAAGATCGTCGATTGAATGCGACAGCGGGCCAACGCTGCGCGGCGCTCCCAGCACCGTAGCGACACCGCGGACCATGGCGCGATATTCCTCGGCCTCCAGCGGGCCGAGCACGAGGCTGTCCAGCGCGTCGAGGGCAAGAGGGCTTACCAGTTCGTGGCGATGCGGATCGTCGCCGAGCAGCACCGTGCCGACCTTTTCGTAGGCGACGATATCCCTGGCGAACCAGCCGACCGTGTCCAGCGAAGGCGCCAGCGGCATGGTGCCGTCGAGCGGGATGCGGCCATGCGTCGTCCTGAGGCCGACCAGGCCGCAGAAGCTTGCCGGCGCACGGATCGAGCCGCCGGTGTCGGAGCCGGTGGCGATGTCGGCAAGCCCGCCGGCGACAGCCGCGGCAGAACCGGAGGACGAGCCGCCGGTGACGCGATCGGGTGCCGCCGGATTGACCGGCGACGGGAAATGCGCGTTCAGCCCCAGCAGGGAAAATGCGAGTTCGTCGGTCTGCGTCTTGCCGACGAAACGCGCACCCGAATCAAGCAGCGCCTGGACGGCCGGCGCGGTCGCCATGGCCGGTGAAGCGTCCCGGTATTTCTGAGGATTGCCGCAGCCGGTGCGGTAGCCGGCGACGTCGAAGATGTCCTTGACGGCCAGCCGCAAGCCGGCAAGCGGGCCGGATTTCGCATTGGCTACAGGGGTTTGATCAAGGTCGAGAAAAGCGTTCAGCGGGCCGCGAGTGCCTGTCATGCGTTCGATATCCGGATGTGCTTGCCGCAGCATTGTTCTTCTGGTTGCCGCAGCATTGTTCGATGCCACAAATTTTACAACCTGCCATACGATTTTTATTGATTGTGAAATCTTTCGCTCTTATATCGCGCTTGCCCAAAGTCGCACGTGCCTGTGGGTGTCCGCCGATCCTCGAATGGTGAGGGCAATCGGTAAGGTAACTGGAGCCAACCCCTCCAGTCGGTTTAGCGGCCAACCGCCAACCGAGGACACCTTGAAGCAACGACGGTGCGGGCCTTTCTGGTGTTCTGCCGGTCGTCCAAAGACCGGGGTTACTGAAGAGGCACACCTTCATTGCCGGCAGTGCGGACGGGTCTCCCATCCAAGCCAAGGCAGACAAAGCGAACCGAGGCCGGGCAAGGCCAAGGTTCACCGCCGCGAGACGGCGCTTCATGGTTCCGGGGTCTCCACCGGCTGGTTCCATGGATTTCCGTCCCGCCTTTGTCCACCGCGTGTTCGCGAGGCCGAGAGCCCGCGTCCGCAAGCCTTTGTGCGCGCCGAAAGGCGCTGATGGAGAGACCCCGATGGCTACCCAGCGCATCCTTGATTTCCTCGCTACCCGACGTCCGAACGGCCCGTGCCTCGTCGTCGACCTCGATGTGGTGCGCGACAATTTCCGCGCCTTCGAGAAGGCGCTTCCCGATTCCAAGATCTACTATGCGGTGAAAGCAAACCCGGCGCCGGAAATCCTGCGCCTGCTTGCTGCGATGGGCTCGTCCTTCGACACCGCTTCCGTTGCCGAAGTCGAGATGGCGATGGACGCCGGTGCGCCGGCGGACCGCATCTCCTTCGGCAACACCATCAAGAAGGAGCGCGACATCCAGCGCGCCTACCAGCTCGGCATTAAGCTGTTTGCGGTGGACTGCGTCGAGGAGGTCGAGAAGATCGCCCGTGTCGCTCCCGGCGCTCGCGTGTTCTGCCGCGTCCTGACCGACGGCGAGGGCGCCGAATGGCCGCTGTCGCGCAAGTTCGGCTGTGTGCCGGCGATGGCGGTCGACGTGCTGCGCCATGCCAGGGCGCTCGGTCTCGCCGCCCATGGCGTGTCGTTCCATGTCGGCTCGCAGCAGACCGACCTGACCGCCTGGGACCGCGCGCTGGGCGACGCCAAGAAGGTGTTCGCGACGCTCGCCGAAGAGGGCATCGTGCTGAAGATGGTCAATATGGGCGGCGGCTTCCCGACCCGCTATCTCAGGGATGTGCCGGTGGCGCAGGCCTATGGCCAGGCGATCTTCTCGGCGCTCAGGAAGCACTTCGGCAACGCGATCCCCGAGACGATCATCGAGCCGGGCCGCGGCATGGTCGGCAATGCCGGCGTCATCAAGTCGGAGGTCGTGCTGATCTCGAAGAAGGCCGACAACGACAATGTGCGCTGGGTGTTCCTCGACATCGGCAAGTTCGGCGGTCTGGCCGAGACCATGGACGAGGCGATTCGCTACCCGATCGTCACCGCGCATGACGGCACCGAGACCGCGCCTTGCGTGCTCGCCGGCCCGACCTGCGATTCGGCCGACGTGATGTACGAGAAGACGCCGTATCCGCTGCCCTTGTCGCTGACCATCGGCGACGAGGTGCTGATCGAGGGCACCGGTGCCTACACGACGACCTACGCGTCGGTTGCCTTCAACGGCTTCGAACCTCTCCGATCCTACGTGATCTGACGGTTCGAAAGAACCGATCAGATCATCCCGAGGTGGGCGCCTGTCGCCCGCCCGGGCTCGCCTGTGGAACAATCCGCTCGTGAAGGATCGCGGAAATGGACGTTTTGGATTTCATTGTTGAAGGCGCCGCGGGAATCTCCCCCTCGAGGGGGGAGATTGCCGGCGCTTTTGTCATCACTGCCGAAACCGCCGCCGACGTTGGCGCGCGCGAGGCTTTGCTCGATCGCGCCATGGGGCCGAAGCGCCGGAAAAAGTCGTCGGAAAAGCTGCGGCGCGGCCGCCGGCCTTCGGAGGGCCTTGCCTTTGTCGCGCGCGATGCGTCGGGCACTGTTGCCGGCACCGTGCGGTTGTGGGACGTGGTGCTGGGCGAGGGCGGCAAGGCAGCGCTGCTGCTCGGCCCGCTTGCGGTCGACCCGGCGCTGAAAAATGCCGGCATCGGCTCGGCGCTGATGCGCCATGCAGTGACTGAGGCCGAGCGGCTTGGCCATGCGGCGATCCTGCTGGTCGGCGACGCACCCTATTACGAGCGCTTCGGGTTTTCGGCCGCAAAGACCGGCTCGCTGGCCATGCCGGGGCCTTACGAGCGGCACCGACTGCTGGCGCGGGAACTGGTGGTCGGCGCGCTCGACGGCGCGCAGGGCACGTTGAAGGCGGCCGGGCGCAAGCTGAAGGCGCAGCGGCTGTCGCTCGCTGCCTGATGGTTCGAAGCCGCCGTCGTCGCGCGCGGCGGCTTGTCTCACCTTAAGCGATCAGCCGATCAGCTGGCTGAGCGCCATGGCGACGCTCATGTCGCCTTCGACCTTTATCTTGCCGGACATGAAGGCCATGGTCGGGTTGAGATCGCCTGATATCAGCGAGTCCAAATCGTCGAGCGACAGCTGTATGGTGCAATCTGCCGGTGCATCGGTGGTCGAGACATCGGCGCCGTCGATGACGATGACGCCGTCGCTGCCGGTGTCGAATTTCACGGAGCGATCGAACCCGGCGCTCGCCACGCGCGACCTGATCTTGTCGGCAATCTCCTGAACGCTCATGGCGGTTCTCCTCGTCTGGTTGCGTTTGTCGCGCCTTGGCGCTTCGACCCGGCCGAAGCCGCTTGCCTGGTTTTACAGCCACGGTCGGCGCATATAGCTTCGGGTTGACGTTTACGTCAACGCGGTTCCCCGAGCTGAAGATGGGCTTTATCGCCGCAGCATCACGCGGGCATGACACCTTGGCGGCCGGCATTGTTGCCATGCAAAGCCGCCGGGCGTATCAGGCACCACTCCCCTTTTGATATCGGCGAGCCGCCCCGGTGCTTTCCAGAAACGAACCGCAAGTCTATGCCCGCCGACTGCGCGCGGTGCTGATCCGATCGATCCCGCTGCTCGAGGCGCGCGGCATCGCCGTCGTCATTCTGGCGGCTTTGGTCGGGGTGATAGCGGGTGCGCTGGTCACCGGCATGAGCGAACTGGTGCAGGTCCTGCATGGGCTTATGTTCGGCGTTCAGCCCGGTGGTCGGCTTTCGGCGATGTTTTCGCTGCAAAGGCCGGAGCAAGCGCTGATACCGGCGATCGGCGGCATCCTGCTCGGGCTGACGGTGATCTGGCTGAGAAAGCGGAAGTTCCGCACGCCGGTCGATCCGATCGAAGCCAACGCCCTTTACGGCGGCCGCATGTCGCTGACCGACACTTTCATCATCGCCGGGCAGACGATGATCTCGAGCGGCTTCGGCGCTTCGGTCGGGCTCGAGGCCGGCTACACGCAGGTGGGTTCCGGCCTGGCGTCGCGGCTGGCGCGCTTGTTCAGGCTGCGCCGCAACGATGTCCGCATCCTCGTCGGCTGCGGTGCGGCCGGCGCGATCGCCGCCGCCTTCGATGCGCCGCTGACCGGCGCCTTCTACGGTTTCGAGCTGGTCATCGGCATCTATTCGGTCGCCAATGTCGCGCCGGTGATGGCCGCCGCGATCTCGGCCTCGCTGACCGCCGAAATGTTCGGCGGCGTGCCGTTTCCGCTGGAGCTCGCGGGTCTGCCGGCGCTCACCGTCAGCCAGTATTTGCCGTTCATGCTGCTCGGGCTTTTGGGTGGCGGTGCTTCGATCGCCATCATGCATCTGGTGAGCCTGATCGAGCGCATCTTTGCGCGGCTGTCGATCGACGCCTCGTTGCGCCCAGCCATCGGCGGCGTGATGGTCGGGCTGCTGGGGCTGATCACGCCGCAGGTCCTGTCCAGCGGCCATGGCGCGCTGCACCGCGAATTCGCGATGAATTACGGGCTGGCCGTGGTGGCCAGCGTCTTCGTGCTGAAGCTGTCGGCGTCGGCGATCTCGCTCGGCTCCGGCTTCCGCGGCGGGCTGTTCTTTGCCTCTTTGTTCCTCGGTGCCCTGCTCGGCAAGATGTTCGCCGGCGCGATGGCGTTCGTCTCGCCGGCGACCGGCATCGACCCCGCCGTCGCCGCCGTCGTCGGCATGACCTCGCTCGCCGTCGGCGTCGTCGGTGGCCCGTTGACGATGACCTTCCTGGCGCTGGAATCGACCCGCGACCTGACGCTGACCGGCGTGGTGCTGGCCGCCTCGCTCATGGCGGCGATCCTGGTGCGAGAAACGTTTGGCTATTCCTTCTCGACATGGCGCTTTCACCTGCGCGGCGAAACCATCCGCAGCGCCCATGATGTAGGCTGGATGCGCAGCCTGACGGTCGGCTCGATGATGCGCAAGGATGTCCGCACCATCGACGCCTCGACGACGCTTGCAACATTCCGCAAGCAGGTGCCGCTCGGTGCCTCGCAGCGCGTCATCGCGGTGGATGCCGAACTGCACTATGTCGGCGTGCTGATCGTCGCCGAATTGCACAGCCATTTGTCGGATGACGAGATGCCGGTGCTGTCCTTCGCCAAATTTAGGGATGCGGTGCTGGTGCCGAGCATGAACGTGCAGTCGGCGGCCGAGACCTTCCAGCGCGCCGGCGCCGAGGAATTGGCAGTGGTCGAGGATTTCACCGATCGCAAGGTGGTCGGTTTGCTGACCGAAGGCCACCTGATGCGCCGCTATGCCGAGGAACTCGACAAGGCGCGGCGCGATCTGTCGGGCGAGGGGTAGCCGAGAGGGGATGGCGATCCCGCTGCATTTAGCTGGACACCGTCGGCGAATGACCGCTACCATCGCGGTGGCTTTGAACCAGATTTCATCTGGAGCCAGATTCCGCCTGGAGATGGCGTGCTCGAAGAACCGAACAGAAATCCCGGATCCCATCGCTATGGGAAGCCGAGCTTGTGGTGGCCACCACCGTTGGGTTGACGGCCTGGGGGCCTGATCCAAGCTGAAAATCAAATTCTGTGTTCAGAGAGACATCATCATGAATACCCTGCTTTCCGTGGAGGCCCGGGAGACCGCGCTTGCCGTGACTTTCGTGTCGGGCGAAACAGTCTGCTACCCCTGGCTTTGGCTAAAGGACAATGCACCATCGGCGTTTCACCCGCAGACCGAAGAACGAACTTTCGACCTGACCAGCGTAGACCCCTCGCTCAGACCCATCAGCGTGCGGGACAGGGGCAGCGCTGTGGGCATTGTCTGGCAGAACGACCAGGCTGAGGAGGAATTCCCGAGCCAGTTCTTTGAGTCCTACCGTCCCGGCAGAAAGCGGGACGATCCGGCCGACATCGCTCCGAAACTCTGGGACGCCTCAATCAATCTTGAAACCATGCCGCGTCACGCCGCCGGGGACATCTTGCAAAGCGATGCCGATCTGCTCGCCTGGCTGAAGGCAACGGCTGCATACGGGCTCTCCATCGTCGATGGGCTTGACGATGATCCCGATGCGGGGCGGCGTTCGGCCGAGCGGATTGGTTTCCTGCGCCAGACAAATTTCGGCACGATGTTCGAAGTCGTGTCGATGCCGAACCCGAACAATCTGGCCTATACGCCGGTCGCCTTGCCGCTACACACCGATCTCGCGAACCAGGAGGTGCCGCCCGGCTACCAGTTCCTGCATTGTATCGCCAATGACGCTGAGGGCGGTGGATCGATCTTTGCCGACGGGTTTGCGGTCGTCGCCGCGCTACAGGCGGAAGATCCGGAAGCCTACCGCCTATTGTGCGAGATCGAGATCCCCTATCGTTTTCACGATGAAAACTACGATCTGCGCGGTCGGTTTCCTGTGATTGTAACGCAACGCGACGGGGAAGTGACGGAGTTGCGGTTCAACGCCCATCTTGTCGATGTCATCGACCTTCCCTCCGACCTATGCGCGCCCTTTTATGCGGCTTATCGCAAGCTGATGATGATGATCCGCGGGCCGCGTTTCCAAATAGCCTACCGCCTGAAGGCCGGCGAAATGGCGGTCTTCGACAATCGCCGGGTGTTGCATGGCCGCCAATCGTTCAACCCGAACACGGGGCGGCGACATCTGCGCGGATGCTATGTCGATCGTGGTGAGTTCCAGAGCCGGATTCGCGTCCTCTCGCGATAGTGATGCGACACACATGTCGGCTGCTGCGTAAGGACGGCTCACGTCAACGGTCCGCTAATCGCCGGCTCAGAAATCCGATTGCGCGAACTGCCTTCTTCCTTGTGGAAGAGTGTCTTGAAGAAAAGAGCGTCGGGAACCGCCTTGATTATTTTTGCGATCACGGCGGTCGCGAGCACGGCAAACGCCAGGCGACCGAGAAGCACGCTCGTGACATCGGTGCCAAGAGCGACGACGACCAACGTATCCTCAATGAGGCTATGGGCAAAACCCATGAACACGCAGGCGAGGAATATCTGACGCGGCTCCGCGCTTGACGTGCGCGCGTCGCGGATCAGCAGTCCTGCGCCATAGGAAATCCCGAGAAACAGGCCGACAGCGGCGAGAGGTACCGTCTGCTTTTCGATGCCGGCGAGCCGAAAGAGCGGTGCAAGCCCTCTGTTCATCCACTCCAAAATGCCCGCCATCTTGAGAAGCTCGATAACCCAGCTTAGCGCAAGCAAAACGATGAGCATGATGCCCAGGGTTTTGACTGTGCCCAGGAGAAAGCCGCCCCAGTCGGTGCTTTCATTCGTCGGCATCCACGCCGGCGCCACCGGTCCTGACAGCCATCCGGTCATGGCGAATATCTGATGCAGAAGGATAGCAAAGACCAAACCCCCGCCAATACGAAGCGCCGCGGTGACCAGGAAGCTCGGCCCGGCCCTCTGAATGATGCGTTGCTCGATCGGAATGGCATGTGCAAACAGCAAGAGAGCCGAAAGAACCGTCATCTCGGCAGTGCTGAGCGCCGAAACCGGGACCAAGGTGAATACGATCACAAGCGCGCCCCAGATCCCGACCAGCAATCCCGTCAGCCAGGCAAAGGCGAGTTCATGTGGCAACCCTACCTGCAACATGAGCGGGGAGAAGAACGGAGAAATCGCCTGGATGACGCCAAGGTCCTGCAGGAGCCGCGTGGCTATCGCAACCGGAACGATCACGCGAACCAGTTCCCAATAGATTTCAAGCGTTTCCAATGTCTTGCGATTGAAGGCGGCGCAAATTGCCATCATGCTGCTCCATCATCCCTGGAGCCATCTGCGTAACCTGAGACGCTTCGCATTTGTGGTCAAAGTTTGCGATTTCGTGCAATAAAATTGCAATACACCGACGATGAGCGCGACCGAGATGGACAAGATCGACAGAAGGCTTCTCAACCTGCTCCAGGATGATGCCTCACGAACGAACGCCAAACTGGCGGGGTTAGTCGGGCTTTCCCCTTCGAGCTGCCTGCGCCGCATACGACGACTGAAGAAAAGCGGCGTCATCAGCCGCGTTGTCGCGCTTCTCGCACCTGCAAAGGCTGGCCGGGGCTTGGAAGCGATCGTCACCGTCGAACTGGAGCGTCATGGCGAGCAGTGTATGCGGGACTTTCTCGAGTTGGCCGCTCAGGAACCGGCCGTCACTCAGGCCTACAGCGTGAGCGGCGAAACCGACGCCGTCCTCATGCTCCGCCTGACGGATATGGAAGAGTTCGATGCGCTATGCGAGCGACTGTTCCGAGACCGAAGCAACGTCGCGCGATACCAAACGATGTTCGTGATCCGAACGGCCAAAGAAGTGACCGCAATTCCACTGTAGTGTTCGGGTTGCGATAGACCTGCTAGGCCGTGAATTCAGCGGCCCGGCGAAGAAACTTTACGAACTTTCAATATGCCGCAAAGGCGGTAGTGAAGGAACGCCTAGCGCACGCTAGGACAATCGCTGGCGCCGAATGTCGGAATTGGGCGCCAGCTCGACGCATTTCATGGCGCCTCCCTCACGCCCAGGCATGAAGCTGTCCTTGTTGACTCAAGGGGAATTTGCATGCGTGGTCATTGCTTATGTGGCGCTATTGCTTTTGAAGTCGATGGCCCGGCACAGGCCTGCGTGGTCTGTCATTGTGAAAGTTGTCGGCGGCAATGTTCTGCGCCGATGACCTCCTATATTGGCGTCTTGAACGGCCAATGGCGATGGCTGGGCAAGCTACCGAAGGTATTCAACTCTTCTCCCGGTGTGGAAAGAACATTTTGCGATCACTGTGGCACGCCGCTGTCCTTCCGCTCAAAGAACATGTCTGATGTCATGCATTTTTTTGCGGCAGCGATGGAGGAGCCAGAAAAATTTGCACCTACGCTGCATGTCGCCTTTGAGGAGAAGCTCCCTTGGTTGAAACTCGCCGACAACCTGCCGACCCGTTTTGGGCCTGACTATACGAAAGACTAGGATCTGCTCGCATCGAGACAAACGGCGGAAGCTGAGGACAGCGTCCGGAAGCGAGATGATACCCCCGTCTGTTCAAACGGCGGTCAAACATTATCGATCGTGGCTGCTCTCGACCTGCTTGAGCGGCAGCAGGTAGGCGATGATCTGCTGATCGCCGAGAGCTGGATCAAAGCCAATAACGTCGGATGCGAAAAGGTCGTGGGCGGGGCGTCTCTCGAAGCCAAGGCTCTCGTACAGCTTGCATGCAGACGTCATGAACGAGGCGGTGTGAAGCGCAAGGCCGCTCGAGCCCTGCAGACGCGCTTGCAAGACGCACCATTCGCAAAGCACGCGGCCATATCCGCGGCCCTGTGCCGAGGGAGCAACCGCGAGGGTCCTGAGGCCTGCCAGCCCGGGCGGCCAGCCCATGCGGTCAAAGGCGGCATCGGCGTAGTAGGTGGCCGTCCCGACGAGCCGTCCCTCGGCTTCGAGCACCGCGACGCTAGCCTTCGCCCATCGCCCCGCGATATCCCGCGCGTCGTTCACGTAGGGCTCGAAGATGTGTGGCGCCAGAACGGGCCGTAACGATGCGAAGGCGTCGGAGACGAGCCCGCCAATTTCATCCAGTTCCTGACGGCTTGCCAGCCGGACGCGTGGCTTGGATGCGATTTGCATGCATGTCCTCACTGCACCAGTAATCCGACCGTATGTAGGGCTCCCTCCGGCTGGCTGGACTTCGCCCGGCTTCGGCCGTCGGCCGTATCCCGCAGCGCGATTCACCCGGAAAGGTTCGCCTGCCACAATAATGACCGGCAGCAAGATTCCAACGGACCTGAGCCGTCGAGCCGCGACGACGAGTTAATCGGCGGAGCACCTCAAACTTTCGGTAACAGTTTGCTCATGCTTATGCGCTCCTCGACCTCGTATCCGCACTTTCGGTAGAACCCAAGAACCGTCGAATTGGAAGCGACAATTTGGAGGTTGATTTTTATGCAACCAAGGCCGGCGAGCCGCCTTTCGGCCTCATGGATGAGGGCCTCGCCGATCCCTTTTTGGCGATGGGACTGCAAGGTAGCGATGCGCGATATCCACCCTCGATGGCCGTCATACCCGGCCATGATCGATCCGACGACCTGATCGGCCTCTATCGCCACCAAAAGCAGGTTCGGCTGATGCCTCAGCTTCCCGCGAAGCGGGAGCGATCGTAGTTGCGCGACATCTCGAGCCCAGACTATCCGGCTCTATAGTGGAGCGTTACGGCGACCCAGCAGCAGAGCGATGCCCAACGCCGGAAGCGTCGCCATCGCGACGGCGAAGAAGACGAATTGCAGCCCGGCCGATGCGGCGACCAAGCCGAGCGCCGGGCTGCCGAAGCCGAGCGCCACGTCGAGGAAGACGGTGTAGAGTCCCATGGCCAGGCCGCGGCTGCGTGGCGGAAGATGACTTACGGCCTCGGCACCGAAACCGGGATAGACCAGCGAGTAGCCGAGGCCAGTCAGGCCCGCTCCGATGGCGGCGAGAACGGGCCCGGGCGCAAGCCAGATCAGCATCAGCCCTGCCGCCTCGACCGCCACGAAGATCGCGGCGACGCGGGCGCCCCCTAACCTGTCAGGCAGGTGGCCGAAGCACAGCCTTGCCACGATCAGCGACGCGGCATAGGCCGTGAAGGGAAGCCAGACCGGCTGCCAGCCCCGCTCGGCAAAGAGCAGCGCGCCGAAGGCCAGAATCGCACCATAGCCGAGACTGCTGAAAGCTGCTCCCACTCCGGGAAGCCAGACCGCTTGCGCCACGCTCCTCCATGACTGCGGCACGCTGCTCGCGGCGGCGCTGGCGCCGCGCATCGGCAGGATGGCAAGCAGCGTTGCAAGTGGCAGGACGATCGTCGCCAGTGCGATCGCGGTGAAGCCGCTCGCCGCATAAAGCGCAGATCCGATCGGCGCGCCTAGCGCGAGTGCTGCGAACATCGCCGTGCCCACCCAGGCTATGACCTTTCCGGAGTTCTGTCCGCCCGCAAGGGAGAGGCCCCAGGCGACGCCACCGGTGATGATGAAGCTCTCAGACGCGCCCAGTACCGCCCGGCCGGCGAACAGCGCCGATGCGGACGCCACCGGCCGGTCGAGCAATGTCAGTGAGCCGAGGTAAAATAGCCCCGCCACGGCAGCGGCAATGAGGCCGACGACGACGGCCCTCTTGCCGCCGCGCCCATCGGCATAGTTTCCAGCCCCAATGCGCGACAGCATCGAGGCGACGAACTGGCTGCCAGTGACCAGCCCGACCGCGAAGAGGCCGAAGCCGAGCTGCTGGTGAAGATGCAGCGGCAGGACGGGTAGCGCCAAGCCGATCAGGAGGAAGCCGGCGAAGACAGCCGCCATGATTGGCACCAGTTCCGCTATCGCGCCATTTCGGTCTGAAGTCCGCGCCATTGTGGCCACCGATAAAACTTTGACAGTCGGGCTGTTCCGATCAGTAACGTTCGTAGGTCACGCGCCAGCCTTCGGCCGGATTGTCCGGCGTCAGGACCAGTTTGTTGTCCGAGACTTCGAATTTGCGTTTCATGCTCTTCCCGACAAGGTTGCGGACCAGGGAGGACTCGATCGTGATGACGAAGGTCTTGTCCTGGTCGTCGATAGCGACCGGCCCGTAATAGGCTTCGTAGCCATTCTCTGTGTAAGGCGTGTCCGGTGCCTTGGCGTCGGGGTTCTGCGCCTGCACCGACAGGGTGCCGGCCTCGGTGAAGATGACCTGGCCGGAATATGGCACGGGCTTGAGGCTTCCCTCGGCACCGGCCTCGAGCGACCTCATGCGCCATGCGCCGATGATCGGCGACTCTTGCGAGAAAGCCGGCGTGGCGACCGAAAGCGCAAGCGCCAGGGCGGCTATCTTCAATCTCATCGTCATATGCGTTGTTCCTTTCTGATTGTTGTGGGTGCGGACAGCCCGTCCGCCCAATCTTCGCTCAAACCGAAAGCATGACCTTGATGGCGCGCCGCTCGTCCATGGCGCGGTAGCCTTCAGCGACCTCGGCCAACGGCAGCTTGAGGTCGAAGACCTTGCCCGGCTTGATCCTGCCCTTGAGCACAAGGTCCATAAGGTCGGGCAGGAAGCGGCGCACTGGCGCGGGGCCGCCGAGCATGCGCTTCTGGCCGAAGAAGAGGTTCTGGCCATCGAAGCTCACGCCATGCGGCACGCCGACATAGCCGATGGTGCCGCCGGGGCGAGAGCAGGCCAGCGCCTGGTCGAAGGATTCCGCCGTGCCGACGCATTCCAGCACCGAGTCCGCGCCGACGTCCTTGGTGAGCTCTTTGATCCGGGCTACACCTTCTTCGCCGCGCTCAGCGACGATGTCGGTCGCGCCGAACTCGCGAGCGAGTTTTTGGCGGCTGGCGTGCCGGCTCATGGCGATGATGCGCTCGGCGCCCATCTCCTTGGCCGCAAGCACGCCCATCAGGCCGACCGCACCGTCGCCGACCACCACCACCGTCGATCCTTCTCGGACCTCGGCTGCGTCGGCCGCATACCAGCCGGTGCCGAGCACATCGGACACAGCCAGCAGGTCAGGGATGAGTTCGGCCGGCGGCACCTCGGCGGTGGCGACCAGTGTGCCATCCGCCAACGGCACGCGGGCGTAAGGCGCCTGCGCGCCCGACATGAACTCGCGCTGCACACAGGACGACTGGAAGCCGAAGCGGCAATGCGGGCAGGTATTGTCGGAGAGGCAGAACGAGCCGACGACGAACTGGCCGGGGCGCACCGTGCGCACCTCTGCGCCGACCTCGACGACGATGCCACAATATTCGTGGCCCATATGCATCGGGCCGTCGACCCGCTGCAGCCCGCGATAGGGCCACAGATCCGAGCCGCAGATGCAGCTTGCCGAGAGCTTGATGATGGCGTCCGTCGGCCGCATGATTTTCGGATCAGCGATCTCCTCGCAGCGGATGTCGCCCGGTTTGTGAAGAACGGTTGCGAGCATTTTGGTTCCTTTCGAGTGGAGAAGATCAAGCGCGGTAGTCGGCGTCGCTGACATGTTCCAGCCAGTCCACGACCTTGCCGTCCTTGACCTCCTGGAGAGCAATGTGGGTCATGGCAATCTGAGCCGACGCGCCGTGCCAGTGCTTTTCGCCGGGCGCGAACCAGACGACGTCGCCGGCACGGATTTCCTCGACCGGGCCAGCCTCGCGCTGCACGCGGCCCAGGCCCGAGACGACGATCAGCGTCTGGCCGAGCGGATGCGTGTGCCAAGCGGTGCGGGCGCCGGGCTCGAAGGTCACCTGTGCGCCTTGAACCCGCCCGGCATCGAAGGGATTGAAGAGCGGATCGATCCGCACCGTTCCGGTGAACCAGTCAGGTGGTCCCTTGCCGGAAGGCCTCGTGCCAGCGCGAAGAATGTCCATGGTGATCTCCTTTGTGTCCTCAAGTGCGTTCGATGCGAAGCGGGAACTCGCCGCGAATGTGCAGGGCCTGCTCGCCCTCGTCGAAGCGGCCGAGCCTGATCAGCCCGGGATGGCGATAGTCGGCGTAGAACATGGCCAGGTTACCCCAGGACGTGAAATAGCAGAGGTCGTAGGGCTGCTCGTTGGCGAACGGACCACTTCCCTTCTCTGTCAGCTTGCGCGGCAGATAGGCGATCTTCTCGTTATGCGCGTAGTCCTCGATCTTGAGATCGAGCGGCAGCATGGAAAAGAAATCGCGCGCCGACGGATTGTCGTAGAGCGTGGCGGTCATGATGTGGCCGTTGAAAATCATCCTGATCTTCATGTTGGTTGACTCATGGCTGACTGGGGCTTCGCCTTCTTGGCTGGCGGCTGCTCGAGGCAGGGCCGCCACCGCGAGCGCGGCGCCGAGCAATGTCCGGCGGTTAAGCGGCGCACGCTCGATGATCATGGCAAAGATCTCCGGGCCATATGCGATGCGGCAAGGGCGGCGAGCGCCGATCCGCAGAGCAGCACTGCACCTAGAGTGAACGCTCCCCACCAGCCGACCGTATCGAAGAGCGTGCCGCCGATCGCGGCGCCGCCGGTGATGGCGAGCTGGATGACTGCCACCTGCAGCCCGCCGCCGGCCTCTGCGTCGTTCGGCAACGTCCGGCTGAGCCACGTGCCCCAGCCAACGGGCGCGGCCGTGCCGAAGAAGCCCCAGGCAACGAGCAGCAGCGCTGTGGGAACGGGGAGGGCACCAAGGGCGATGAGCGCAGCGGCCAAGGCCGCCATGACCAGCGGGATGACGATGAGGATGCTGAACAGACGCGTGGACAAAAGCCGGCCGACGCACCATGTGCCGAGCATCCCCGCCAGCCCCATCGCCAGCAGGATCGCCGAGAGAGCAGCGATGTCGAGCCGGGTGACGCCCTCGAGGAAGGGCCGCAGATAGGTGAAGAGCGCGAACTGGCCCATGAACAGCATCATGATCGACGCCATGCCGATGGCGACGGGAAGACGGCCGAGGAGCGCCAGTGGATTGCCTGAACGCTTCCCCCGGCGCGGGGGCAGCGCCGGCAGGCTTGTCCACTGCCAGGCCAGCGCCAGAAGCCCAAACGGCACGACGAGGAAGAAAGCGCCGCGCCAGCCGACATAGGCGCCAAGAAAACTGCCCAGCGGCGCGGCGATGGTGGCCGCAATGGCATTGCCGGCGTTCAGCATGGCGAGACCCTTCGGAACCATGTCTTGCGGCACGAGGCGCATGACGATCGCGGTCGACATCGACCAGAACCCGCCGATCGCGATGCCGAGCAGCGCCCGGCCGACCATGAGGAACGCGTAGTTCGGCGCGAAGGTGACAGCCAAACCGGACACGATGAGGAGGAGGGTGAAGCCGGTCACGACCAGTCGGCGGTCGATATGGCGCGTGAGGCCGGCGACCAGCAGGCTGGTCACGACGGCGAAAACGCCCGAAATCGAGATCGCCTGTCCCGCGCGGCCCTCGGTGATGCCGAGATCGGCCGCTAGCGGCGACAGCAGGCTGACCGGCATGAATTCCGACGCGATGAGCACGAAAACACACAGCGCCATCGCCAAAACCGCGCCCCATGCGGCGCGGTCACCGACAAGCCTTGTGTCGTACGTCGTTTCCATAATTGGCATCCTTGCAGGGCGACCGGGCGGATCAGCCGCCAACGCCGTCGCGATGCCAGAAGATATTGCAGAGGAACCCATTCTATTAGACTAAGTAATTCGCATGGACTTATCTGCTCATGATATAAATATCCGACGGGAGGTACCCTATGCAGCGCGATGGCATGAAGGATCTGCTATGGTTCGTGGCGGTCGCGCGGGAACGGAGCTTCACCAAGGCGGCGGCCAAGCTCGGAACCTCGCAGTCGACCCTGAGTTCGACAATCAAGGAGCTTGAAGCTCGTCTCGGCGTCCGCCTGCTGACACGTACGACGCGGAGCGTCGCACCGACCGAGGCCGGCGAGCGACTTTTCCAATCTCTTGTTCCCCGCTTCGAGGAAATCGAAGCGGACCTCGCAAGCCTGGTGGCCTTTCGCGACAAGCCCTCCGGAACGGTCCGCATCACGCTGTCTGACCATGCGCTCCAGACGACCGTCTGGCCGAAGCTGCAGCCCTTGCTCAGCGACTATCCTGACGTGTGCGTCGAACTCTACAGCGACAACGGCATGAAGAACATTGTGGAGGAGCGCTTCGACGCAGGCGTGCGGCTTGGTGAGAGCATCGACAGGGATATGATCGCAGTGCGCATCGGGCCGGATTGGAGGCTCGTGGCCGTGGCTTCGCCGGAGTACTTTTCCCGCCATCCGGTTCCGACCGCACCGCAGGATCTGGTCGATCATGACTGCATTAATATGCGGCAGGCGACGTTCGGCGGATTATATGCCTGGGAATTCGCCAGGGATGGCCGCGACCTTCGTGTGCGCGTGGAAGGCCAGCTCACCTTCAATTCGTCCATTCCCATGATCGAGGCTGCGATAAGCGGTTTCGGGATCGCCTATGTCCCGGAAAACCTCGTCAGCCACCACATCGCCAAGGGATGCCTTAGGCTCGTGCTTGACGACTGGAGTCCGCCATTTGCGGGCTATCACCTCTACTACCCGAGCAGGCGACAGCTCTCGCCTGCGATGGCGGTGATCATTGAGGCGCTCCGCCATCGCATCTGACTCCCAAGACTGTGCCTATGAATCATGAAGCTGACATTGGTAAATGGTAGGTTCTGATCCAAGCCATTTGACTTCTACGCTGCGGGCGGCTGCTTTCGCCTCAAAGCAGACGTGTAGCTCGCTCGCCTCTATGTCTGTGATTGACACAGAAGCAGTCATCGAAAAGGAGCCAAACTCGCCGGCTGAACTGGCCAAGAATTCTCGTGGATAGCCAAGGTTTTTCTCGAGCCTAGGCCAAGTCTTGGTCGTCGATGGTAGGGACACGGTTGTCCAGTTATCCCCCGGCAAGACGCGGCAGCAGGAATATCTCCGCCCCTTCCGGCAGTTCCTTCGACCAGGTGTCGCGATAGATCGTCCCGTCGATGGCGACGGCGATGCCGCGATCGATGTAGGGCTCGAGGCCGGGATACTGTTCAGCCAGCTTCCTGAACAGCTCCCGAATATCCTTCGCCTCGATCTCGACCTTGCTCTTGCCTCCGGCGATCGCGCCGAGCGATCCCCAGAGCGTTACTTCAACCATCAGCCTTCCCGTTCCGCCTCGATCGCCGCCAGGATGCGCGGCGGCGACATCGGTATATGCGCCATGCGCACGCCGACCGCGTTCGAGACTGCATTGGCGATCGCCGCCAGCGGCGGCACGATCGAGGTCTCGCCGACGCCGCGCACCCCGTAGGGATGGTTAGGGTTGGGGATCTCGAGGATCTGTGTGTCGATCATCGGCAGGTCCGAGCAGACCGGGATGCGGTAGTCCAGGAAGCCAGGGTTCTGCAGCCGCCCGTCCTTGCCGTAGATGTACTCTTCGTTGAGCGCCCAGCCGATGCCTTGCGCGGCACCCCCCTGGTACTGCCCCTCGACGTAGGTCGGATGCACCGCCTTGCCGGCGTCCTGAACGACGGTGTAGCGCAGCACCCTGGTGAAGCCGGTCTCCGGATCCACCTCGATATCGCAGATATGGGTGGCGAAGGAGACGCCGGCGCCGTCGGCGACGAGCTCGCTGTGGCCGGCGATCGGTCCGCCCGTCTTTCCGGAAGCGGCCGCGATCTCCTTCAGCGACAGCGCAGCAAGGTTGCCGTACTTCTCGCCCCTAGCGATCGCGTGGCCCTTTTCCCAGACCACGTCGTCGACCGGGATGTCCCACGTCTGCGCGGCGCGATCCCGCAGGATCTTGATGGCGTTGCGAGCGGCGGAGATCGTCGCCATCGAAGACGAGAAGGTGCCGCGGCTGCCGTCCGTCATATCGTTGTAGCCGAGGCTGGAGGTATCGGCGACCACCGCCTTGACCTGCTCATAGGGGATACCGAGCTCCTCTGCCGCCACCAGCGAAAGCGAGGCGCGCGAGCCGCCCACGTCAACGGTTCCGACGGCAAGCGAGACCGAACCGTCCATGCCGATGTTGAGGTCGGTGCAGGTCTGGCCACCGAAGTTGAACCAGAAGCCGCAGGCCATGCCGCGGCCCTGGTTCTTGCCGAGCGGCGCCTTCATGTGCGGATGGCTCTTCGCCGCCTCCAGCGTTGGGCCGATGCCGATCGGGCCGTATACCGGGCCGTAGGACGATCTGGTGCCTTCCTGCGCCGCGTTCCTGATCCGGAACTCGACCGGGTCCATGCCGATCTCCTTGGCCAGCTCGTCGACCGCGCTTTCCACCGCAAACGCCGCCATCGGTGCCGACGGCGCGCGATAGGCCGCCGTCTTGGGCCGGTTGACCAGCACTTCGTAGCCGACCGTCCTGACGTTCTCGAGCTTGTAGCAGGCAAAGGCGGTCATGGCGCCGATCTCAGCCCACATGCCGGCATAGGGGCCGCAGGAATAGCGCAGCGTGGCCTCGGCCGCCGTGATCGTGCCGTCCTTACGGGCGCCGATCCTGACGTCGATCGAGGTGGCGCTAGTCGGGCCGGAGGCGCGGAACACCTCGTCGCGCGTCATGACCAGCTTGACCGGCCGGCCGGCTTTGCGCGACAGCGCCAGCGCCACCGGCTCGGCCCAGACATGGGTCTTGCCGCCGAAACCACCGCCGATCTCCGACGAGGTGACGCGCAGCTTCGAGGCCTCCATGCCAAGCAGCTGGGCGCAGTGCTGGCGATAGACGAAATGCCCTTGCGTGCAGACCCAAAGATCGGCGGTGCCGTCGGAGCTGAAATTGGCGACGCAGGCATGCGGCTCGATATAACCCTGGTGCGTCTGCTCGGTCTTGAAGGAGCGTTCGACGACGAAATCGGCCTGGCCGAAACCTTCATGGATGTCGCCATGGCCGTACTGGGTGCGCTTGGTGACGTTGGAAGGCTTGACGGGCTTTTGCTCAAGGCCCTCGGTGAAGATGGCGTCGTTGAGCACGGGTGAGGAGTGCTTCATCGCCTCGTCGACGTCGGTGACATGCGGCAGCACCTCGTAGTCGACCTCGATCAGCTTCAGTGCCTGCCTCGCCGTGCGGGCATCGACTGCAGCGACCGCGGCCACAGCATGGCCGTCGTAGAGCGCTTTCTTGCGCGCCATGCAGTTGTCGAGGATGTCGTACATGGCGGCATCGCCGTCGGTGAGGTCGGGCAGGTCGGCCGCGGTGATCACCGCCTTGACGCCGGCGAGCTTCTCCGCCTTCGACGTGTCGATCTTCCTGATCGTGGCATGCGCATGGGGGCTTCTGAGAACGCGCCCGACCAGTTGCCCGGCCATGTTGAAGTCGGCGCCATAGCGTGCGCGGCCCGTCACCTTGTCGACGCCGTCGGGACGGATGGGGCGCGTGCCGACAGAGGTGAAATTGCGTCCGGAGTAACGTGGATCGAAATTCATCGTCATGCTCCCTTCATCACGCTCGCGGCGTCCTGAACGGCACGCACGATCTTGTCATAGCCGGTGCAGCGGCAGAGGTTCCCGGCGAGGCCGAAGCGGATCTCCTCCTCGGTCGGATCGGGGTTCTTGGCCAACAGGTCCTTGGCCGCCATGAGGAAGCCCGGCGTGCAGATGCCGCATTGAAGCGCGGCGTGTTCCAGGAATTTCTGCTGCAGCGGATGCAGCTTGTCGCCATGCGCCATGCCCTCGATGGTTTCGATGCGCCGCCCTTCAGCCTCCGCGCCGAGCACCAGGCACGAGCACACCAGCCGGTCGTCGAGGATGATGCTGCAGGCGCCGCAGTCGCCGGTGCCGCAGCCTTCCTTGGCGCCCGTCAGCCCCAGGCGATCGCGCAGGACATCGAGCAGCGTCTCGTCCGGCTGGCAAAGGTACTCGACATTGTCGCCATTGATTGTCGTTGATACTGCCACACCAGCCATCATTTGCCTCCTGCACGTGCATAGGCGGTCGTGGCGGCCCGCTTGGCCAGCACACCCGCAACTTTCCGTCTGAATTCGATAGTGCCTCGCTTGTCGTCGATCGGACGACAGGCCCCCGAGCAGACCTTGGCGAGCCTCTCCAGCGTGGCTTCGTCCAGCTTGGAGCCGATGAGAACCTCGGCGGCCTCCTCGACCAGAATCACCGTCGGCGCCACGGCGCCCAGCGCCAGGCGGGCGAATTTGACGCGACCTTGCTCATCGAGCATCAGGTTCACGCCGGCGCTTACCACCGCGATGTCCATCTCCGTGCGAGGAATGAAACGCAGATAGGCATCGCCCGAACGCGGCAGACGTTTGTCGAGCAGGATTGCCTCGATGATCTCGCCCTTGGCCAGCGACGTCTTGCCCGGCCCAGTCGGTACCGCTTCCACTGCAATCGTGCGCCTGGTTCCCGGGCCGACGACCACCGCCTTGGCGCCAGCGGCCACCAGCGCCGGCACGCTGTCGGCGGCCGGCGAGGCGTTGCACAGATTGCCGACGATGGTGCAGCGTCCCTGCACCTGCTTCGAGCCGATCAGGTTCGCAGCTTCGACGACGCCGGGCCATGCCTTCTTCAGGGCCTTGCTCTCGCCCAGCACTGCGCAGGGGACCGCCGCGCCGATGCTGAAGCCCTCGGCTGTTTCCCTGATCTCGCCAAGCCCGTCGATCGCCTTGATGTCGACGATCAGGTCGGGTTCGATAAAGCCGCCTTTCATTCTCACCAAGAGGTCGCTGCCTCCGGCAAGGATGGCGGCCGTGCCGGCTGAGCCGGCCAACAGGCCGGCGGCGTCTTCAATTGAAAGCGGACGTATGTAACGCATCGTCTCCCCTTAGTGGTCATAGTCACATCAACTGATATAAACCGTCTCTCCACAATGGCCATCCCATTCGTGCATTCGCGGATTGGGCCAGGCGCCGCAATTTTCATTTGCTCGACCAACTGGACGCGCCGCCGGCCATTAATGCTCGATCGGTCCCTTCGGCATCACCAGCGCCGTGCCGGCTGTCGTCGGCCGCTCGATCATACGGCGGACGCGGGGTGGCTCGTTGCCGCTGTGCAGGGCCCTTATGCGCTCGCCGATGACCGCGTCGGCGTAGGTGGCGCGCCTGTTGTGGCGGATATATTCGACCCAGGTTGGCGTGTGGTAGTGCTCGATCCATATCGAGGGATTTTCGAGATCGCGCGCCAATGTCCAGTTGCGGGCGCCGTCACGCCGGCGGATGCGGCCCCGTTCGGCCATGGTGGCGAGGAATTCCGGCACGTCCTCGTTGCGGATCACGTATTCGATCATGATGGCGATGGGACCACTGCGCGGCTTCAGATCAAGTGCCAGATGCGGCTCCTGGAAGCGGTTGAGCGGATCGAGGTTGAGCACGGCCTGCTGCGGCAGCGGCAGCAGCAGGCCGATGGCGCCTCCCGCCAGCATCGCGACGCTGGCCGCCATCAGGGCGACTTCGGCGCCATGGGCGTCGGCAACCACGCCCCAGACCCAGCTGCCGAGCGCGATACCGCCGAAGGTTGCGGTCTGGTAGACCGAAAGCACGCGGCCGACCACCCAGCGCGGCGTCGACATCTGCACGGTGACATTGAAGTGCGAAAGCGCTGTCACCCAGCAGGCGCCGCCGACCAGCAAGCCGAGTGACGTCTGCCAGGCATTCTCGCTGACGGCGGCATTGAAGGCGCAGAGCGCGAAACCGGCGAATGCCATGCGCACCATGGTTTCGCTGGACAGCAGCTGCCGCAGCCTGACGCTGGTCAGCGCGCCGCCGACGGCGCCGATGCCGAAGGCGCCGAGCATGATGCCGTAGCTCAAGGCGTCGCCCTTGACGACGTCGCGCGCGACCAGGGGAAGCAGTGCCAGGACCGCGCCGGCGCTGAAGCCGAAGGCCGAGCTCCTGACCAGCACCTTGCCGATATTGGGCGACATCGCGACGTAGCGCAGGCCAGCGCCCATCGCGGCGCCCAGCGTCTCGCGCGGCAAGGTCGATGCCGGCAGTTCCGGCCTCCAGCGGGCCAGCACGACGATGAGGCCGACATAGCTCAGCGTGTTGACGGCAAAGGCCGCGGCGGCGCCTGCGGCGGCAACGATGATGCCGCCGATCGCCGGGCCGACGCTGCGCGTCAGGTTGAAGCCCATCGAGTTGAGCGCGATCGCCGCCGGCACCTTGGGACGAGGCACCATGTCGCCGACCGAAGCCTGCCAGGACGGGCTGTTGAGCGCGGTGCCACTGTCGATCAGGAAGGTGAAGGCGAGCAGCGTCCACGGCGTCATCAGGTCGAGATAGGTGAAGACGGTGAGAAGAGCCGAGACGGCGAGCATGAAGATCTGCGCGATCAGCATGATTTTGCGCCGGTTGAAACTGTCGGCGATGGCGCCGGCCAGCAGCGCGAAGAGCATGATCGGCAAAGTGGTCGAGGCCTGGACCAATGCGACCTGGTAGGACGAGGTAGCGATCGTAGTCATCATCCAGGCGGCACCGACGCCCTGGATGAGGCCGCCGAAATTGGAGACGAGGCTGGCGGACCACACCGCCCGGAAGATGCCGTGCCGGAACGGCGCCAGCGCCGAGGCGCTTTCGCTTTCCGGTGTGTCGTCGTTCATCGATGCTTTCCCGGGCTCAAATGCGTTTGTTCTTGCGATGAATCGGCCCCTCAAGCCATGGATTCAAAAAATAGAACATCACAGCGCAAAGGGCGAACGCATTCTCGAGAAAGATCATGGTCCAACAACAAGATAGCGAGCGCGGAGCCCGTCCGCGCGCGCCATAGCGGGCTCACTGCATGCCGTCCCTGACGATCGCCGCCACTTCGATCAAGCCTTCGAAATTGTCGGTGCGGCCCTGGCGGATGTCTTCGGTTTCGCGCAGCAGCCACAAACCGATCGAGATGAGATTGGCGCGCAGCTCCGTGGGCAGGGCGCTGTCGCCAGAGCGGAGATCTTCGACGAAGGCGGTCCAGACGCGACTGGTGAAATGCAGGGCCTCGGCCGCTTCCAGCGAATCGCGGCCAGCCGCCATCGCCGCCAACAGCATGTGGATCGAACGGCTAAGAAGCTGCCGATGCCTGGCCCCGGCAGCGGTCTGCATTTCGGCTCGGGGGAATTGATACATCGTTGCTGCTCTACCGCTCCGTCGGCGTTGTCAGGTCAGGAAACTCAACAGATCGAGTTGCGAGATTTGATCCAGATGCTGGCATCGCCAGCTGCCGAATACGCATCACTTCACCAGGGACACCACCACGCGACGCCGCGCACAAAATCGCACCTGTTGCAGGGAGCGCGAATCCGGCTCCGGAATGGTTCCGGAACATGAGGTTTTGGTGGTCGCCGCGCCCCCCGAGGAACGGCTGATTCGGCTACAATCTAACCGTAGACGAATCCGACATCAAACGCGATTTGACTGAAACGAATTCCATCGGTCGAGGCGCTCCGACGGTACATTTTCGAAGCGCCCGTGTGCTTTGCGGCGGTCGGATCCAACTGCAAGTGTGCCGTATCGGCAGTTCGTCGATTGCGATAGGCTCCTGCTGTCGGGACGGATGGGGCGTCTGTCTCGGTTTGGGGTAACGCCGGTTGCATGCCACTGCGCGACAGAGCGCGGATTCGTGAAACTGGCTTTGGGGAATTGGGGGAAACAATGGGCGATTCAATTCAGGAAATAACGTCCGTCTCGTGGTTCGGGCGGATCAAGCGCGCGGTCGGCGGGATCGTTTTCGGCTTGCTCTTGATCGTGCTGATGGTGATCGGCCTGTTCTGGAACGAGGGTCGCGCCGTGCAGACGGCGCGTTCGCTGGCCGAGGGGTCGGGCGCGGTGATCTCGGTTGGCGCCGATAGCATCGATGCTGGCAATGACGGTAAGCTTGTCCATGTCACCGGGGCGGTGACGGCGAGCAGCGGCCTTGCCGATCCGGACTTTGGCATTTCGGCGCAAGGATTGCGGCTGTCGCGCAGCGCCGAGATGTACCAGTGGAAAGAAGAACAGAAATCCGAGACGACGAAGAAGCTTGGTGGCGGCGAGGAGACGGTGACGACCTACAGCTATTCGAAAGTGTGGGACGACAGCCAGATCAACTCGTCGGAGTTCAAGAAGCCGGACGGCCATGAGAATCCGCCGATGGAGATCCACAGCACGAGGTTCCAGATCCCGGACGGCAAGCTCGGTGCCTTCACGCTCGACCGGCCGGTGCTGGACCTGATCGGCGGCGACAAGGAGTTTTCACTGTCACCGGACCAGTCGGCTACCATCGATGCCGCCTACACCGGCACCAAGCGGGTCAACATCGTCGACGGAAAGATCTATCTCGGCTTCAACACCACGTCGCCGGCGCTCGGCGACTATCGCATTGGCTACGAGCTGGCGCCGCTCGGCCTGGTCAGCGTCGTCGCGCGCCAGGCAGCGGGCGGGCTCGAACCCTACCAGACAAAGGCCGGCGACCAGTTGCTGATGGTCGACATCGGCAATGTGCCGGCGGAAAAGATGTTCGCCGACGCGGTCAGCCAGAACACGCTTATCACCTGGCTGCTGCGCGCCGCCGGCCTGCTGCTGTTGGCCATCGGCTTTGCCCTGCTGCTCAGCCCGATTGGCGTCGTCCTCGACGTTATTCCTTTGCTCGGCAGCGTGGCGCGGATGGGCACCGGCATCATTGCCTTTTTCCTGGCGATCCTGGTCGGCACGACGACGATGGCGATCGCCTGGTTCTGGTACCGGCCGGTGCTGGCGGCAGGCATCCTGGCCGCCGGCGTCATCGCGGCGGCGGCGGTCTATTATCTTGGCCGCTCGCGCAGGCAGGCCGCACCGCTTGCCACGCCGAGCGCCGCTACATGATTGCAGGCACCGGCGGCACTTCTAGCGGTCCTCGAAGCCGGTCAGCACGCCGACGGCGTTGACGCCGATCTCCTCGACGGCGTAGCCGCCTTCCATGACGAACAGCGTCGGCAGGCCGAGCCTGGCGATGCGGCGGCCGATTCTGGGATAGTTTTCCGTTTTCAGCTTGAACTGGCTGATCGGGTCCTTCTCGAAAGTGTCGACGCCGAGTGAAACCACGACGACGTCAGGAGCATAAGCCGAAAGCCTCGTGCAGGCCTCCTCGAGTGAGGCGTTCCACACGTCCCAGCCGGTGCCGAAGGGCATCGGATAGTTGTCGTTGAAGCCTTCGCCGTCGCCCTCGCCGCGTTCGTCGGCATGGCCGAGAAAGAACGGATATTCGGTCATCGGATCGCCATGCAGGTTCAGCACCTGCACGTCGCCGCGGCGATAGAATATCTCCTGGGTGCCGTTGCCGTGGTGATAGTCGATGTCGAGGATCGAAACGCGCCCGGCGCCATGGTCGCGAAACCTTTGCGCGACGACGGCGGCGTTGTTGATGAAGCAATAGCCGCCCATGAAGGCCGCCCCTGCATGGTGCCCCGGCGGGCGGCACAGCGCGAAGGCGGAAGGCTCACCGGCCTTGACCAGCGCGGCGGCTGTCAGCGCGACATCATAGGACGACTTGATAGCGTCCCATGTGCCTTTGACAAAAGTCGCGCCGCCGTCGAAGGAGTAGAAGCCGAGCAACGCATCGATGCCTTTCGGGCGCACGTCGCCGCGCAGGCCGCGCGTCGGCCAGGTGAAGGGAATGGCCGAACCGGTGCGGCCCGACGCTTCCCAGAGCGGCCACACGGTCGGCAGGAAATCGATGTAGTCGCTGGCATGAACCTTCTTGGCGGCGGCGAGGTCGTGACTTTCCGGTGACAGGATCGGACCGAGCTTTTCGCTCTCCACCCGCGCCCTGATGAACTCGGCGCGCGAGGGCTTTTCAAAAGCCGGCACGATGGCGCCGGCGATCAGTTCGACATTGCCGGAATGGCCGGCATGGAGAGGCGAAAAAACAGTCTTCATGAAATCTTTCCGTGGTGAGACGCGGCGACCCTAACCGTCCTGCATGGCCCTTCACAAGGCGCTGGGCCAACCAGCCATGGCTTGCTGGCACGGCAGCCGGTCGTCTAGCCTGCCGGCAGCGCAACCAAACCGTGGGAAATCATGAGTTCAAATGCCGACCTGATCGTCACCAATGCCCGCGTGCTGACCATGGATGAAGGCAATCCGACGGCCGAAGCGGTGGCGATAAAGGACGGCAACATCCTGGCGGTTGGCGATCGCCGGACGATCGAGGCGCTGAAAGGGCCGGCCACGAAGGTCATCGATGCGCAAGGCGGGTCGGTGGTGCCGGGCTTTATCGAAGCGCATATGCATCTTTTCGGCGGCGCGGCCGAACTCGACAATCTGCACCTTCAGGGCGTGCATGGCTTCGATGCGCTGAGCGACGCGATCCGCGCCTACGCGGCGGCACGGCCGAACGCCAAATTGCTGCTGGGGGCCGGCGTCGACTACACTATCCTTTCCAAGGAAGAGCCGGTCACCCGCCATCATCTCGATCGCATCATCGCCGACCGGCCGTTCGCGATGTCGGCTTCCGATCACCACACGATGTGGGCCAACACAAAGGCGCTGGAACTGGCTGGCATCCTGCACGGCAAGCAACTCGGTCCCGGCAACGAGATCGTCATGGGAGCGGATGGCCTGGCGGCGGGCGAATTGCGCGAGGGCGAGGCGTTCGGGCCGATCCTCGAGCTTTCCGGGCAGAACCGCGTGCGGCTCGGCCTTGCGACAGGCGGCGAGCCCGAGCCGTACCCTTCCGCCGCCGAAGTCGCTGCCGATCGCGACCTGATGCATCGCGGGTTGGAATGGTGCGCCCGCCACGGCATCACCTCGATCCAGAACATGGACGGCAATTTTTACCAGCTCCAGCTGCTAGCCGGGCTGGAACAGGAAGGGCGGCTGCTCTGCCGCACCAAGATACCTTTTCATTTCAAGAATTTCATGACGCTCGACGTGCTGGAAAAGGCATCGAGCATGGCCAACTCCTACCAATCGGAATGGCTGTCGTCCGGCATGGTCAAGATGTTTTACGACGGCGTGCTGGAAGGCTGGACCGCGGTCATGGTCGACGACTATGCCGACCGGCCGGGCTGGCGCGGTGAGCCGCTGTTTACGCCCGAGCATTTCGCCGAGGTGGCGCTGGAGGCCGACCGGCGCGGCCTGCAGATCGCCGTGCATTCGATCGGCGGCGGCGCGGTGCGCGCGGTTCTCGACGGTTACGAGGCGGCGCAGCGGAAGAACGGCAGGCGCGACAGCCGGCACCGGGTCGAGCACATCGAGGTCACCACTGCCGCCGACGTGCCGCGCTTCGCCGAACTCGGCGTCATCGCCTCGATGCAGCCGCCGCACCCGCCCGGCGCCATGGACTTCCCGCTGGAGCCGACGCTTTCGCGCATCGGCCGCGAAAGATGGCCGCTGAGCTATGCCTGGCGGACACTGAAACAGGCGGGCGCGCATGTCGTCTTCGCTTCCGACTGGCCGGTGTCGCGGGTCGACCCGATCCTGGGCATTCAGGCGGCGGTGCTGCGCAAGCCTTGGGCAGAGGGCGATCCAGACCAGAGCTTCTCGCTGATCGAGGCGCTTGCCGGTTATACGGTCGAAGGTGCCTATGCCGAATTCATGGAGCACCGCAAAGGCCGGCTGAAACCAGGCTATCTGGCCGATCTGGTGGTGCTGTCGGCCGATATCGAGGCAACTGAACCGGGTTTGCTACACAAGGTGCATCCGGTCAGCACCATCTGCGGCGGCAAGATCACTTACCAGGGTTGATGATGACGCTGACGATGGCACGGAGCTTGCATTCTGAACCGAGGTCCAGATGCATGGTTGCCAAGCCGACCGGCATATGCTGACAATCGAATGGGAACTGGATCCGCCATCAAGAGCGGACATGAAAATGGGGTAATGCGTGCCGGATCAACCGGGTAAGAGTGCAATCGAGGTCCGCGGCGTCCGCAAGGTGTTCGGTACCGGGGACGCCCAAGTCGCCGCTCTCGACACGGTTTCGGTGTCGATCCGCGAGAACGAGTTCTTCACGCTGCTGGGGCCGTCGGGCTGCGGAAAGACGACGCTGCTGCGGCTGATCGCCGGCTTCGATTTTCCCAGCGAAGGCGAAATCCTGCTGCACGGGCACGACATCGCGCCGCTACCGCCGTTCAAGCGGCCAGTCAACACCGTGTTCCAGTCCTACGCGCTGTTCCCGCACATGACCGTGGCCGAGAATATCGGCTTCGGCCTGGAGATGCTGGGCAAGCCGAAGACCGAAATCAAGGCGCGCGTCGCCGAGATGCTGAAGCTGGTCAAGATGGAGGCGCTGAGTGCCCGCCGCACCAGCCAGATCTCCGGCGGCCAGCAGCAGCGCGTGGCACTGGCGCGCGCGCTGGCACCGCAGCCAAAAGTGCTGTTGCTCGACGAGCCGTTGTCGGCACTCGACTACAAGCTGCGCAAGGAAATGCAGATCGAACTGAAACGGCTGCAGCACCAGACCGGCATCACCTTCATCTTCGTCACCCACGACCAGGAAGAAGCGCTGACCATGTCGGACCGCATCGCCGTGATGTCGGCCGGCAAGATCCTGCAGGTCGGCACGCCGCGCGATATTTACGACCGGCCGGCCGAGCGCTTCGTTGCCGACTTCATTGGCGAAACCAATTTCCTCAAGGGCACTGTCGTGTCGAAGAAATCCGGTATCGCGATGGTGAAGATCGCCTCCGAAGCGACGGTGGCGGCGGGATTTCCGGAAAACTTCGACCCTTCCGGCGCGGTGACTGTTGTGGTGCGGCCGGAACACGCCGATCTCGTCGCCGATGCCGCCAAGGGCATGGTCTCGGGAACCCTGGCAAATGTCGTCTATTTCGGCACCGACACCCACTATCACGTGAAGCTCGACGGCGGCGACGATTTCATCGTGCGCCACCAGAACAGCCGCTCGGGCGCCGTCTCATTCGAGCCGGGCGCCAAGGTCGGTGTCGTGTTCGAGGACGATGGCGCGCGCATTTTGAGGGATTGATGGCAGTCACGTTTTCCAAGGCGGCGGTATTCGAAGCGGAGGCGGAGAAAGCCACTGCAAGGCGCCACCGCCTGCTTTCGCTACCGGCTTTGGTAATCATCGGCATCTTCGGCGTGCTGCCGCTTCTCATCATCCTCATCTATTCATTTCTCGCCGCAGCACCCTATGGCGGGGTGCAGTGGAAGTTCTCGACAGACGCCTATCTGAACTTCCTGTTCCAGCGCGATATTTTCGACGACACGCTGCAGTTCACGCCGGATTTCCTGATCATCTATTTGCGCTCGTTTCTGTTTGCCATGGTGACGACGATCATCTGCCTGCTGCTCGGCTTTCCGACCGCCTATTTCATGGCGACGCGACCGCCGGCGCAGCGCAACTGGTGGGTGCTGCTGATGACCATCCCATTCTGGTCGAACCTTCTGGTGCGCACGCTCGCCATCATGTTCATCATCCGCGACGAAGGCCTCATCAACAACGCGCTGATGGCACTGGGGGTGATCGAGAAGCCGATCACCATGCTCTACACCAACTTCGCCATCCAGCTCGGCCTGCTCTATTCGTTCCTGCCGTTCATGGTGCTGCCGCTCTATTCCAGCCTGGAGAAGCTGGATTTCCGGCTGGTCGAGGCCGCCTACGACCTCTACGCGACACGTCGGCAGGTGCTGTGGCGCGTGATCATCCCGCTGTCGCGGCCCGGCATCATCGCCGGCTGCCTGCTGGTCTTCATTCCGGCCCTCGGCGCTTATGTGACGCCGCTGATCCTGGGCGGCGGCATCCATCTGATGATCGGCGATCTCATCGCCCAGCAGTTCGGTTCCGGGCGCAATTGGCCGCTCGGTTGCGCGCAGGCGCTGATCCTGATGGCCGCGGTGCTGGTGGCGCTCTACTTCTATGTCCGCAACACGTCGGGGAAGATGGCGCATGGCTGACCCCCGCAGTGCCGATATCAAGGACCAGCCGGGGTTCCGCTCGATCGCCATCATCTGCCTCTGCGTGCTCTACGCGCCGATCCTGATCCTGATGATCTTTTCGCTGAATACAGGGTCTCTGGTGACGCGTTGGGAGGGCATCGGGTTCGGCTGGTATGGCAGTGCGCTGTTCAACCAGGAATTCCACAACGCCGCCAAGAACACGCTGATCATCTCTGTCACCGCCACGATCGTTTCGACGATCGCCGCGACGCTGGCGGCAATCGGCATGACCCGGGTGAAGCCGTGGCGCGGGCTGTCGGCCGCCTTCATGGTCATCAACCTGCCGCTGATGGTTCCGGAAATCATCACAGCGGTGGCGACGCTCTCTTTCTTTGCGCTGATCGCGGGCACTTTCGGGCTCAATTTCGGCATCGGAAATCTGATCCTCGCCCACACCGTTTTTTGCATTCCATTCGCCTATATGCCGATCCGGGCGCGGCTCGAGGACATGGACCTGACGCTCGAAGCTGCGGCGGCCGACCTCTATGCCACGCCGTGGCATGCTTTCAGGCGCATAACGCTGCCATTGCTGGTTCCCGGCATCCTGTCAGGTGGGGCGCTCGCCTTTATCGTCTCCTTCGACGATTTCACCATCACGCAGCTGGTCGCCGGCCCCGGGCAGACGACGCTGCCCCTCTACATCTGGAACCAGATCAGGCGGCCAATGACGCCGGAGATAAATGCCATCTCCACCATCCTGCTGCTGGTTTCGATCCTGTTCGTCTCAATCTCGTTCCTGATCGCGCGCCGACGCGCCAAGTAAATTATAGGCCAGTGAATCAATGCGAAGGCAAAGGAGAGTGTGATGTCTAGGAAAATGATGGCTGCCGTGTCGACGGCGGCGCTTTTATGGGCGGTGCCTGCGCTCGCCGACGGTGAGCTGCACATCTACAATTGGGGTGACTACACCAACCCGAAGCTGATCGAAAAATTCGAAAAACAGTACAACGTCAAAGTGACGCTGGACGACTACGATTCGAATGAGACGATGCTGTCGAAGGTACGCGCCGGCAATTCCGGCTATGACATCGTCGTCCCTTCCGACTACACCGTGAAGATCATGATCGATGAGGGCCTGCTCGAAAAGACCGAGCCCAATGCGATGCCGAACGGCAAGAACCTCGACCCGCGCTTCGTCGACATCTACTGGGACAATGGCCGTCACTACACCGTCCCGTGGCAATTCGGCACCACTGCGTTCGAAGTCAACACCGACAAATACAAGGGCGACATCGACACGCTGGCGATCCTGTTCGATCCGCCAGACGAGTTGAAGGGCCAGATCAACATGCTCGACGATGTCAACACTGTGATGCATGCGGCCGAGCGCTATGCCGGCGTGCCGCGCTGCGGCGCCGACAAGGCCAATCTGAAGAAGGTCAACGACATACTGATGGCCGCCAAGCCGTCATGGAAGACCTTCAGCTACGACACCATCACCAAGATCACCTCCGGCGACGTGATCGTTACCGAGGCTTGGAATGGCGCAACCTATCGTGCGCGCCAGAAAATCCCGGCGATCAAATATGCCTATCCCAAGGAAGGCATCGAAGGCTGGATGGACAATGTCGCCGTGTTGAAGGGCGCCAAGAATCTCGAAAACGCCAAGCTGTTCCAGGATTTCGTCATGGCTCCGGAAAACGCGGCGCTGATTTCGGAATTCGCCGGCTACGACAACGGCATTGCCGGCAGTCACAAGTTCCTGCCGCCCGATTTCGCCAGCGCGCCGGAAATCAATCCGCCGGCCGATGCACCGGCGGCGGAATTCGTACCGCCTTGCCCACCGGAAGTGGTCGAGATCTACAACAAGATCTGGACCAATTTGCGCAAGTAGCCTTGCTCTAGGATCAGACTGAAGGGAGGCTTCGGCCTCCCTTCCTTGCGCAAGGGGGTTGGATGAAATCTTACCGCAACAGCGAACCGGCGCCGCCGATCATGCAGGGTTCGCCGCCGCAGATGGTTCCGCCGAAGCTCGACTGGGACCGGCCGCCATGGAACCGATGGGCGTTCCAGCATATCCGCGAAATTCTGCCGACCGTCGAAGTCTGGCGCGGCAACGGCCATCGCCACAGGCTGGACCGGGCCGAGGTCGATTTCGATGCGCTGCCGGTGAGCGACAGCACGGGTAAGGCGACGACGCTGGCCGGGCTGCTCGACGAGACCTACACCGACGGGTTCCTCGTGCTCAAGGACGGCAAGGTCGCCTATGAGCGCTACTTCAACGGCATGACCGAGCGCACGCTGCATCTGTCGCAGTCGATGGCGAAGTCGGTCACCGCATCGGTGTTCGGCATACTGGTCGGACGCGGGCTGATCGATCCGGCTTTGCCGGTGACGACCTATCTGCCGGAGCTGGAGGCGACCGGCTGGGCAGGCGCCAGTGTGCAGCATGCGCTCGACATGACGAGCGGGGTGAGCTTTTCCGAGGAATACACCGATCCCTATTCGGACATCGGCCAGGTCGATGTCGCCACCGGCTGGAAGCCGGTGCCGCCGGACAGCGATCCGGCCTTCCGCTGGCCGTCGCACATGTTCGAGCTGATCCTGGGGCTTAAGGAAAAGAGCCGACCGCACGGCGCTGCCTTCGAATACCGCTCGATCGAGACCGACGTGCTTGCCTTCATCATGGAACGGGTGAGCGGCAAGCGCCTGGCGCAGCTGGTCTCGGAAGAGCTCTGGCAAAAGCTCGGCGCGGATGAAAGTGCCTGCTTCACCGTTGACAGCGCCGGTTATGCAGTTGCCGACGGGGGCTTCAACGCCACGCTGCGCGACTATGGCCGCTTCGGCCAGCTGATCCTCGACAATGGCGGCGGCGTCGTGCCGGCCGACTGGATCGAGGCGACGCGCAATGGCAGGCATGGACCGGACTTCAGTCCCAGCCTGCCGGAAGGCAGCTACCGCAACCAGTTCTGGATCGAGGACCCGCGCTCGCGGGCACTGATGTGCCGGGGCGTGTTCGGGCAGCTGATCCATATCGACTGGAACATGAAAATGGTCGTGGTGAAGCTTTCGAGCTATCCGGATTTTACCAACGTCGCCTATTCGGTGGCGACTTTGAAAGCCGTGCACGCGATCGCCGCGGCGCTCGCCTAGAACGCCAAGACCGAAGGAAGCGCCATGACCGGCAAGACCGCGTTCGAAACGAGATATGGCTTTGCCCGAAACCAGGTGCTGCTCGGCAATTGGCGAGAAAGCCCGTTCAGCCGGTGGTCGTTCCAGAATGCCGGCGAGCTGGTGCCGAGCGCTGCCGTGGCGGCAAAGCCGGGCAGCAGCGAGGCGCCGGCGCAGGATTTCGGCGAGCTACTTGGTGAAAAGGTCGCTCTTGCAGGCGGCGCGGAGACTGTCGCAGCTTTTCTCAAGCGCTCCGATACCGACGCGCTGACGATCATGAAAGGCGGCAAATTCGTCGGCGACTGGTTCGCACCGCATATGGAGTTCGGGGCGCGCCACATCGTCTTTTCGATCAGCAAGTCGCTGACCGCGATTGTTGCCGGGATATTGGCAGGCGAGGGGGATTTTCGATCCGCAGGCTCCGGTAAGCCGCTATCTGCCCCGAAGCTGCCGGCTCGGCCTATGGCGATGCGAGGGTGCGGCACGTGCTCGACATGGGTGTCAGCCTCGACTTCGAAGAGGCCTATCTCGATCCGGAAAGCGCCTTTGCCCGCTATCGCCGCGCCATGCTGTGGAATCCAGGCGGGGGCACCGAGAGCCTGGCCACTTTCCTCATGACGCTGCAGGGCCTGGCCGAGCCGCATGGCCGGACGTTCCGCTACCGTTCGCCCAATTCCGACCTGCTCGGCATCCTGCTCGAACGTGCGTCGGGCCGGCGCTTCGCCGATCTGATGCGCGAGAAATTATGGGCGCCGCTCGGCGCTGTCAGCGAAGCTTCGGTAACCGTGGACATGGAAGGCACGGCGCGTACGGCCGGCGGCATTTCGGTGACGCCGCGCGACCTCGCCCGGGTCGGCGAGATGATGCGGCAAGGCGGCATGGCCAATGGCTGCCGTATCGTGCCGGAGAGCTGGGTGCGCGACACGACCGAAACTGGCGGTGACGCCGAGGCTTGGCAACGCGGCACGATGGCGTTCCTGTTTCCGCGTGGCCGCTATCGCAACAAATGGTACCAGACGGGCGCGGCAAGCGGCGCCTTCTGCGGCATCGGCATCCACGGCCAGTGGCTGTACGTCAGTCCGAAGGCCGAAATGGTAATCGCAAAGATGTCGTCGCAGCCGGTACCGGTCGACGATCCGCTCGATCTGGATATTCTTTCTTTCTTCGAGGCGCTGAGCCGGATGGTCTGATCCGATCCAGACAGCCGCGCCTTTCCTGTGGACCTCTCGCCGGGTTGAAAATGGCGCGGTTGGCGCATCGGTGCTCTGCGCCTATGGTCGCGTCTCTTTTCGACAAACAGCAGGATCGACATGGCATCCGACATCAAGCGCATCGCAACCATCATAGCTGCCGAGATCGGCGCCCGGCCCGAACAGGCCGCGGCGGCGATCGGCTTGCTCGACGACGGTGCGACCGTGCCGTTCGTTGCCCGCTACCGCAAGGAGGTCACCGGCGGCCTCGACGACACGCAGTTGCGCGACCTCGCCGAGCGGCTCGCCTATCTGCGCGAGCTCGACGCGCGCCGCGACACCATCGTTGGTTCGATCCGCGAGCAGGGCAAGCTAACGGAAGAGCTTGAGGCAAAGATCGCTGCGGCCATCACAAAGGCCGAGCTCGAAGACATCTACCTGCCTTACAAGCCGAAGCGCCGGACCAAGGCCGAGATCGCACGCGAGCGCGGACTGGGACCGCTGGCGGAAACTATCCTGGCCGATCGTGCGGCCGTGCCGGCCGAGCTGGCGCTGGCCTACATCAGCGAAGACGTGGTCGATACCAAGGCAGCGCTCGAAGGTGCACGCGATATCCTGTCCGAACAGTTCGCCGAGAACGCCGACCTGGTCGGCAAGCTGCGTGCCTACATGAAGGAACGCGCCTTCCTGCGCTCGCGCGTCATCGACGGCAAGCAGGAGGCCGGCGCGAAATTCTCCGACTATTTCGACCATGTCGAGCGCTGGGCCAACGTGCCGAGCCATCGCGCGCTGGCCATGCTGCGTGGCCGCAACGAGGAGGTGCTGTCGCTCGACATCGAGGTCGATGCCGACGATGTGTCACCGGTGAAACCGGTCGAGCGGATGATCGCCGACGCCTACGCCATCGGCCGCCAGTTGCCAGGCGACCGGTGGCTGATGGAGGTCGCCGGCTGGACCTGGCGCATAAAGCTGTCGCTGCACCTGACGCTCGATCTGATGCGGGACTTGCGCGAGCGGGCCGAGGAGGAAGCAATCCATGTCTTCGCCCGCAATCTCAAGGATTTGCTGCTTGCCGCGCCCGCCGGCTCACGGCCGACGATGGGCCTCGATCCGGGCATCCGCACCGGGGTCAAAGTGGCGGTGGTGGACGGCACCGGCAAGGTTCTGGCGACGACGACGGTCTATCCGTTCCCGCCGAAGAACGATGTCCGCGGCACGCAGGCCGAACTGGCCAAGCTCATCCGGCTGCACAAGGTCGAGCTGATTTCGATCGGCAACGGCACTGGCAGCCGCGAGACCGAAAGGCTGGTGGCCGACATGCTGGCTGATATGCCGGCCGGGTCCGGGCCGAAGCCGCTCAAGGTGATCGTCAGCGAGGCCGGCGCCTCGGTCTATTCGGCGTCGGCAACGGCGGCGGCGGAATTTCCCGGCCTCGACGTGTCGCTGCGCGGGGCGGTGTCGATCGCGCGGCGCCTGCAGGATCCGCTCGCCGAACTGGTCAAGATCGAGCCGAAGTCGATAGGCGTCGGCCAGTACCAGCACGATGTCGACCAGTACCGCCTCGGCCGCTCGCTTGAGGCGGTGGTCGAGGATGCGGTCAATGCCGTCGGCGTCGATCTCAACACGGCGTCGGCGCCGCTTCTGGCGCGGGTTTCGGGTCTCGGCGCATCGCTGGCCGAAGCGATCGTTGCGCATCGCGATGCGACCGGCCCGTTCGCCAGCCGCCGCGAACTGTTGAAGGTGTCCCGCCTTGGACCCCGCGCGTTCGAGCAATGCGCCGGCTTCCTGCGCATTGCGAACGGCACCGAACCGCTCGATGCCTCGGCGGTGCATCCGGAAGCCTATGGCGTGGCCAAGAAGATCGTTGCGGCCTGCGGGCGCGACGTTCGCTCGCTGATGGGCGACAGCGCCGCACTCAAGGCACTCGATCCGCGCGTCTTCGTCGACGAGCGCTTCGGCCTGCCGACGGTGCGCGATATCCTGTCGGAGCTGGAAAAGCCCGGCCGCGATCCGCGCCCCGGCTTCAAGACCGCGACCTTTGCCGACGGCATCGACGACATCAAGGATCTGAAGCCCGGCATGCAGCTTGAAGGCACCGTCACCAATGTCGCGGCCTTCGGCGCCTTTGTCGATATCGGCGTGCACCAGGACGGATTGGTGCACGTCTCGCAACTGGCCGACCGTTTCATCAAGGACGCGCACGAGGTGGTCAAGGCCGGCGACGTGGTCAAGGTGCGTGTCGTCGACGTCGATATCAAGCGCAAGCGCATCGGCCTGTCGATGCGCAAGGACGGCGACGGTGGCGCCCCGAAGCCGCGCGACAATGGCAACAGGCCGGTGCCGCGCGCGCCCACGCCCCAACGCCAGCCGGAGCGGCCGGCGCAGCAGGGCGCGTTCGGCGCCGCTTTGGCCGATGCGTTGAAGCGCAAGTAATTCGCGAGCAGGGCTACGCCAGGTCAGAAGGCGGCGCTCGACATTGATGATCCATCACCAATGCTCATGGATCGGCGAAGCTATTTCGTTTGATTTTTTCAGGACGGAAGCCGATAAGCCGCGCGTTTCAAGATTTCTGTTTGATGCATGTCGTTATCCCCAAGCTGCCGAACACCCTCGGGTCAGGCCCGTGGGCAAGCTTTGGGCGACATGCATGAGTTTGGGAGACCGAGAGCCATGGCCGCCGATAAGAATGCATTCGTCTGGGACGATCCTTTCCTGATCGAGGACCAGCTTTCGGAAGACGAGCGCATGGTGCGTGATGGCGCCGCGGCGTTTGCCGCCGACAAGCTCGCTCCGAAGATCGAGGAAGCCTATCTCGAGGAGAAGACCGACGCCGGGATCTTTCGCGAAATGGGCGAGGCCGGTCTGCTCGGCATCACCATCCCCGAGGAATATGGCGGGCTCGGCGCCAACTACGTCACCTACGGGCTGGTGGCGCGCGAGGTCGAACGCGTCGATTCCGGCTATCGCTCGATGATGAGCGTGCAGTCGTCGCTGGTGATGTATCCGATCCATGCCTATGGCTCGGAAGAGCAGCGCAAGAAATACCTGCCGAAGCTGGCGTCGGGCGAATGGATCGGCTGCTTCGGCCTGACCGAGCCGGATGCCGGTTCCGACCCGGGCGGCATGAAGACGCGGGCCGAGAAGACTGCGAGCGGCTACAGGATCTCCGGCTCGAAGATGTGGATTTCCAACGCCCCGATCGCCGACGTGTTCGTCGTCTGGGCAAAATCGGCCGCGCATGACAACGAGATTCGCGGCTTTGTCCTGGAAAAGGGCATGAACGGGCTGTCGGCGCCGAAGATCGGCGGCAAGCTGTCGCTGCGAGCGTCGATCACCGGCGAAGTGGTGATGGAAGGCGTCGAAGTCGGCGAGGACGCGCTGCTGCCCAATGTCTCGGGCTTGAAGGGGCCGTTCGGCTGCCTCAACCGCGCGCGCTACGGCATCTCCTGGGGCGCCATGGGCGCGGCGGAGGATTGCTGGCACCGCGCCCGCCAGTATGGCCTCGACCGCAAGCAGTTCGGCAAGCCGCTGGCCGGCACGCAGCTTTTCCAGAAGAAGCTCGCCGACATGCAGACCGAGATCGCGCTCGGCCTGCAGGGCAGCCTGCGCGTCGGGCGGCTGATGGATGAAGGCAAGATGGCGCCGGAGATGATCTCACTCGTCAAGCGCAACAATTGCGGCAAGGCGCTCGACATCGCCCGCCAGGCCCGCGACATGCATGGCGGCAATGGCATCCAGATCGGCTACCACGTCATGCGCCACGCCCAGAACCTGGAAACGGTCAACACCTATGAGGGCACGCATGATGTGCATGCGCTGATCCTCGGACGGGCGCAGACCGGGTTGCAGGCGTTCTTTTAGCATTGGCAGATGTCCTCCGCTTCCAGGACGCCACTGCTTCGCATCTTCCCTCGCAAAGCGGCAGATCGGCAATTTTCGCCGACAGTGCCACATTTTGTTCTTGCTTTGTGCCGGCAGCTATGCTACTAATTTGGTTATGGTGCTAATTGGCACCGGCGACCCGCCCACCGAGGCGGGTTTTCTTTTCAGCTCTTTTGGACCACGCATCGCGCGTGCTGCCGATCATCGATATCGGCGGGACAGCGCCCGGTGCTGACCCGCCGGCCGTCGGCTCTGCACCGTTGTATCGTTTTGCCGCAACGCTGCGGAATCCCAGGGTCGGCGCTCCGTTTCGTGAAGCGATGAAAGCTGCTTAATTTAGGTGCAGCGCAACATCTCTGCTTGGAGAATGGTCAGCATTCGTGTCAGGGTTCAGCGAACTCCTTTTGAAACGCCGACTTCAGGGGCACCATGGCAATTCTGGCAGCCGTCTATCACCTGACCCACTACAAATACGACCGGCCGGTCGTATTGGGCCCGCAAGTCATAAGGTTGCAGCCTGCGCCGCATTCCCGCACCAAGGTGCTCAGCCATTCGCTGAGGGTCGGGCCGGCAAATCACTTCGTCAATCTGCAGCAGGACCCTTACGGCAATTTCCTTGCCCGCTTTGTCTTTCCCGAACCGGTGACGGAACTGAAGATCGAGGTCGACCTCGTTGCCGACATGACGGTCTACAATCCATTCGATTTCTTCGTCGAGCCGTCGGCCGAGACGTTTCCGTTCGAATACCCGGAAGAGATCAGGGACGATCTGACCATCTACCGAACGCCGGAACCGGCAGGGCCGCTGTTGGAAGCATTCCTGAAAACCATCGCGCGCCACCCGACCAACACCGTCAATTTTGTCGTCGACCTCAATGCGCGCCTGCAGCGCGAGATCGCCTATATCGTGCGCATGGAAACCGGCGTCTTCTCGCCCGAGGAAACGCTGGCCGCCGGCAAGGGGTCGTGCCGCGATTCGAGCTGGCTCCTGGTGCAGATATTGAGGAACCTCGGCATCGCCGCGCGCTTCGTTTCCGGCTATCTGATCCAGCTGAAGCCTGACCTCGTCGCGCTCGACGGACCGCCTGGCACGGCGACCGATTTCACTGACCTCCATGCCTGGTGCGAGGTGTATCTGCCGGGCGCCGGCTGGATCGGCTTCGACCCGACCTCCGGCCTGCTCACCGGCGAAAGCCATGTGCCGCTCGCGGCAACGCCGCATTTCCGCAATGCCGCGCCGATCTCCGGCATGGCGAGCTTCGCCAATGTCGAATTCGGCTTCGACATGCGGGTCGACCGCATCGCCGAACATCCGCGCATCACCAAGCCGTTCTCCGACGAGAGCTGGCAGGCGCTCGACGCGCTGGGCGTCGAGGTCGATGCAGCACTCCAGGCCGGCGACGTGCGGCTGACCATGGGCGGCGAGCCGACCTTCGTCTCAATCGACGATTTCGAGGCGGCCGAGTGGAACACCGCCGCCGTCGGGCCAACAAAACGCGAAAAGGCCGATGCGCTGATCCGCCGGCTGCGCGAACGCTTCGCGCCGGGCGGCTTCCTGCATTACGGACAGGGCAAATGGTACCCCGGCGAAAGCCTGCCGCGCTGGACGTTCTCGCTTTACTGGCGCACCGACGGCGAGCCGGTGTGGAGCGATCCGTCACTGATCGCACATGAAAAGAGCGAGGCGGATGCCGGACCGAAGCAGGCCGAGAGCCTGCTGACCGCGATTGCCGACGAACTCGGCATCGACAAGACGATGGTCAGCGAAGCCTATGAGGATCCGGCCGAATGGCTGCTCAAAGAAGGCAAGCTGCCGGACAATGTCGATCCCTCCAATTCGAAGCTGGAGGACCCGGAGGAGCGCAGCCGCATGGCGCGGGTGTTCGAACGCGGGCTGACCAAGCCGTCGGGCTACGTGCTGCCCGTCCAGCGCTGGAACAGCCAGGCTTCCGGACCGCGCTGGCGCTCGGAGAAGTGGAAGACGCGGCGCGGCAGGCTGTTCCTGGTGCCCGGCGATTCGCCGGTCGGCTACCGCCTGCCGCTCGGCACGCTGCCTTATGTGCCGCCGGCGCAGTTCCCCTATATCGTACCGGTCGATCCATCGCTGCCGCGCGGACCATTGCCGGCGCGTGAGGCGATCTTGCCCGGTGCTGCTTCTTCGCCCGCTCCGGCCGAACTGGAAGGCGCCGACGAAATGGCGCGACGCCAGCAGGCGGTCTCCTTCACGGCCGTTACCGGCCAGCAAGACCGCGTCGAACAGGAGATTACCGAGATCGGCGGCGCCGTGCGCACAGCGCTTTCGGTCGAGCCGCGCGACGGACGGCTTTGTGTGTTCATGCCGCCGGTCGAGGCGCTGGAGGATTATCTCGAACTGGTCGCGGCGGCTGAGAACGCGGCAAGGGCGATCGGACTGCCGGTGCATATCGAGGGCTACGGCCCGCCACACGATCCGCGCCTCAATGTCATCCGTGTCGCACCCGATCCCGGCGTCATCGAGGTCAATATCCACCCCGCCGCGAATTGGCAGGATTGCGTGGCGACGACCACGGCGATCTACGAAGAGGCGCGGCAGACGCGGCTTGGCGCCGACAAGTTCATGATCGACGGCCGCCACACCGGCACCGGCGGCGGCAACCACGTCGTCGTCGGCGGCGCCACGCCCAATGACAGTCCGTTCCTGCGCCGCCCCGACCTGTTGAAGAGCCTTGTTTTGCAATGGCAGCGGCATCCATCGCTGTCCTATCTGTTCTCCGGCCTGTTCATCGGCCCGACCAGCCAGGCGCCGCGCTTCGACGAGGCACGACACGATTCGCTCTACGAACTCGATATCGCGATGGCGCAGGTGCCACATCCGGACAAGGGCGCGGCACCCCTGCCGTGGCTGGTCGACCGGCTGTTCCGCAACCTCCTGACCGACGTGACGGGCAATACGCATCGCTCCGAAATCTGTATCGACAAGCTGTTTTCGCCGGACGGGCCGACCGGCCGGCTGGGGCTGGTCGAATTCCGCGGCTTCGAGATGCCGCCCAACGCGCGCATGAGCCTGGCGCAGCAATTGCTGGTGCGCGCCATCATCGCCCGGGCCTGGAAGAACCCGCTCGACGGCCGCTTCGTACGCTGGGGCACCTCGCTGCACGACCGTTTCATGCTGCCGCACTATGTCTGGGCGGATTTTCTCGATGTGCTGGACGACCTCAAGCTGAACGGCTTTGCGTTCCGTCCGGAATGGTTCGACGCCCAGCTCGAATTCCGCTTTCCGTTCTGCGGCGAGGTCCAGCATGCCGGCATCAAGCTGGAGCTCAGGCAAGCACTGGAGCCTTGGCATGTGATGGGCGAGCAAGGCGCGATCGGCGGCACGGTGCGCTTTGTCGATTCCTCCGTCGAACGGCTGCAGGTGAAGACCGAGGGGCTCAACCCGGAACGTCACGCCGTCGTCTGCAACGGCCGCCGGGTGCCGATGAAGGTGACCGACAACCGCGAGATCGCGGTGGCCGGCGTTCGCTTCAAGGCCTGGCAGCCGGCGTCGGGCCTGCATCCGGCGCTGCCGGTCAACACGCCGCTGGTCTTCGATATCTATGACCGCTGGTCGGGCCGCGCGGTTGGCGGTTGCGTCTACCATGTGGCACATCCCGGCGGGCGCAGCTACGACACGTTCCCGGTCAACGGCAATGAAGCGGAGGCGCGGCGGCTCGCCCGCTTCGAGCCGCGTGGCCATACTCCGTCCGGCTATGTGCTGCGCAACGAAGAAGCCTCTGAAGATTTCCCGATGACCCTTGACCTTCGGCGGCCGCAAAGACTCTGATCAGCCATGGCGAAGGGGAATCACAAAAAGCTGCGCAGCAAGCCGCAGACCCACAGTCTGCTGGAGCACTATCAACCGATCGACGGCGTCGTCGACGAGATGGTCGATGCGTCGGGCAATCCGCGGCCGGCCTGGCGGCACTTCATCGAGGCACTGGAGGACCTGGGGCCGGAAAAGCTTGCCCAGCGTTTTGCCCGCGCCGACCAGTACCTGCGCGATGCCGGCGTCTACTACCGCGTCTACGACAAGGCCGGCGCCAATGAGCGGGAATGGCCGCTGGCGCATGTGCCGCTGCTGATCGAGGAGGAGGAATGGGCTGACATCAGCGCCGGCCTGGTCCAGCGCGCCGATCTGTTCGAGGAGACCATCGCCGACATTTACGGGCCGAACCGGCTGGTCGAGAAAGGCATTCTGCCGGCTGGATTGATCGCGGCCAGCTCGGAATATTTGCGGCCGGTCGTCGGCACCAGGCCTGCCAGCGGCCATTTCCTGCATTTCTGCGCCTTCGAGCTCGGTCGTGGCCCGGACGGCCGCTGGTGGGTGCTTGGCGACCGCACCCAGGCGCCATCGGGCGCCGGCTTTGCGCTGGAAAACCGCGTCGCCACCACAAGGGCACTGTCCGACATTTACGGCGAGATGCATGTGCACCGCTTGGCCGGTTTCTTCCGCCGTTTTCGCGATGCGCTGATCGGCATGGCCAAGCAAGCCGGCGGCCGTGTCGCCATCCTGACGCCGGGACCGCTGAACGAGACCTATTATGAACATGCCTATATCGCCCGCTATCTCGGCATCATGCTGCTCGAGGGCGAGGACCTGACTGTCTCCGGCGGCAGGCTGATGGTGCGCACAGTTTCGGGGCTGATGCCGGTCAGCGTCTTGTGGCGACGGCTCGACGCTGCCTTTGCCGATCCGCTCGAGTTGCGGTCGGACTCGCAGATCGGCACGCCGGGGCTGGTCGAAGCGGTCCGGCAAGGGGCGGTTTCGGCCGTCAATGCACTGGGTTCCGGCCTGATGGAGACGCGCGCTCTGCTCGCCTTCCTGCCGAAGATTTCGCGCGCCCTGCGCAATGAGGAACTGCTGCTGCCGACCGTCGCGACATGGTGGTGCGGGCAGGATACGGAGCGCGAACATGTGCTCGCCAATATCGATAGCATGGTGATCGGCCCGGCACTGTCGACGCGGCTTGCCTTCGAGGACGACGGCTCGACCAAGCTCGGGTCAGCGCTGTCGGCCGAGGAACGGGCCGAGCTCGTCGCCCGGATCGAACAAGACGGCGGCGACTTTGTCGGCCAGGAAGCGGTGACGCTGTCGACCACTCCTGTCTATGTCAGCGGCTGGCTGGAGCCGCGGCCGGCAAGCCTGCGCGTCTATCTGGCGCGGACGCCGGAAGGCTGGACCGTGATGCCGGGCGGTTTTGCCCGTGTCGGCTTCTCGCTCGACCCGACGGCCATCGCCATGCAGCGCGGCGGCCAGGCGGCGGATGTTTGGGTGGTCAGCGACAGGCCGGTGGAGCGTGAGACGCTGCTGCCGCAGGAGCATGACAGCTTCACCCGAACCTTGCCGGGCAGCCTGCCCAGCCGCGCGGCGGAAAACCTGACATGGCTCGGCCGCTATATCGAGCGATCGGAAGACACGGTGCGCATCCTGCGCGCCTACCACGTGCGGCTGGCCGAGACATCCGATCCCGAGATGCCGCTGCTCGCCGACATCAGGGACTATCTCGCGCCGTTCGGTATCGACGTCGAGACGGCAATCCCGTTGGGGCTCATCGGCACGCTGGACAGCGCCGTGTACAGCGCCGGGCAGATCCGCGACCGCTTCTCGCCCGATGGCTGGCTGGCATTGAAGGACCTGTCGAAGACGATCCATCAATTTGCCGTGACAGTGGCGCCGGGCGACGACGCGACAAGGGCAATGACGGTCATCCTGCGCAAGCTGGCCGGGTTTTCCGGCCTGCTGCACGAGAACATGTACCGCTTTGCCGGCTGGCGTTTCCTGGAAATCGGCCGCAGGCTCGAACGCGGCATCCAGATCGCCCGCACGCTCGCCCGACTGACCAGGGCCGAGGCGCCGGAAGGCGCGCTCGACATGATGCTGGAGATCGGCGACAGCGTCATGACCCACCGCCGGCAATATCCGGTGCAGGCGGGACGGCGTACCGTGGTCGACCTTCTGGCGCTCGATCCGCTCAACCCGCGCTCAATCCTGTTCCAGCTCGAACGGCTGAAGGCCGAAATCGCGCTGCTGCCCTCTGTCGGCGGTGAAGGCCATATGTCGCCGGCGGCCAAGGAAATCCTGCAGCTCAACACGTCGATCGCCATCAGGGAGCCCTCGGACATGACGGCCAAGGCCCTCAGCGACCTCGCCAATGAAATCGGCGGCCTCTACAACAGCCTCTCCAAAGCCTATTTCGGATAGAGACGGCATGCTCTACGACATCAGGCTTCACCTGCGTTACGACTATGATGCGGCGGCCGGCGGCGGCCGCCATCAGGTGCGTGTGCTGCCGCCGACCATCCCTGGCGTACAGCGCGTCATCGCCGCTTCACTGTCTTTTGTGCCGGCGCCCAGCGAACGCTCCGACTTTTCCGACTTTTTCGGCAACAGTGTCACCTCGATCGCCTTTCGTGACGCACATGATGCGCTCGACATCAGGATGAGCGCGCGTGTTTCAGTGTCGCGGCCGGAGCCCGGGCTCGACGTATCGCCCGACCTACGCCGGCTGAGGGAAGAACTCGGCGCGGTGCACTCGCTGGCGCCGGCTTCGCCGCATCACTTTCTGGCCGCCAGCGATCATGCCGGCATCGACCCGGCAATCACTGCCTATGCGAAAGGCAGTGCCAGCAGTTCGACGGTCGGCACGGCCATGGCTCTGTGCAACCGCATTCACCGCGATTTCACCTATGACGGCGAGGCGACCACGGTGCAGACGCGGGCCAGCGACGCCTTCGGCCTGAAGCGCGGCGTCTGCCAGGATTTTTCCCATATCATGATCGCCGGCCTGCGTGGCCTCGGCATTCCTGCAGGCTATGTCAGCGGATTCCTACGCACCATCCCGCCGCGTGGGAAGCCGCGGCTCGAAGGCGCCGACGCCATGCATGCCTGGGTCAAGGTGTGGTGCGGGCGCGATGCCGGCTGGCAGGAATTCGATCCGACCAACGGCATGCGGGCAAGCAACGATCATATCACGGTCGGCTATGGCCGCGACTACTCCGATGTGGCGCCGATCGTCGGCGTGCTGAAAACCACGGGCGGGCAGGTTGGCGAGCAGGCAGTCGACGTCATACCGGTCGTGCTCGAAAAGGCGTGACGGCACCTCCTCGTTGCACGGCGTCGTCGTTAATCTGTCCTGGCAATCAAAAGGCGGTGGAACCCGCAGCCAGCAGGCGGCTTATCTACGGAAATTCCGTGGAGAGGACATGCTGGACAAATCCGGGTCGTCGTCTGGCCGATCGGCTGTTAGGAAAGCTGCACCAAAGAACGGGGTGCCGCGGAACGGAGCGCTGGAGAACGGCGCGCACGCCTCGGCCGTTCGGGCCTCGCTCAACTATGTCGCCGACACCGAGCCCGGTATTCGCCGGCTGCGTTCAGGCAACGGGTTCTCGTACAAAGGGCCCGACGGACGTGCCGTCGACCAGGACGCGCTGGCACGCATCAAGGCGCTCGCCATTCCACCGGCCTGGACGGATGTGTGGATCTCGGCGGATGCCGACGGTCACATTCAGGCAACCGGTCGGGACCAGCGCGGGCGCAAGCAATACCGCTATCATCAGCACTGGGCGGAGGAGCGTGACGGGGTCAAATACTCGAGCCTCATCGCCTTCGCCGAAAGCCTGCCCGAATTGCGACGGCAGATCGATGCCGATCTGCGCCGTCACGGCCTGCCGCTGGAACGCGTCGTTGCGGCCATCGTCTGGCTGCTCGACAACACGATGATCCGCGTCGGCAACGCCGCCTACGCCCGCGATAACAAGAGTTTTGGGCTGACCACGCTGCGCGACCGCCATGTCGACATCAAGGGCTCGAGCCTGCGTTTTGCCTTCATCGGCAAATCCGGCAAGGAATGGAGATTGAAGCTTGTCGATCGCCGGATCGCCAAGATCGTGCGTGGAGCGCAGGACCTGCCGGGCCAGAAACTGTTCCAGTATCTCGACGAGGAAGGAAACAGGCATCCGGTGCGCTCCGACGACGTCAACCGCTATATCAGGGAGAATTCCGGTGTCGAGTTCAGCTCCAAGCATTTCAGAACCTGGGGCGGCACCATCCATGCGGCGTCGCTGTTTGCGCAAACAGAACGTCCCGAAAGCCAGGCGCAGCAAAAGCGGGTGATGAACAATGTCATCGACAAGGTCGCCGAGCGGCTCGGCAATACACGCGCCGTCTGCCGCCGCTGCTACATCCATCCGGAAGTCTTCCGCGCCTGGTCCGAAGGACAGCTGCTCGACGAAATGGCGGATGCCAACAAAGGCAAGCGCTCGATCGTCGGGCTCGACGACGAGGAGGCTCTGGTCTTGAGATGGCTGAAGGCGAGGGAATGACGCAGGACCGGGGGCGTATTTTTTTGTCGACGCCATGTCGGCATCGGTCCTAGTGTTTCGTCCTTTGACAGAGAAAAGGACGACCCATGCTTTACGCGATCCTCTGCTATGCCTCCGAAGACGTCGTCTGCTCCTGGAGCAAGGAGCAGGACGATGCCGTCATGGAAAAGCTTATCGGCGTACAAGAGAAATATGCCAACGCCGGGCGGCTTGGCCCCGTGGCGCGGCTTTTGCCGACGACGGCGGCGACAACGCTGCGAAAGGTCAAGGGCGAATCGATCGTCATCGACGGCCCGTTTGCCGAAACCAAGGAACAGTTCCTCGGCTTCTACACGCTCGAATGCGCCGACCTCGACGAGGCCGTCGACTTCGCGCGCGAGCTTTCCGAGGTCAACCCGAGCGGCGGCTCCTACGAGATCCGGCCGGTCTCGCTCTTCAACCCCGCCAAGGTTTCCGCATGACCGAACTTGCCTGGATCAGCACGGCAATCAGCACCGCTCGCCCGCAGGCGATGGGGGCATTGCTGCGCTACTTCCGCGACCTCGACGCGGCGGAGGAAGCATTCCAGGACGCCTGCCTGAGGGCCCTGAACAACTGGCCGAAAAATGGCCCGCCGCGCGATCCGGCAGCCTGGCTGATCTTCGTCGGCCGCAACAGCGGCATCGATGCGGTGCGCAAGCGCGCCAAGCAGGCGCCGCTGCCGGAGGAGGACCAGATCTCCGATCTCGACGATGCCGAGAGCGACATCGCCGAGCGGCTGGACGGTGCGCATTACCGCGACGATATTTTGCGGCTGCTGTTCATCTGCTGCCATCCCGACCTGCCGGCCACCCAGCAGATCGCGGTGGCGTTGCGCATCGTCTCCGGCCTGACGGTCAAGCAGATCGCCCGCGCCTTCCTCGTCGGGGAAAGCGCCATGGAGCAGCGTATCACGCGCGCCAAGGCGCGTATCGCCGACGCCGGGGTGCCGTTCGAGACGCCGGGAGCGGTCGAGCGCTCCGAACGGCTCGCCGCCGTCGCCGCCATGGTCTACCTGATCTTCAACGAAGGCTATTCCAGCAACAGCGGCGAGGCGTCGGCGCGTGCGCCGCTTTGCGAAGAGGCGATCCGGCTGGCCCGGCTGCTGCTCAGACTATTCCAGACCGAGCCGGAGATCATGGGGCTGACGGCGCTGTTGCTGCTGCAGCATGCACGCGCGCCGGCCCGCTTCGACGAGAACGGCGAGATCGTGCTGCTCGAAGACCAGGACCGCAGCCTGTGGAGCCGCAAAATGATCGATGAAGGCCTGGCGCTGGTCGATAAGGCGTTGCGCCATCGCAAGCCCGGTCCCTACCAGGTGCAAGCGGCGATCGCCGCGCTGCATGCACGGGCGGAAAAGCCCGAGGATACGGACTGGAACGAGATCGACCTGCTCTACGGGCTGCTCGAGCAGATGCAGCCGTCGCCGGTGGTGACGCTCAACCGCGCCGTCGCCGTCTCCAAGGTGCGTGGACCGGAAGCCGCACTCGCCATGATCGAGCCGCTGGAGCAGAGGCTTTCCGGTTATTTCCACTTCTTCGGCCTCAAGGGCGGCCTGCTGATGCAGCTTGGCCGCGGCGACGAGGCGCGTGTCGCTTTCGACCGCGCCATCGCGCTTGCCAACACGGCAGCCGAGGCGGCGCATATCCGCATGCATATCGACCGGCTGATGAAAGAAGGCGCCAAGCAAAGGGCGCATTGATCCGACGCCTCCGCCTGGTTCAACGGTCTGACCTTTGCTTAGACCATGCCGGGGTGGCGATTTTTCCCTGAAACGAGTAATGCCACGCCATGACAGTGCCTGATGTGCCGACCGGCACAGAGACGGCGTGGCACAAGGCTTTGACCGACGCCATATGAGCGGCGGGATCTGAAAGGGATGAAAATGACGATTGCGAAGGAAACGGCCGGGCTTCTGGCGAAACTGGGTGTTGCCGAGGGCGCGCTTACAGGCGGCGATCTCATCGTGCGTAGCCCGGTGACCGGCGAGCAGATCGCCGCGCTGAAAACCATCTCGCCGGCCGACGCGGCAACGACCATCGACAATGCCCATAAAGCTTTCCTGGCGTGGCGGCAGGTACCAGCTCCCAAGCGCGGCGAACTGGTGCGGCTGCTCGGCGAGGAATTGCGCACACACAAGGCCGAGCTTGGCCGGTTGGTCTCGATCGAAGTCGGCAAGATTCCATCCGAGGGTCTTGGCGAAGTGCAGGAGATGATCGACATCTGCGATTTCGCCGTCGGTCTCTCCCGGCAATTGTACGGCCTGACCATCGCCACCGAGCGCCCCGGCCACCGCATGATGGAGACCTGGCATCCGCTCGGCGTCGTCGGCGTCATTTCGGCCTTCAATTTCCCGGTGGCGGTCTGGTCGTGGAATGCAGCGCTGGCGCTGGTCTGCGGCGACGCGGTGGTGTGGAAGCCGTCCGAGAAGACACCGCTGACGGCGCTCGCCTGCGAAGCGATCTTCAAGCGCGCGGCAAACCGTTTCGGCGATGCGCCGGAAGGGCTGGCGCCCGTGCTGATCGGCGATCGCGCCGTCGGCGAGATCCTGGTCGACCATCCGAAGGTGCCGTTGGTCTCCGCCACCGGTTCGACGCGCATGGGCAGGGATGTCGGCCCACGGCTGGCCAAGCGCTTTGCCCGTGCCGTGCTTGAGCTCGGCGGCAACAACGCCGGCATCGTCTGCCCGACGGCCGATCTCGACATGGCGCTGCGCGCCATCGCCTTCGGCGCCATGGGCACGGCCGGCCAGCGCTGCACGACGCTCAGGCGCCTGTTCGTGCATGAAAGCGTCTATGATCACCTCGTTCCGCGCCTGAAGAAGGCCTATGAAAGCGTCTCGGTCGGCAATCCGCTGGAGACAAGCGCTCTCGTCGGCCCGCTGATCGACAAGGCTGCCTACGAGAACATGCAGAAGGCGTTGGAGGACGCGGCTTCGCATGGCGGTAAGATAACCGGCGGAATGCGGGTCGAGAACGGCCATGCGGAGGCCTACTATGTGCGTCCGGCGCTGGTCGAAATGCCGCGCCAAGTTTCGCCGGTGACGGAGGAGACCTTCGCGCCGATCCTCTATGTGATGAAATATTCGGATTTCGACGCCGTGCTCTATGAGCACAATGCGGTCGGCGCGGGGCTTTCCTCGTCCATCTTCACCCGCGACCTGCAGGAATCCGAGCGTTTCCTCGGCGTCGACGGTTCGGACTGCGGCATTGCCAACGTCAATATCGGCACTTCGGGGGCCGAGATCGGCGGCGCCTTCGGTGGCGAGAAGGAAACCGGCGGCGGCCGCGAGTCGGGCTCGGATGCCTGGAAGGCCTATATGCGCCGCGCTACCAATACGGTGAACTATTCCAAGGCGCTGCCGCTCGCCCAGGGCGTTTCGTTCGACATCGATTGAAATGCCAAACCTTCGTCGCGGCGGCGCCAAAGCCGCCACGACGGCGTTCGGCTCGCCGTTCAGCTGGCTTCGGAAGTTACAACACAATTGTCGAAGGCTGCATCGATGATGGCGAGCTTGACCGCCTGGGCGGTCATGTATTCCTGATAGAACTCGCTCGACACCCACATGACCGAGTGACCCCGCTGGCCCAACCAGCCGATGCTGCCGAGTTCCTCGGCATCGCGCAATTTGCGTGACAGGTGGGTCCGGGAAAGCTTGAGCCAGTTCGCGAAATCTCCGATTGAGACGACACCGGTCGGAATTCGGTCCAGGTCAGCATGATCGGGATCGACGCCAGACATCAGCCAATCCATGACGATGCCGCCATTGTCGAGCCAGGTGAACAAGGAAAAGGTCTGTCTCGGCTCCCGCACGGCATGCGACGAAAGCAGGCCGTCGGCCACCAGCGGCTGCAGTTTGGCGAGCAGGTCCGGTTGTGCGACGAATGCAGCCAGTCGAAATCCATTGTCCAGGCTGTCCAGCGTTTTCAGATGCGCCATGACCCAGCCGGCAACCGTCTCCAGAGTGCCCGCGGTCGGCTCAAAGGGGCGGATGCGCCCGTATTTGATCGGCAGATGCCGGATGAAACCGTAATGCAGCATCTCCTTCAGGAAGGCGTCGGCGGTGTTGCGGCTGGCCACCGAATGCCGGCAGATGTCGTCCATGAACCGTGCAGACGTAAGTCCCTTGCGATGATCGTCCGGCTCTCGATTGAAATACAAGCCAAGGCCGATATGGGCCATCAGCCAACGCTGTTGCGCGGCGAATACGGAGGCCAGCCGCGGGTTCGCTTCATAGGTTTGGAGAAGCGTCCGCGACTGAGCCTGGACATGGCGACGCAGTGCCGGATGGCTGGCAATGTCTTCAGAAACCAGCGCCATCCCCGCCGCGCCCAATCAAATTTGCAACTGGAAATGCCGGTAACAATTTCAGCCTTCGCGGGCCGTGTCCAGAGCCGGCGCATCAGGATACGAGCTGAATCCCGCCGGCTAGTGGCTTAATTCCGCGACTTGATCGCCGAGGCCCCTGATCTCGCGAGGCGCTGATCTCGCTGCAGAAGGCTAGCCTGCTTGAACCCACCAATGATGGCTTCGCCTGTCCAGCCCGTGCTCCCGCCGATGGCGACGCGGAACCAACACAAGTTTTGCTCGTTGAAGAACGCTGATTGGACTGAGACAGTGAGGAACTACAAAATGGAGAATGGCCTTTTCGCCACGCCGCCTGCAGCGTTCCGGAAAACAGAGTCGGTTTGGCTACGGGCGCTCAAGTGGCTGTTACGCCGGGTGCGCAGCGCCTCCGACAGCTCGGGAACCATGTTGAAACCAATCCTTTCCGGACCCGAGAATGATAGCGGGCCCACTACGCCTCGACGCGCTTGAGGCCGAAGCGCGCTGCGATCTTGACGCCAAAAATAACCGCTCACATGTCTCTTTATGGCTGCCGCCGCGGCCGAGAGCCATGACCGCTTCGCAGGCCCGCCACCGCGGCGTGTTCGCCTGATGCAGCAGGCGAGAGCGGCGGTGGCACGCAGCGGCGGGAACCATCGGGCATGCTTGGCTATTAGATACAGGCGGCTGCTGGTCTGCCGGGCCAGGAGCCATTTGCTATGATCATCAATCCCCCACCGGAAAGCGCCATCCCGGCATCCGTTCCGTCGGTCGATCCAAAAGCCGCCCCGACGCCTCGCAATGCCGAAGCGGAGGTCTTTTATATCGAAGCGATCCGCGAGCTTGTCGCGACGGGCATCCCCTTTCTCGTCGCCGGCACCTATGCCGTAAGCGCCTATACCGGGATCATCCGCCCGACCAAGGATCTCGACATTTTCTGCAAGGCCGGCGACTGCCCGCGCATCCTCGCCCATTTCAAGCAGATCGGCTATGCGGTCGTGGTCGAGGACGACCGGTGGCTCGGCAAGGTGTTCAGGGGCACGCATTTTTTCGACGTCATCTTCACCTCGATGAACGGCACAATGCCTGTCGACGACCAGTGGCTGGAGCATGCTCGCCAGGCCGAATTGCTGGGCAGCCACGTGCGGATCATCGGCCCAACCGAGCTTATCTGGTCCAAATGCTTCATCCAGGACCGCGGCCGGCATGATGGCGCCGACGTCGCGCACACCATCCTCAAGGCGCACGACCAGATCGACTGGCAAAGGCTGCTTTCCTACATGGAAGTTCATTGGGAAGTCTTGCTGATGCATCTGTTGAACTTCAGATGGATCTATCCGACGGAGCGAGACCGTGTGCCCGCGTGGCTGCTCGACGAGTTGCTCGACCGGCTGGCCAAGCAGCGCGAATTGCCGCCTTCCCGGATGCGGATCTGCCGCGGGCGCATGCTTTCACGAACCGACTATGAGATCGACGTCAAGCAATGGGGCTTTGCCGACGTCGGCGGTGAAGGAGAATATAGCGATGGCTGACGAGCTCGAATCTGCTTCGGCAAAGGCCGAAAACGGCGGCACACTCAAGGTCGCCGCCATCGGCGATCTGCATGTCGGCAAGGAGGACCAGGCGTCGTACCGCGATCTTTTCGGCGAGATGTCGCGCGAAGCCCAGGTTCTCGTGCTGACCGGCGACCTTACCAATCTCGGCAAGCCTCGGGAGGCCGAAATCCTTGCCGAGGAACTGCGTGCCTGCACGATCCCGGTCGTCGCCGTACTTGGCAACCACGACTATGAGTCAGGCGCCGTCGAGCAGGTCACCGACATTTTGCGTCAGGCGGGCGTTCATCTCCTCGACGGCGAGGCGACGGAGATTCACGAGGTCGGGTTCGTTGGGGTCAAGGGTTTCGTTGGCGGTTTTGGATCGCGCATGCTCGGCTCCTTTGGCGAACCGGCGATCAAGTCGATGGTGGCGGAAAGCGTGAACGAAGCGATGCGGCTTGAAAACGCGATGCGGCAGGTCCGCGCCAAACGCACGCTTGTCGTTCTGCACTACGCGCCTGTCGTCGAGACGGTCGAAGGCGAGCCGCTGGAGATTTTCCCGTTTCTCGGTTCGTCACGCCTGGCCGAGACAATAGACCGGTTCCAGGTCAGCGCAGTGGTGCATGGCCATGCGCATCGTGGCGTCTATGAGGGCCGTACGCCGGGCGGAGCGTCGGTCTATAACGTTGCCATGCATGTCGCCAAGCCGACCGGCCGCCCCTACGCCATGCTCGAAATCTGACAGGCGGCGCCGCTGGCGCAAGCAATCGCCAGACAGGCTGCAGAACGATCACGGCAACTGCCGGCTGAAAGACATCCGCTTCGGCGGAATATCGTTTTCATCCGGATTGGGAATGGGGTCCTCGTCGGGGAGCCTGTCGGGGTCCGGCTCACGCACGGGCTTGGGATCGGGGATGGGAGGCGGTGGTACCGGGGTCGGTGTTGGCTCGGGTGTGGGAATAGTGGCCATCGTGATCATCTCCTCTTGGCGCAGAACAACGCAATGGGTTAGCTGGTTCCCGGCTTCCTCGTTTTTGGAACCACACCGTCGCGCCTGCGGGTCAGCCCATCTCCGGATTCTCGTGTCTGCTGCCCGACTTGCCTGACCGCAGCAGCAGGGCAAGCGGAACGAGCAGGGCGGTTGCCACCGCGCAATAGCGGAAGACATCGACGTAGGCGAGCAGCGTGGCCTGGCGGGCGATCAACTGGCCGAGCCAGCCGATCGCCTGCTGCTTCGCCTGGACCAGCGGCGAACCCTGGGCGACGAAATGCTCGGTCGCCTGCCGAAGCACCTGCTGATAGGCGGGCGACGATTGCACGGTGTGGCCAACCAGATTCGATTGATGGATCTGGGAGCTTTGCGCAATGACGGTGTTGGACAGCGAGACGCCGATGCTGCCGCCGATATTGCGTGCAACGTTGATCAGCGCCGATGCCTGGTTGGTCTGTTGCGGGGGCAGGCCGACATAGGCCGCGGTCGAGATGGGAATGAACAGGAACGGCAGCCCGACCATCAGGAAGACACGGGCAAAGGCAAAGAAGCGGAAGCTGGCGTCCGGGGTAAGCGAGGTCATGTGCCAAAGCGCGACTGCGACCACCGACATGCCCACCATGATCAGGTATTTGGGCTGCACGATGCTGCCTACAAATCCGGACACCGGCATCAAGATCAGCATGGCGATGCCGCCCGGCATCATCGAAAGGCCCGACAGCGTCGCGGTGTAGGCAAATGTCGTCTGCTGCAGCTGCGGCACGATCTGGGTGGTGCTGAACAGGATAGCACCGACCGCCATCATAACCAGGAAGGCCGTGCCGAACTGGCGCGTGAACAATAGGCGCATGTCGACGACCGGATCGCTGCGACTGATTTCCCATGGGATAAGCAGCAGGAACGCGATCGCGGAAATCACTGCGAAAGTCGTAATGAAATTCGAGGCGAACCAATCGTAGCGCTGGCCTCGGTCGAGGAAGATCTCGAGGCACCCCAGTGCGGTAGCCACCAGGATGAATCCGACCCCGTCGATCTTCAGGCCGCCTTTCAGCCGTTCCTTGCGTTCGCGTTCGAGTACGTCCGGTTCGACCAACAGCCATTGCACCAGTGCCAGCGACAGGATGCCGAACGGCACGTTGATGAAGAAGATCCAGTGCCAGGAGAAATGGTCCGTCAGCCAGCCGCCGATCGTCGGCCCGACCGTTGGTGCGACGATGACGGCAATGCCGTAAAGCGCGAAGGCTTGCGAGCGCTTTTCCGGCGGAAAGGTATCGGCAAGGATCGATTGCTCGCTTGGCGCCATGCCGCCGCCGCCGAGGCCCTGAAGGATCCTGAACAGGATGAGCAGTTCCAGGTTGGGCGCCAGTCCGCACAGCAGCGACGCGACGGTGAAGGTCGCCACGCAAAGCATGTAGTAGCGCTTGCGGCCGATGACGCTTGCCAGCCAGCCGCTGACCGGGATGATCACCGAGTTGGCCACAAGATAGGTGGTAATGACCCAGGTGCTTTCGTCCATTCCGGCCGCCAGGCTGCCGGCGATGTTGCGCAGGGCGACATTGGCGATCGAGGTGTCCAGCACCAGCATGAAAGTGGCGATGGAAACGACAATGGCGATGAGCCAGGGATTGTGTGTCCCGGCGGCGGATCGGCTTTCGCCCTGATTTCTGGCTGCTTCGCCGCTCATTGCACCTTGACCGTCGGCACCACCGACAGCCCTGGGCCGAGAAGCACATCGGGCGGCTTGTCGAAGACGATCTTGACCGGCACGCGCTGCACCACCTTGACGTAGTTGCCGGTGGCATTTTCAGCCGGCAGGAGGCTGAAGGCGGTGCCGCTGCCGGCCTGGATGCTGTCGACGCGGCCATGGAAGGACTTGTTCGGGTACGCGTCGATATCGATGTCGACCGGTTGTCCCTGCCGCATCAGGTCGAGCTGCGTCTCCTTGAAATTGGCCCTCACCCAGACCTCGTCGGGAACGAACATCATCAATACCTGGCCAGGTTGCGCGTAGGTGCCGTCAGCGGCCGAAATGCTCGTTGCCCGCCCGGCTGCGGGTGCTGTGATGGTCGTGCGCGACAGCGTCGTGCGTGCTTGCTCCTGGCTGGCTTTGGCCTGTTCGAGCTGCGCCTCGGCGCTCCTGGCTTGTGCCTGCAAGACCGAAACCTGGCTTTTTGCTGAGGCGACATTGGCCTCGGCACTGTCCAGCGCGGCCTGATCCTGACGCAGCGTCGATGCCGCTTGCTGCGCCTGCTGCTGCGTTGCCGTGCCCTTGGCCAGGAGTTCGCGATTGCGTTGATCCTCTGCCTTGGCGAAATCCAGCGCTGCCTTGGCCTGTGCAACCTGCCTCTGGGCAGCGTTCACCTTTGCGTTTTGAGCCTCGATCTGAGCGGTGACATTGACGATTTCGGCTTCGGCCGCGGCGACGCCGGCATCGGCCTGCTTCAGATTTGCCTGATAGTCGCTGTCGTCGATGCGCAGGAGGACATCACCTGCCTGCACGTGCTGATTGCGGTAACCGCCAGCTCGGTAATGCGGCCGGCGATTTGGGCGCCGATCGTCACCGTGCGGGCGTCGATGAAGGCGTCGTCGGTCGATTCGTACTGGCGAGCGTTCAGCCACCAGATCACGACGCCTGCCGCGACGAGCAACAGCGCAAGCGCAACCGCCGCCGTCGCATAGGGATGGCGCCTGGGAAAGCCGAGCAGACCGGCCTTTCGTTGCGAGGCATCCCCGTCGGGCTTTTCCTGCCGCGGCTCTGCCGATCGCTCACGAGATTCTCGAACCCGGGCCGGTTGCTCCCGAGTTTCATTTACAGGCTCGACGTCTTGTTCGACGCTTTGCGGCTTCGTGTCCAACGGAATGGCTTTCAAGACTGATATTGCAGCCGCCGGGGCGGACGCAAAGCCAAACCGCGAGCTTCCGCAAAAGTTCCTGCCCGGAATGGGTTCGGTTAACGGGGCGACGTCGAACCCACTGAGCGGCGCCGGCGCGTTGGAACCGAGCGCCGCTTCACCGGGCAGGTGATCCGTACGCCTCATGTTGCGGTGATCCGGCCTTGTCAGCGCTCCACGGCGCGATAATTGCTCATATAGGCGTGGGCGAATTCACCTGTCGACAGGAGCCGACCATGAAACATCAAACACTCGACCAACTGCATGCCGTCGCGGAAGTTGAGTCCTTCGCGGCGTATCCGGCGATGAGCCGAAACCAGCGGATTGAACGTTGGGCAGAACTTCTCGAGCAAAACCCGACGCGATGCCTTGGGGCGCTTCCAGGCACCGAATATATGAACAGGGAAGCGCGCGACAGATCGCGTGGCGCTGGGACGCCGCTCACTGTCGCTTTCGAGGATCCGGTTCTGCGTGCCATGGGCTTGAACGACGATACCTATGGTGAGGCAAAGCGCTTCTTCGAACTGAGCGACCGGCAGTTGCACCAAATCGTTTGCCATTGCCACGTTGGCGCCACGATGCAAGCGCGATGGGCCGCTGCCAGGGTGCGCGGGATAGTTCGCGGCAACAGATTTGTTGCCTGGATGAAGGGCTTGATCGTGCATTGACGCGATACGAGGAACGGCGGAACACGCGTTCTTTCCGCGCTGCGGGGAGCGCTTCCGAACTTGGAAGGACTCGTGCCCCGTCAGGCCGCGCAGATTGTGAAACTCCTTGACGCTTGGCTGCGCCTTGTCGCGGCCATGCGTCCGTCTTTGATGCGAGAATTTGAGTTGGCCCGCCGCAATTGAGAGCCTTCGTCCGACGGGCGTTCGAGCGCCGTCCAGGCATGTGCGATCTGGCTAGGGACAACAATCCCGCGATCGTGGAAGATCCTTCGACCTGGTGAGCGGCCGATCTCTCCAAACACCCTTCGATCCGCTCTAGCGGTCGATCTCTCCAAATACCCTTCGACCCACTTTAGCGGTCGATCTCTCCAAATACGATGTCGAGCGAGCCGATGATCGCGGCAACATCGGCGATCATATGGCCTCGGGACAGGAAATCCATCGCCTGCAGGTGGGCGAAGGAAGGTGCGCGGATCTTGCATCGGTAGGGAATGTTGCCTCCGTCCGACACGAGGTAGACGCCGAACTCACCCTTCGGCGCCTCGACGGCGGCATAGACTTCACCGCGCGGCACGCGAATGCCTTCGGTATAAAGTTTGAAGTGGTGGATCGTCGCTTCCATCGAGCGCTTCATCGTAGCACGCGGCGGCGGCGTGATCTTGCGGTTCGGGATCGCGACCGGCCCCTGACCTTCGGGCGAGCGCAACTTTTCCAGACATTGCCGCATGATCCGGACCGACTGGCGCATTTCCTCCATGCGTACGAGATAGCGGTCGTAGCAGTCGCCATGCTTGCCGACCGGGATATCGAAATCCATCTCCGAATAGCATTCGTATGGCTGCGCCTTGCGCAGGTCCCAGGACGCGCCCGATCCGCGCACCATCACGCCGGAGAAGGCCCAGGCCCAGGCATCGTCGAGGCCGATCACGCCGACATCGACATTGCGCTGCTTGAAAATGCGGTTCTCGGTCAACAGCCCTTCGAGATTGTCGCAGACCTTGAGAAACGGATCGCAGAAATTCCAGATGTCGTCGAGGAGTTCCGGCGGCAGATCCTGATGCACGCCGCCGACCCTGAAATAATTCGCGTGCATGCGGGCGCCGGACGCGCGCTCGTAAAAGACCATCAGCTTCTCGCGTTCGGCGAAACCCCAGAGCGGCGGCGTCAGCGCGCCGATGTCCATGGCTTGCGTGGTGACGTTGAGGAGGTGCGACAGGAGCCGGCCTATTTCGCAGAAAAGCACGCGAATGAGTTGCCCGCGTTTCGGAACCGATATTTCAAGGAGCTTCTCGGCGGCGAGACAGAATGCGTGCTCCTGGTTCATCGGCGCGACGTAGTCGAGCCGGTCGAAATAGGGCAAGGCCTGCAGGTAGCTCTTGTACTCGATGAGCTTTTCGGTGCCGCGATGCAGCAGGCCGATGTGGGGATCGGCGCGTTCCACGATCTCGCCATCGAGTTCGAGCACCAGCCGCAGGACGCCGTGAGCGGAGGGATGTTGTGGCCCGAAATTGATGGTGAAGTTGCGAACTGCAGCCTCGGCCATGACAGTCCTCCGCGATCCAGGCGGGCTTCGGTTCCATGCCGGAACCGGCTTGTCCGCTTTCAGCCGCTCACGTCGTCGTCTGGATGATCAGCGTCAGCGTGCCGTCGCCGTCGATATTGGCGGCCACGACCTGCGTGGAATTAAGCCCGTTCGCCGCCAGTGCCGATGCCGCCTGCGGCGATGCGTCGATCGAACTTTGCAGGATACGCAAATCCTCGGCGCTGGTCTGGGTGACGACGGCCTCCGCCTGTGCCTTGATGTCAGGAGGCAGATCCTCCATCGCCACGATTGTCACTGCGGTGAAATTCTGCGCGGAGAAGGCTTGGTCAGGTGTAGCCTGGTCGGGAGTGGCCCCTTCGGGCGTGGCTTGCTCTGGCAGGGTTTGCGGGGCCGTCGGCGGGACAGGGGCAAGCTCTGGTCCCACGGATTGCGCATAGACCGGCGAGGCAAGAGCCAGTGCCGAGAGTGTGGCAATTGTCGTCGATAGCCGCATGGCCTTTCCTTCCGTTTTGCTCAGGGACGATCAATTCGGTGACGACACAACCATCGTGTCGAAATATGGTTCCGTCACGGAGGTTGCTGTCTTGCCGAAGCCGTGATTGTCGCGGAAGCGAGCGCGAAATCCGGCGTTGCCTGTCTCAGGCGGCGGTGTGGCTGCGATCGGGCTGCGGCCAGCGCTGCAATGCCTCACGGCCCTGAGCGGTCAGTTCGTAGATCCCGCGATCGGTGCGCGCGAACCAGCGATACACGTTGTGCAGCAGGATTTTGGGCGCGTTCGGCAGGTTGGGCTTCAAGTCACGCGGCCGCTTTGGGCCGTCCGCGAGTGCTGCGGCGCATGCCAGGGCCTGCTGGCGATAGGCGGTCATGATCGGCGCACGCGAGCCGCCGCCGGCGACAGGATCGCCCTGCCGACGCCGATGTTCGTCGATCAGTTTCGAGCGTCGCCGGGGATCCCGACGCGGAGCCAATGCTGTCGGGCTGAGCAGCACCTGAACCTCGCCGTTCGTCCGCACGCCAAGCAGGCCAAAGCCGAGGCGACGGCAGAGATTGCGGTATCTCACGTCGCTCTCACGGCCTTTGCCACGGCCCGACATGCATGCTGCGAGCCAGACCTCGTCGCTCACCGCCATACGGTCGACGCCCTGGAGGACCAGCTCGAGATTGAACTTCAGCTTCAGCTCGCAGATGACGACGATCGGTGGAGAGTCTGCACTCAGCGCCAGCAGATCGCAGCCGCCGATCTCACCCTTGACCATGAAACCCAGGCCTTCGAGGAAGGTCTTGACCGGGCTGTAGAGTGAAGTCTCGAGCATGGGCTTTGTTCGCTGCGAATCATCCCGCCCGATTGGCGGTTCAGCCGCGATGATCGCTCGTTGCCGTTGAACAGGAGGTAAACGACGGCCAAAGCAAGTGGTCAGAGCCGTGCCACGGCCGCTTGCTAATTTGGTATGCTGGTATAATGTGTATCTGAGGTAGCATGCTCCGCATAGCTGCGCTGTGCTGGACATCCGAGCGCCCGAGACATCGTCCAGGGCATCGTCATTTGAGCGGCGGCCCCGCCTTTTGTAATCCGCCAGCCGGCGGCGATGTGCATACAAGTCAATGGGATGACGATCGGCAGGGCCGTCGTTGGAAATCAGGAGTAACGGACAATGACAACGATTGCGCTGTTTGGCGCTGGCGGCAAAATGGGTTACCGCCTGTCGACCAATTTTCGCGGATCTCCCTATACGGTACGGCATGTCGAGGTCAGCGACGCCGGCCGCGAGCGGCTGAAGTCGGGCCTCGGCATCGATGCCGTCAGCGCCGATGAGGCGCTTGATGGCGCCGATGTGGTGATCCTGGCGGTGCCGGACACCCATATCGGCAAGGTCGCGGCGAGCATCGAGAGCAAGCTTGCATCAGGCACGATGGTCGTCGTGCTCGACGCCGCGGCACCCTTCGCCGGGCATTTGCCGCAGCGACCGGACCTGACCTATTTCGTCACCCACCCGTGCCATCCGCCGATCTTCAACGACGAGACCGACATGGCGGCCAAGAAGGACTATTTCGGCGGCGTCAAGGCCAAGCAGCACATGGTCAGCGCCTTGATGCAGGGGCCGGAGGAAGATTTCGCCAAGTGTGAGGCGATCGCCAAGATCATCTGGGCCCCGGTTATGCGCTCGCATCGAGTCACCGTCGATCACATGGCGCTGCTCGAGCCCGGCCTTTCGGAAACGGTATGCGCTTCGCTGCTCGTCGTCATGAAGGAGGCGGTCGACGAGGTGGTGGCGCGCGGGGTCGACAAGCAGGCGGCGCTCGACTTCCTGCTTGGCCATATGAACGTGCTTGGCGCCGTCATCTTCGGCGAGACCAAAGGCGTGTTCTCCGACGCCTGCAACAAGGCGATAGAGTTCGGCAAGCCGGTGCTGATGCGCGATGACTGGAAGCGGGTGTTCGAGCCGGAGGAGATTGCCGCGAGCATTCAGCGCATCACCTGAGGGCGCGACGCGTCTTCCGGAACATATCACCTGAAATTGTCATTGACTCATCATACCAGTTAGCTTAGCTGTTCGATGGCTCGGACCGTCAAGCTTCGCAGCAAGCTCAGGGCCTGGACGAGTGGAGGATAGCGGGGAAACGATCGATCGAGGTGAAGCCGGCAAAGGGCTTGTGAACCTGACGCGATCCGCGATCCGCGCTGGCTAACGAATTGAATGCATATAGCCTTGGGATCAAGGCACGGGTTTTCAACGGGAGGAATACATGAAACTAACACGCAGAATGACGCTTGCGGCTTTCGCCGGCATGCTGGCGCTTGGCACGGCCGCACCCGCCTATGCGGCGGATCTGATCGCCATCATCACGCCCTCGCATGACAATCCGTTCTTCAAGGCGGAAGCTGTCGGCGCAGAGGCCAAGGCCAAGGAACTCGGCTACGAGGCGCTGGTGCTCGTCCATGACGACGATGCCAACAAGCAGTCCGAACTTATCGACACGGCGATCGGCCGCGGCGCCAAGGCAATCATCCTCGACAATGCCGGCGCCGACGCCACCGTCGCCGCCGTGCAGAAGGCCAAGGACGCAGGTGTTCCCTCATTCCTGATCGATCGCGAGATCAATGCCACCGGCGTTGCCGTCGCGCAGATCGTCTCCAACAACTATCAGGGCGCCCAGCTCGGCGCGCAGGAATTCGTCAAGCTGATGGGCGAGAAGGGTAATTTCGTCGAGCTCGTCGGCAAGGAATCCGACACCAATGCCGGCATCCGCTCCAAGGGTTACCACGACGTCATCGACGACTATCCAGACTTGAAGATGGTGGCGCAGCAGTCGGCCAATTGGAGCCAGACCGAGGCCTATTCAAAGATGGAGTCGATCCTCCAGGCCAATCCCGATATCAAGGGCGTGATCTCCGGCAACGACACGATGGCGATGGGCGCCCATGCGGCACTCGCCGCTGCCGGCCGCAAGGACGTCATAGTCGTCGGCTTCGACGGGTCGAACGACGTGCGCGACTCAATCACCTCCGGCGGCATCAAGGCGACAGTTCTGCAGCCGGCCTTCGCGCAGGCGCAGATGGCGGTCGAGCAGGCCAACGACTTCATCAAGAACAAGAAGTCTCCCGCCGAAGAAAAGCAGCTGATGGACTGCGTCCTGGTCAATGGCGACAATGCCGCCAAGCTCGAGACGTTCGCGCTCACCAACTGAGCCGGCGTAACATCAGGCAGCAAGGGACGAGCCTCCGGTTCGTCCCTTGCTTCCATTTCGCCCTTGCTTCCATTTCTCTGGGTGCTCCTGACCGCCATGCCGAACGAGCCGACATGTTCAACACGCTGACCCGGCCGATCTTTGTCGCGTTGTTCCTCGCAGCAATAGTCAGCCTGACCGCCTGCAAGATCTTGCCGACGCCGTCGGCGGAAAACGGCGGCACTGGCTCCGCGTTCAATCCCGACAAGTTGGTCGAGGACATCTGGGCGACGAAGGTGATACCCTATCTGCAGCAGAAGGCCGGGCCGTTTCCCGAGGTGCATGCCTTGGCCAAGGCCGACCCCGCCGCTGCCGGCGCGAAATACGGCAACCCGAAGAAGCAGGCGAATTCGCCATGGACCTTCGCCGTTCGGCTCGAGGGCAAGGTCGTTGCAGCCAACACACAGTCACGGGCGGCGACGATGGACATCGATGCCGACGGCGACGGCAAGGCCGATGCGCGGGTGCAGATCGGCCCCGCCATGCGTGGGACCGCCCTGCGCGACAGCCTCGACTTCATCCAGTTCAACGATTTCACCAATCAGATCGACTTCGCCCAGTTCGGCAAGGCGTTCAACGCCTATGCCGACAAGACCGTGCTTTCCAAGCTGCCGCGCGAGACACCCGAGGGCCGCAGCGTCGAGGTACTTGGCGCCTATACGCCGGGCAGTGGCCAGGACCTGCCGCTGGTGACGCCGGCGGAGGCAGAGATCGGGCCGAAGCCATGAGCGGCAATCAAGATGTCATCCTGAAGCTGGAGGATGTCTCGAAGGTCTATTCCGGCACCGTCGCAGTCAAGCGGGCGAATTTCGAGGTGCGCAAGGGCGCGGTCAACGTGCTGGTCGGCGAAAACGGAGCCGGCAAATCGACGCTGATGAAGATCATCGCGGGCGTCGAGCAGCCGACACTCGGGCGCATTCTGCTGGACGGCGAGGAGGTTTCCTTCTCGTCATCCGGGGATGCGGTGAATCGCGGCATCGGCATGGTGTTCCAGGAGCTGAACCTGTTCGGCAATCTGACTGTCGCCGAAAATATTTTCGCCACCCGCGAGATCACCAACCGCTTCCGCAAGATCGACCGCAAAGAGCAGGAGCGCCGCGCGGCGGAGTTCCTTGAACGCCTGGAAGCCGGCATCCGGCCCGACATGCTGGTCGAGGATCTGCGCATCGGCCAGCAACAACTGGTCGAGATCGCCAAGGCGGTTTCGCTCGATGCGCGCATCCTGATCATGGATGAACCGACCTCGGCGCTCAGCGCGGCGGAAGTCGAGATCCTGTTCAAGGTGATTGCCGACCTCAAGGCGCGCGGCGTGGCAATCGTCTACATCTCGCATCGGCTCGAGGAACTGATCCGCATCGGCGACACCATCACCGTGCTGCGCGATGGGCGCATCACCGGCCAGGCGGAGATGAAAGACGTCGATACCCAGTGGATCGTGCGGCAGATGATCGGCTCCGACGCCAAGGACTTCGCCAAGGCCGACGGCCATGTTCCGGGCGAAGAGATATTCCGTGCCGAGGACATTTGCCTGCCGCGTGTCACCGGCGGGCTCGCGGTCGACCACGTCTCGCTGTCGCTGCGCGCCGGTGAAATCCTCGGCATCTACGGGCTGATGGGAGCCGGACGCAGCGAGCTGTTCGACTGCATCATGGGCCGTCACGGCCATTCGACCGGAACGATATTCATTGCCGGCAAAAAAGTGCACGAGCGGGACACGACGCGACGCATCCGCCGCGGCCTGGCGCTGATCCCCGAAGACCGCCAGCGCGAAGGGCTGGTGTCGACCCTCTCCGTCGCCAGCAATCTGACGCTGGCCAGCCTGTCGCGTTTCGTGCGCCTGTTCCACATTCGTGGTGCCGCCGAACGACAGGCGGTGGCCCAGACCGTGCGCGAATTGGCGATCAAGGTCGCCGATCCGGCGCAGGAAGTCTCGTCGCTATCGGGCGGCAACCAGCAGAAGGTGGTGATCGGCAAGGCGCTGCTCACCGGACCGAAGGTGCTGCTGATGGACGAGCCGAGCCGCGGCATCGACGTCGGCGCCAAGGCCGACGTGTTCCGCACCATGCGCAAGCTGTCGCGCGACGGCCTGGGGATCCTGTTTGCCACCTCGGATCTCGATGAGGTGATGGCGTTGTCAGACCGCATCGCGGTGATGAGCAATGGAAAATTGACTGGTATGTTCGACCGCGCCGAGGCGACAGAGGCCGCAATCGTCGCTGCCTCGGCGCTCGGCCACGGACCGGTCCCGCACGGAGAGCAAGGCGCATGACTGACATTCCAGCCAAGGCGGCGGTCACCTCCCTTTCGAGCGGCTCGGTCCTGCTGACGCTGATGAAGGCGAGGACGTTCATCGCGCTGATCGCCGTGCTGTTGTTCTTCTCGATAGCTGCCCCCAATTTCCTCTCGGCCGCCAATCTTATCCTGGTGTCGAAGCACGTGGCGCTGAACGCATTCCTCGCAATGGGCATGACCTTTGTCATCATCACCGGCGGCATCGACCTGTCGGTCGGCTCGATCGTCGGCCTGTGCGGCATGGTGGCCGGCTATCTCGTGCTCAACGGCATCGACCTGCAGGTCGGCTATACCATCTATTTCAACGTCTTCGAGATCGCGCTGATCACGCTTGCCGTCGGCATATTGATCGGCGCCGTCAACGGCTTGCTGATCACCAGGCTTAACGTTGCGCCGTTCATCGCCACGCTCGGCGTGCTCTATGTCGCGCGCGGCCTGGCGCTGCTGTCGTCCGACGGGCGCACCTTCCCCAATCTCGTCGGCAAGCCGGAGCTTGGCACCACCGGATTCGGCTTTCTCGGCGCCGGCCGGTTGCTCGGCCTGCCCGTCGCGCTGTGGATTTTGCTCGTTGTTGCATTAGGGGCCGCCTATCTCGCCAAGTACACCCCGCTCGGCCGCCACATTTTCGCCGTTGGCGGCAACGAGCGGGCGGCGCGGATTTCGGGCGTCCGCGTCAACATGGTGAAGATGTTCGTCTACATGTTCTCCGGTTTCTGCGCGGCGATCGTCGGGCTGATCATCTCGTCCGAACTGATGGCCTCGCATCCGGCGACCGGAGAGAGCTTCGAACTCAACGCCATTGCCGCGGCAGTGCTCGGCGGCACCTCGATGTCGGGCGGACGCGGCACCATTGGCGGCACCATTGTCGGCGCCTTCGTCATCGGCATTCTTTCGGACGGGCTGGTGATGATGGGGGTGAGCTCGTTCTGGCAGATGGTGATCAAGGGCCTCGTCATCATCGTCGCCGTCGTCGTCGACCAGGCACAGCGCCGGCTGCAGAGCCGGGTGACGCTGATGCAGATGGCAAAGGCCGGCTGACATGACGGAACTGCGGGGAGCGCTGATCGGCTGCGGCTTCTTCGCCATCAACCAGATGCATGCCTGGCGCGACATAGAGGGTGCCTCGATCGCTGCCATCTGCGACCGCGATCCGGACCGGTTGAGGATCGTCGGCGACCAGTTCGGGGTCGCGCGGCGCTATACCGACGCGGCAGCACTGTTTGCCGGCGAAAGGTTGGATTTCGTCGACATCGCCACCACCGCGCCGAGCCACCGTCCCCTCGTCGAGATGGCGGCGCAGCACGGCGTGCCGGTAATCTGCCAAAAACCTTTCGCGCCGACGCTTGCCGACGCCAAGGCGATAGTGAAGGCATGCGCCGTCGCCGGTGTGCCGCTGATGGTGCACGAAAATTTTCGTTGGCAGTCGCCGATCCAGGCGGTGCGTGCCGTGCTCGACAGCGGCGACATCGGCACACCCTTCTTCGGACGGATCTCGTTTCGATCGGCTTACGACGTGTTTTCCGGCCAGCCCTATTTGGCGACGGGAAAGCGCTTCATTATCGAAGACCTCGGCATCCACATCCTCGACATCGCCCGCTTTCTGCTGGGCGACGTCTCGACGGTCACTGCGCGAACGGCGCGCGTCAACCCTGCCATTGCCGGCGAGGATGTTGCGACGATGCTCATGGACCACACGAGCGGCGCCACTTCGGTGGTCGACTGCAGCTACGCGAGCAAGCTCGCGACTGAGCCGTTTCCGCAGACGCTGATCGAAATCGACGGCAGCGACGGCACGATCCGGCTGGCGCAGGGCTACCGGCTCACCGTCACCGGCAGGAGCGGAACGGCTGTCAGCGACGTCTCGCCGCCGCTGCTGCCTTGGGCATCGCGGCCGTGGCACAACATCCAGGAAAGCGTCGTCGCCATTCAAAAGCATTGGGTCGATTGCTTGACCAACGGAACCGAGCCCGCGACCTCGGGCGCGGACAACCTCAAGACATTGGCGCTGGTCGAGGCGGCCTATGCCGGCGCCGCAAGCCGCGAACCGGTGCAACTCGACGCCTTGCTGAAATGACAGCCGACGCCTTCCTCCTTTACGGCACGCATGCGGTTGAAGTCGAACCGGTCAGGCTGCGCGCCGGTGCGCTGACGGCGGACTTCGTCAACGGCAATCTGCGCAACATTCGGCAGGGCGGCACCGAAGTTCTGCGCGCCATCGCCTATATCGTCAGAGATCGCGACTGGGGCACCTACGAGCCGGCGCTCACCAACCCTGCCATCGAGCAAGATGCCGAGGCATTTTCCGTCAGCTATTCGGCAAGTTGCCAGGCACCGGACGGCAGTCGACTCGGCTTCCGCGCGACCATCAAGAGCTCCGCCGATGGCCGAGTTGGTCTTCGACGTGAGCGCTCGTCCCGACAGCGATTTCGAAACCAATCGCTGTGGCTTCTGCATCCTGCATCCGATTGCCGGCCTGGCCGGCAGCCCGGTCACGGTCGAGCATACCGACGGCAGCGTGGTCGCAACGAGGCTCCCAGAACTAATCGATCCCTGGCAGCCGTTCAAGGATCTGCGGGCGATCACCCATGAGGTCCGGGCGGGCGTCACCGCCGAATGCCGTATGGAAGGCGATGCCTTCGAGATGGAAGACCAGCGCAACTGGTCGGATGCCTCCTACAAGACCTATGTCCGGCCGCTCGCGCTGCCATGGCCCTACGTGCTGCCTGCCGGCAAGCCCTTCCGCCAGACCATCAGCTTGCGGGTGGAGGGTGGCGGGAAAGTGCCGGCCACCGCGGCAACCGCCGAACCGATTCGTGTCACGCTCGGCCAAGCCGGGCCGGTGCTGCCGGATATCGGCGTTATCATCTACCCGGATGAGGTCGAGGCCGCGCTGAGCAAGCTGTCGGTGCTGTCCGAGCTTGGCCCGCAGCAATTGATGTTCCACTTTGACCCGACGCGCGGCCACGGGCTCGACGCCTTGCGGTCCTACGCCAGGCTGGCCGCCGCCTATCCGGCTCGGACAACGCTCGAATGTGTCATTGCCGGCGACGGCGATCTCGACGTCGAGCTTTCAGGCGTCGCCGACAGGGTGCGCAAGGCCGGGCTCAAGCTCTCGGCCATTGCCGTTTCGCCCTCGGTCGACCGGCAGTCGACGCCGCCGGGCAGCGCATGGCCGCAGTGCCCGCCGCTCGAAGATGTCTATGCCGCGGCGCGGCGTGCCTTTCCCGACACCCGCCTCGGCGGCGGCATGTTCAGCTATTTCACCGAACTCAACCGCAAGCGTGTGCCGGCCGACCCGCTCGATTTCGTCACGCATTGCACTTGCCCGATCGTGCATGCCGCCGACGATCTCAGCGTCATGCAATCGCTGGAGGCGCTGCCTTTCATCACGGCGTCTGTACGGGCGATCTTCGGAACAAAACCTTATCGGATCGGGCCGTCGACCATTGCCATGCGCCAGAACCCTTATGGCGGCGCGACCAAGGCCAATCCCGACAGTCAGCGCATTGCCATGGCCGACCGCGACCCTCGCCATGCCGGACTGTTCGGGGCCGCGTGGACGATCGACTATGCCGCACGCCTCGCCCCTGCCGGGCTCGAAATGCTCACGCTCTGCAGCTTCACCGGGCCATTCGGCGTGCTGGCCTTGTCGGATGAACCGGTCGAAGAAGGTACGCGCCGGCCGATTTTCCACGCGGTGAAAGGACTTTGCGAACTGGCCGGCCATGCGCACATAACGGCAACAACGACCGATGAGACGCGGGTGCTCGGAGTGGCCAGCCGCGCCCAGACAGGCAAGATCATCGTCTGGCTGGCGAACCTTACCCCGGTCGACGTTCCAGTCGATGTTTCCGGGCTCGGCTCCGATCAGGGTTTTCTGAAGATCTGGGATGGACGAACGTCACGCCAGATTCAGCGCGACGCGTCGGGCCGAGACCGTCTTGTGATGACGCCTTACGCAATCGTCCGGATCGGCTGAAGTCATATGCCGGGGTTCATGAATCGCCGCAATTCCGCAACGGTTGCCCCTAGCCGCAGCATGTCCGCTGCCGGCTTGTCACCCGATTTGCTTTCGAAACTCGCCTGGTGCCATTCCAGTCGTCCTGGAAAAAAGACGGCTGAACGAGGCGACGTCCTGATATCCCACCCGATAGCAAATTTCTGAAACGCTCAGTTTCGTTTCCTCAAGCATGGATTTTGCCAACTCCAGCCGCCTTTCCTGGATCCATTTTCCCGGCGTTGTCTGGAACTCGTCGAAAAACCTGCGAGACAGGGTTCGCGAAGACATCGCAAATTCGGTTGCGAGAAAGTTCAAATCGATTTCCGACATCTTGTCTTTCGAGAGTTCGCGCAGCTTGTTCTCGAATGGGCTGGCCTCGTTCGATATTTCGTCGAGAGGAAATTCGTAGGGACTCTGAAATGTGCGCGGCGGAGGAAGAACCAGAAGTTTTCGAATGATCCGCTCTTCCTTCGAGAAGCCCAGATCGATCAGCAAAGCCCTGGCGAGTTCCAGTCCGGAAAACCCGCCTCCACATGTGTAAAGGCGGTCCTGGCGAATGAGCAGGCGGGAAGCGTCCCATCGCACTTGCGGAAACCGGCGGCTTGCCTCGTTCTTCAGCCACCAGGATATCGTTGCGCGCTTGCCGTCCAACAATCCTGAATTGGCGAGCAGATAACATGCGCCGCAATGTGCTGCGATGATTGCCTCCTGCTGCTGCGCGAGCGCGATCAGCGGTTTTGAATGCTCACTCTCCTCGTCGAGCGAGCGCAGAAGGTCCGGAATCTCGACACCCGGCATCGCAATGAGAATCAGGACATCCATTTTTCGCGATGGTCGAACCTTTGTCGGGAAGGAAATTCCGGTGCTTGATGTCGACCGCGTGCCCCTTGAAACGAACTCACATGAAAGAACCTGTGAACGGCAGACGTCATTCACAAGCTGAAACATTTCGACCAGAGTCGAGACAACGGCCGAATAGAAATTCGACGGCAGCCAGATCACAACGTGGAGGCTCCTGACAGCCATTGCGGTACTCCCGGTGTCGTTCTCGTCGGATGGCAAGTCTAGCATAGTCTTTGTCAAAATTGCCAATTCTAGAAAAAGAGCGGCGCCTCCAGGATGGCCGTATACGGGCTCGCTGACGAAAGCGGCCGCGGAAATCCATGGCTGGAAAGATGCAAATGCTGAAATCGCTGAATGAAAACAATGCGGCACATACATCGGATTTGAACGGCTACAGCAAACTGCGCCGGTCCCGACTCAGGCTGACCTGTGGTCAGTCAGTAGGCCGAGAACACAGTCCCGACCGCGACGCCGGTAGAGACCTGCGCTTGATTTTCAGTTGCCGGAATTCATCACGTAGAGCGCACGCGAGCGTTCGAGGTGCTTGATCATCGCCTTCTCGGCGCCATCCGCATCCTTGGCTTCGATGCGCTCGATGATCTCTTCGTGCTCGGTCAGCGTGAACTTTTCCTTGCCGGTCCAGATCAGCATTTCGGTGTGGTATTCCTTTAGCCAGCCAAGCATTGCCTCGCTGACGGCGACGTAGATCGGGTTGCCGGATATTGCCGCGATCTGGGTGTGGAATTTCATGTCGGCGGATATGAAGGCTTCCGAGTCGCCGCGAAAGCTGCGCTGCTCGATGACCGTTGCGCGCAGCCGCTGCACGTCCTCGGCGGTGGCCTTTTCAGCAGCTTCCTTTACCATGCCGCGCTCGAAGAAGATGCGCGCGTTTTTGAGGTGCTCGAGCGTATCCTTCGACGATGACAGGATGATCTTCGCCGCGCCATCGACCTGCTTGATGATCGACTTGGCGGTCAGCTGCAGCACCTTGGCCCGCTCACCATGCGAGATCGCTACCAGCCCCATATTGCTCAGCGCCTGCATCGCCTCGCGGATCGCCGGCCTGCCGACCTCGAAGCGCTCCATCAGTTCGCGCTCCGACGGCATGTCGTCGCCCGGCTGCAATTCGCCGCTGGTGATCAGGCGCTTCAGTCTCAAGAATACTTCGTCGGAAAGCTTGCGCCGGACGATCGGCTCCGAACGGTTCATCGTCGCGAATCACTCCTATGACCGGCCTCTATCTAGCATTTCCGCCACGAATTCCGGAACGCCTGTAGCCCGCCCGCCTTTACCTGCCAAGCCGGATAAGGCTTGCAATGCTTATGTACTCATTATACCAGATTTCGAGGGCCAAGGAACCTTTTTCGAACCACCCCGGCAGGCCGCGCGAATATGATTGTTCTCACCTATCGCATCGAAACACGCGGCAATATCGAGGCGCTGGCGGCCAAGATCGCAAGCGACCAGTCGACCGGAACCTTCGTCGCGCTAGCCGGCGAGACCGAAGAGCTCAAGGCTAGGGTCGCGGCGCGCGTCCTGGCGATACGGCATCTGCCGGATGCGGATCGGCCGTCTCTTCCCGAAACCGGTCCCGAAGCCGGCAATGGCCCGGTCAAGCGCGCCGACGTCGACATCGCCTTTCCGCTGGAGGCCATCGGCACCGACCTGTCAGCGCTGATGACCATTGCCATCGGCGGCACGTTTTCGATCAGGGGCCTGTCCGGCATTCGTGTGATCGACATGAAGCTACCCGAGGAGTACCGGGGCGCGCATCCCGGCCCGCAATTCGGCGTCACGGGCAGCCGCAGGCTCACCGCTGTCGCGGACCGTCCGATCATCGGGACCATCGTCAAGCCGGCGCTGGGACTCCGCCCGCACGAGACGGCCGCGATGGTGCAAGAGCTGATTGCCGCCGGCGTCGATTTCATCAAGGACGACGAGAAGCTGATGAGCCCGGCCTATTCACCGCTGTCAGAGCGGGTGAGGGCAATCATGCCGCTGATCCTCGACCACGAGCAGAAGACCGGCAAGAAGGTCATGTATGCCTTTGGCATCTCACATGCGGATCCCGACGAGATGATGCGAAACCACGACCTGGTGGCAAAGGCCGGCGGCAATTGTGCTGTGGTCAACATCAATTCGATCGGTTTTGGCGGCATGGCTTACCTCCGAAAGCGCTCCAGCCTGGTGCTCCATGCCCACCGCAATGGCTGGGACATTCTCACCCGTCATCCTGGCCTCGGCATGGACTTCAAGGTCTGGCAGCAGTTCTGGCGGCTGCTCGGCGTCGACCAATTCCAGATCAATGGCATCGCCTCGAAATACTGGGAACCCGACTGGTCCTTCGTCGAATCCTTCAAGGCGGTGACCACGCCGATCTTTTCGCCGGCCGATTGCGCATTGCCGGTCGCCGGCTCCGGCCAGTGGGGCGGGCAGGCGCCTGAAACCTTCCAGCGAACCGGCCGGACGGTCGATCTTCTCTATCTCTGCGGCGGCGGCATCGTCAGCCACCCGGACGGGCCGGGCGCCGGCGTGCGCGCCGTGCAGCAGGCCTGGAAGGCGGCGGTCCAAGACATCCCGTTGGCGGATTATGCCTTGAGCCATGTCGATCTGGCGCGGTCGATCGAGAAGTTCGGCGACGGCAAGGCGGCCTGACGCCATGCAAAACCTGCTTCTGAGTTATTATGGCGACGACCTGACCGGCTCGACCGATGTGATGGAGGCGCTCGAGCTCGGCGGCGTGCCGACCGTGCTGTTCATGCGGCAGCCGGACGAGGCGCTGCTTTCGCAATTTGCGCATTGCCGCGCCATCGGGCTGGCCGGCACCAGCAGAAGCGAGACGCCGCAGTGGATGGACACGCATCTGCGAGATGCCTTCGCCTGGCTGAAGACCCTCAACGCCGAGATCTGCCACTACAAGGTCTGCTCGACCTTCGATTCCAGCCCGGCAATCGGCAGCATCGGCCGGGCAATCGAGATCGGCCGCTCGGTTTTCCGGCAAGGCGGCGTGCCGCTGGTGGTCGGCGCGCCGCAGCTGAAGCGCTACACCGCCTTCGGTCATCTCTTCGCGGCCTACCGCGACAAATATTTCCGTATCGATCGCCATCCCGTGATGAGCCGCCATCCGACCACGCCGATGGACGAATCCGACCTGCTGATCCATCTGTCGCGCCAGACAGACCTCAGCTCGGGGCTGGTCGACCTGGCGACGCTGCAATCGGCGTCGCGGTCGGAAGCATTCGACCGGCTTGTGGAGAATGGCACAGACATCGTGCTCTTCGATGCCGACAGCCTGGAAACCCAGGCGCTTGCCGGCAAGGAGATATGGCGCGCTCGCAGGCCGGGCGGTTATTTCGTCGTCGGCTCTTCAGGCATCGAATATGCCTTGCTGGCCGAATGGGCATCGAACCGGATCGTGGATGCCAAACTCGCGTTTTCGCCGCCGGGAGCTGCCGACAGGATCGCCGTGGTCTCGGGGAGCTGCTCGCCGACGACGGAACGGCAGATCCGGCATGCTCTAGCCGATGGCTTCGACGGGATCGAGATCGACCCGGTCGAACTGGTTTCTGAGGCTTCGAACGACGCTATTGCGCGCGCGGTTGCAACCGGCCGCTCCAGCCTGAAGGCCGGGCGCAGCGTCATCCTCTACACCGCGCTCGGACCGGCGGCCGACCGCGGTGCTGAAATCGATCTCCAGGAAGGCGCCCGCCATAAGCTTGGCCGCGGCCTTGGCGAGCTTCTCCGCGAATTGACGCTTCAAGAGAAGCTACTGCGCGTGGTCATCGCCGGCGGCGATACGTCGAGCCACGCACTTGGCCAGATAGGCGTCGATGCGCTGACGGTGCGAATGCCGCTGCCGGCATCGCCGGGCTCGCCGCTTTGTCTCGCGCATTCGCGCATCGAGGCGATTGACGGGCTGGAAATTGCCCTCAAGGGCGGACAGGTCGGAACCGACCGCTATTTCTGCGCCATTCGTGATGGGATCGGCGGTTGAGAGCAGAAATTTAGGTAAGTCGTTGGTGCTCAAATCGAGATCCGGCAGCATCCATTAGCCGGCAAATCAATCAGAGGCGCGTCTGATCCCGGTTACCGCGTGCGACCCATCGCCTTGACTGGATGGCGCTGACGGGCATAGGCGACACAGGCGTCCACCGTGCTGACACAGAGTCCGTCGCGGTTGTTCGGCAGGTTGTTGTCGCCGGCGTAGGCGACCTCGGCAACATGGCCGTCAACCATTCGAATTTGCGTATTGCAATAGCCGCCGGGGGCGACGTTGACGGAACCTCCGAGCGCCGGGACGGGGCCAATGGCCACGGTCGGAACCACAATGTTGAGATTGCCGCGTTGAACGACGCGCTGATAGGTCCAGATCTGGCCGGATCTGCCAACATCGGCGGTGGCTGTCGGAAAGCCGGCACACATTCGAACATCCGCTTCGCTAAGGCCGACCATCTCCTTGCGGGCTGCCGCCGCCGTGGCGTCCTCCTTCGCAGTGCTCGACGTGTCGTCGGGCATGACGCAGGAGGACAGGATGGCGGCGCTTACGGATAGAACGAGAAGGGCAAGCTTTCGTGTGTGGAAAGATGTCATACCAACTTCGGATTGCATGGGAGCCCCGAATGCCAACCTAGGAAGTGAGCCAGTCGAGTCAACCGGCAGAAATTCACGAAGTCGTTTGGTGCGCCACCGCCGCGCATCTGCTGCAAGGGGTTGACGCTGCTGCCATGACCCTCGCACCCTGTCTTCCGCCTGGACGCCGAGTACTGGCGCACGGTGCTGTGACTTTGGTTCGGCCGACGGTGTGCTAGTTTCCAGCCAATTGCTCCGGAGACGTCATGCTTATCAAGCTGCAAGAAATCGCCCTCGCTCTTCTGCTGTTGGTCGCCGGCGCTGGGGCCAGTCATGCGGAGGCGGCCCAGCGGCCGCCGCCCACAGGCGGGGTTCTCTCGCTCCTGCCGCCGCCGCAGACTTCCGATCATTCGATCGTCATCGCCGGACGCACGCTCGATTACGAGGCCAAGGCCGGCACGCTGTCATTGCCGTCCGGCAAAGGCGATATCACCGCCGAGATTTTCTATGTCGCCTATGCACTGCATCCCGGAAAAGAAACGGGACCGGATCCGCGGCGTCCGATCACCTTCGTGTTTAATGGCGGTCCGGGAGCAGCTTCCGCCTATCTGCACCTCGGCGCGCTCGGTCCGCGGGTCCTGGCGACGGCGGCCGATGGAAGTTTCCTGCCGCCGCCACAGAGGCTGTTCGATAACCCCGACACTTGGCTCGACATGACCGACTTGGTCTTTGTGGACCCTGTCGGAACCGGTTACAGCCGTGAAGCGCCCGGCACGGAGGCACACAGCTTCTGGGGCGTCAGTCAGGACGCCGCGTCGATAGGCGCGTTCATCCGGCTCTATCTGGCGCAGACCAACCGCACGGCATCGCCGATGTTTCTTGCCGGCGAAAGCTATGGCGGGTTTCGGGCGGCATTGCTCGCCAGGAAGCTTCAGGAAGACATCGGCATCAGCCCGAGCGGCGTCGTGCTGATTTCGCCGGCGCTCGAATTCACGCTGGTGCGCCCGGACGAGTTCCAGCCGCTCCACTGGGCGCTGGAACTGCCGTCGCTGGCGGCAGTGCGCCTGCACAGCGAAGGCGTTTCCGGCCCGGCTCTGCAGGAGCGGCTGGCAGAAGTCGAACGCTATGCGCTCGGCGATTATCTGGCCGCGCTAGCCGGTGGACTGGAGCAAGGTGGACGGCTGGCGAGCCAGCGTGTCGCCGAAATCACCGGTCTGCCGCTCAACCTTGTCCAGCGGCACTTTGCACGCATTCCCATAGGGCTCTTTGCCAAGGAGTTTGCACGGGCAAAGGGCAATGTTCTCAGCGCCTATGACGGCAACATCGCGACGGCGGACGTGGCGCCAGAGAGCCTGGGAGTCGAGGGTCCCGATCCGGTGCTCGAGCGAAGCGTGCCGGCGCTCACCTCTGCTTTCGTCGGCTACGTGCGTGATGAATTGAACTTCCGTACGGATATCAGCTATCGGCTTCTCAACCGCGAAGTTAGCGGCAATTGGGACTATGGAACGAGCCCGACGCGTCAGGGCTATGCGGGTGTCATGGACGACCTTCAGCAGGCGCGCACGCTGAACCCCAATCTCGGCGTGCTGATCGTCAACGGCTACAGCGACCTGGTGACGCCGTACATGGGCTCGCGCTACCTGCTTGGTCAAATTCCTTCGCTTGCCGGCGCAAAGCCCATTCGCGCCGAGGTGCTGGAAGGCGGGCACATGATGTATCTGAGGCCGGATGGACGGGCGGCACTGAAGCAGGCCGCGTCCGAGCTTTACCGAACGACGCAATGAGACAGTTGCGCAAAAAAGCGCCGGATGCGCTGTTCGCCCTCTCATCAGGCCCTAGTTCCATCGCAATTGATCGGTTACACACCAAGGATGGCGTCTTTTAGCGACGTTCGACAGCAAATTAGCCGGTTCTCCAGAATCGCGCCACTGATGCGGCGTGTTGCCGAGCGGGCCACTCGGAACACTCGGCCACACTGGGTGACAAGCCTTGTCGGCCGCTGGAACGCGTTGTCGCTGGCCACGCAGTTCCTGCTCGCGGGTGGTCTATTCTCCCTGTCGGCCATGGTGGTGGTGGGGATTTCAGTCACGAGCCACATTGAAGCCGTGGTCACGCAGAATTCGGCATCCGCTACGGCTCTTTACGTGGACAGCGTTATCGCGCCGCTGCTTCCGGATATGCGCAAGAGCGAAGTCCTCGACGAGAGCGTCGCCCACGCGCTCGATGAAACGCTGGGACAAGGGGCACTCGGCACAAGGCTCGAATCCTTCAAGCTCTGGCGTCGCGACGGAACCATCCTGTATTCGACCGACAAGACATTGATCGGCAAGCGCTTTGAACCCAGCGGCAATCTCCGCGCGGCGTTTGCAGGCCAAATGGTTTCGGAGTTCGACAAGCTCGACGATCCGGACAGCGAGGCCGAAAGAGCCAGCGGCTTGCATCTCCTCGAGATCTACAACCCGGTGCTGCAGCCATGGTCGGGGGAAGTGGTGGCCGTTTCGGAATTCTACGAGGTCGCCACTGATTTCGAAAGAAACCTGCATCAGGCACTCATTCGAACCTGGCTGGACGTTGCCGCCGTCACAGCGGCCTTCTTTCTCGGGCTGTCGGCAATCGTGTTCCGTGGCAGCCGCACGATCAGTTCGCAGAGCCGCTCGTTGAAGCAGCGCATTGCTGAACTCTCCGACCTGCTTGCTCAAAACAGACTGTTGAGGCTGAAGGTGCAGCGTGCCTCGCAGCGCGCCACCGCACTCAACGAACGCTATCTCAGGCGCATCGGTGCGGACTTGCACGATGGGCCCGCGCAACTGGTTGCTCTCGCAGCGCTGGGGATCGACAGCCCTGTCATTGCCGATCCCGCTACGCCGTCAGCCGAACGTGCACAGGAATTGCTAGCCGTCAAAGCACATCTGGACGAAGCCATGCGCGAGATCAGGAGTATCAGCAAGGGCCTTGTCCTGCCGCATATCGAGCATGCCGAGTTGGCCGAAATTCTCGAGCTTGCCGTGCAAGCGCACGAAGAACGAACCGGAGCCAAAGTGGCGCTATCGATGACCGGCGGCCATGCGACGTTGTCGCCGGCGGCCAAGATCTGCATCTTCCGCTTCGTCCAGGAGGCGCTGAACAATGGATTTCGCCATGCCGGAGGTGAAGGTCAGTCGGTCGAGAAACATTTCGACGGCGAGCGCGTTTGTATCGAAGTGTCCGACGCCGGCCCTGGCTTTGACCCACAAATCGTGCGTCCCGAGAGGCTGGGGCTCGTTGGGCTGCGCGAGCGGGTGGAAAGCCTCGGGGGCCAGTTTACCGTGACTTCCTCACAAAGTGGCACGATCGTGAAAATGGCTCTCAACATCGTTGAAATGGGGCAGACATGACCGCAGCCATCAAGCTTGCCATCGTCGACGACCACCCTCTGTTCAGGGAAGGCGTTGTGCGCACGCTCGATCAGATCGGCGGATTCGAGATAGTCGGCGAAGGAAGCAGCAGAGATGACGCCCTGCGGATAATCGAAGACCAGCGGCCGGACATTCTGCTGATGGACATCTCGGTTCCCGGAGGTGGCCTTGGTGTGATCGGACCGGCCCTGGAGCGGCAGCCGGCATTGAAAATCGTGATGCTGACCGTTTCGGAAGAGAACCAGCACGTGATGACCGCATTGCAGAGCGGGGCAAGGGGCTATGTTTTGAAGGGGGTCGGGTCGAGGACGTTGGCTGCGATCCTGCGCACGGTAGCGTCGGGCGAACGATATGTCTGTCCACAATTATCGGCGCGCCTGTTGGCCGATCTGTCGGCTAAATCAAAAGAGCCGGCGAAAGCTGACGGACTTGCCGAACTCACCAGCCGCGAAAGGGAGATCCTGACGCTGGTTGCCGCGGGACTGAGCAACAAGCGGATCGGGCTTCGGCTGAACCTGCATGAGAAAACGATAAAGCACCACATGACGCGAATCCTGGCCAAGCTCAACGTCAGCAACAGGACCGAAGCCGCAATGACGTTGCGCGACGCGACTGAGCGCCGGCATCCGCCTGTTCGCGATCATGCTTGAGCCAAAATTGCCGCACAGCGCAGCTATGTGAACTGGCCCTCAGTTGATCATTTCAAGCAATCTGTCCCGATCGGAACGCGTCGCCAGGCGTCGAATGATGGTGCGGCCCTTGGCATCCCGCATTTCATATTGGCCGCTGTCGATGCGTTCGCTGAGGCCGTTCGAATGCACCACGCCAATGCTCGGCCCACGCACCTCGACCCGGTCTCCTGTGGTCGCGTTGACAAAGAGTTTTGGCTTGCTGTCGGGCTTTACCGCAGGGGCGGGATCAGGGGGATTGTCGTCCTGCGACTTTGCTTTGCCCTTGCCGGCTCCAGCGTTCGAGTTTGAATTGCCGGAGTTTCCACCCGAATTGCCTGAATTCCCGTTCCCGTTTCCGCCATTGCCGTTGCCGTTCCCGCCGTCTTTGGCACAGGCGGCCTGCGGGCCGAGCGTCGGCGACGGTCCGTCGAACATGACGCGATACGGGCCTACGACGAGAATGAAGGTCAACACGATTACGGAAATACCGACACGACGTCCTCGTGAAGATCTGGTCCTTCGTCTCCGGGTCGTCATCAATGAACTTGCCAGTCGCATGTCGTAAATCCCCTTAATCATACGGACCTGTCGTGCTGCCTCCTGTTCGACTTCGTGTCATGCTTAAAACAATGGTTTGTATCCGGGACGTCAAGACCCACCAGTCCCACGATGGTAACTGGTGGGTCTCGCTGGCGCAGGAAGGGACTATTTACTGCGCAAGTCTTTTGCCTTCCGTTGGTTGCGTCTCTCGGTGATAGCGCCGACTTCCCACCGTCAGCCAACAATAAATCCAATGGCCGCGATCCCGAAACACAGGCCAAACAACGGAAAAAGCAGCCAACGTGCCTGATGAATGCTCGGGTCCATAGCGGCCTCCTGTACCAGTCGGCATCGCAACGGGGTTCTTTGGAACTCAGTTCCTGAAACTCTCGCATTTCGGGCTTTTGCGATAGCAGCCTCGGACCAAAGTTTGGCCGTGCAGGTCCTTGGTCGACAGTCTTACAGACTGAAGTCCCTATGCCAGGAGCAATGGACCCCGCCTTGCATTCGGCAACCTTTGTATCCGACTGGCAGCTGCGATCCACCGCTCCCTTCGAATGCTTTGCGTTCCTGGCACTATGGCAACAGCGACGTTGGTCCACTGCCATGTCGTTGAAACGTCACCAATACAGACCCATATGAAAGTTGCGTCGGACGTCTCCTCCCATTGCGTCCGGCGCGTTCCCCTCTGGAGGTTACAGACCTTCACGCTTGGCCGGGCTTAACAGTCCGGCCTTTTTCTTTGGTCATTTGTGCAGCAATCCGCCGGACGACTCCAATCTGCGAGGCGTCAGTAAAATCGATTTGCAAATGCATTCATGTGCTCATAACCTGTCACTATGAGCACGATTTCCAAAGTTGCCACGCGAGCGGGCGTGTCGCGCACGACAGTGTCGCATGTCATCAACCATGCGGACCGGGTATCGAAACCGCTGCGTGAGCGCGTGCAAGCGGCGATCGACGAACTCGGTTATACGCCTAACCCGCAGGCGCAGAGCCTGCGCACCGGCCGCACCAACATCATCGCGATGCTGATCCCCGACATCCGCAACCCGTTCTACCCGGAGCTGGTGAAGACGGCGCAGTCGACGCTCGAAGTGGTCGGCCTCGACATGCTGATCTTCAACACCGACGTACCGGGCGGACATTCACAGGATCACGGCCGCGAGTATTTGCGCCAGATCGGGCGCAAGCGGGTCGACGGCGTCATCGTTGCCGACTTCGCGCTGCACGGCATGCACAGCGAGCTGCTCAGCCTCGATCTGCCCGCCGTCTTCATCGGCAATCTCCCCAATCAAGCCGTCGACAGCGTCCAGCTGGACGATTTCGGCGGCGGCTATCTGATGGGCGAGTATCTGGCGAAGAGGGGCCATCGCCGCGTCGCCCATGTCACCGGGCCATCCTTTTTCAAGGAGGCGATGGCGCGTGCCGCGGGCTTCGAGAAAGGGCTTGCCGACAATGGCGTGCCAATCGCCACCGATCTTCGGTTCGAGGGAAGCTATCTTGCCCCGTCAGGACGGGAGGCGGTCGCTTGGCTCCTGGACAAGCACGGCGGAAACCTGCCGTCGGCGATGTTCTTCGCCAATTATCTGATGGCCTCCGGTGCGCTGACTGAATTCTACGACCATGCGATTAATATCCGTCAGGATATCGCCATCGCGGTCTTCGATGACCTGCCTCAGCTGGAATATGTCAGGCCGAAGCTGACCCGTGTCGGCAACAGCCCGACAATGCTCGCCAAGCGCGCCACGGAAATGCTGCTCGAGCGCCTGGGCGGCAAAGTCGAGGGCGCGCCGCGCACCGAAGTGATCCCATGCGCGTTGAGCCCATCCGACAGCGCATGACGCCAAATGCCGGCAGAGGGAACGGAGGTCCTTCGCCAACGTTCGACCGAACAACACCCAGGGAGGAAATGATGACTGACAAAACGACCCTCAACCGCCGTCGGCTGATCCAGGGCGGCGCCACTTTCGCCGCCGCCGGCCTTACAGGCTTCCCGTTCATCAATAGGATGGCCTTGCGCGCTCAGGAAGCGCCGCTGAAATTCTGGCAGTTCTATGCGCCGGGCGGAGACGTGAAGCCACAGGTCCAGTGGTTCGAAAAGCTGGTGGCCGACTGGAACGACGGCCACGACCAGAAGGTCGAGCTCGAATATGTCGTCAACAGCGAATACATCTCCGGCTCCAAGCTGGCGACGGCCTTCGCGTCGGGCGAGGGCCCCGACATCTTCCTCATCAGCCCCGGCGATTTCCTGCGTTATTACAATGGCGGCGTACTGGCCGACCTGACGCCGCATATCGAGGATGCCGCCAAAGCCGATTTCCCGGAAAGCGTCATCGCCAACCGCATGCGCTCGTCTGGCAACTCATGCTGGTCGAGAAGGTCGGCATCGTCAGCCGGCTGGCGCCGCTCGTCGGCCTCAGCGGAATTTCGCTGCTCGGCGATCCAAATCTGGCGCTGTTCACGCTGGTGCTGGTCAGCGTCTGGTTCCTGATGGGCTTTTACATGCTGATCTTCCTCGGCGGGCTCCAGGACATCCCGGCAGAGTATTACGAGGCCGCAAAGATCGACGGCGCCGGGCCGGTGACAAGCTTCTGGTACATTACCTTGCCCTTGCTCAAACCGACCAGCTTCTTCGTCCTCCTGGTCTCGCTGGTCGCGGCTGTCGCCGGCGGCCAGGTCTTCGACCTGATCTATGTGATGACCAAGGGCGGGCCCGTCAATTCGACCTCGGTGCTGATCATCTACATCTACAAGCAGGCGTTCCAGTTCGGCGCCTTCGGCTATGCATCGGCAATGGCATCGCTGCTGGTGCTGGCGCTGATGCTGGTCACGGTGTTCTTCTTCCTGCTGACGCGCGGCGGACGTTTCGAGCATGACTGACAGCCGAACTCCTTCCACGCGTTCGCAGATACGAGCGGCGAGGCTTGCCTGGATGCTGGCGACCGCGGCGCTTGGCCTGATGACGGTGTTCCCGCTTGTCTGGATGCTGGTCATCTCGCTCAAGCCGGCGAGCGACGTCTTCACGCCGAGCCTCATTCCGGAACAGCCGACGCTCGGCAATTTCCTCTATGTGCTGACCGAGGTGCCGTTCCTGCGCTACCTTTTCAACTCGTTCTTCGTGTCGGCGACGGTGACCGTCGCTGCGCTGTTCTTCCATTCGATGGCCGGCTATTCGCTCGCACGGCTGCGTTTTCCGGGCCGCGACATCCTGTTCCTCGCCATGTTCTCGACGTTCCTGGTGTCGCTACCGGTGATCATCGTGCCGCTGTTCATTTTGACGCGGACGCTGCACATGCTGGACAGCTATGCCGGGCTGATCATTCCGGCGATCTTCAACGCATTCGGCATCTTCCTGCTCAGGCAATACTACCTGTCGCTGCCGAGGGAGCTGGAAGAAGCGGCGATCATGGATGGCGCCAGCTATTGGCGCATCTATTGGAGCATCATCCTGCCGCTCAGCCGGCCGATCCTGTCGGCGTTGGCGATCCTGTTCTTTCTCGCCAACTGGAACGCTTTCCTGTGGCCGTTGACGATCACATCGGACCTCAACCTCTGGGTGGTGCAGGTTGCCATCGCAAACTTCAAGAGCCAGTACGCCGCCGCCTGGAATTATGTCATGGCCGCCTCGACCATCGTCGCCGTGCCGATGCTGGTCCTCTTCGTGATCTTCCAGCGCCAGATCATGGAATCCATCAAGACAAGCGGCCTGAAATAACCGCTGAAGCAAGAGGAGAAACACATGGATAATGCCGGCCTGTCGCCGCTTCGCGGGCTCGCCAAATTGCGCGATGCCAAAACCCGCCGGTTCTCAAGCTACGACCGCACCGGCGGCAATGACGACCGGCTGCATATTGAACCTGGCCAGACGCTGGTGATTGCCGAGCATTATGGTGCCGGCATCATTACGCATATCTGGGCGACGCTCGCCTGCAAGAGCGAGGACTTCCTGCGCAAGATCGTATTGCGCGCCTATTGGGATGGTGAAGAACATCCGAGCATCGAAACACCGATCGGCGATTTCTTCGGCATGGGCCATGCCCGCACCCGCAATTTTGCCAGCCTGCCGGTGCAGGCAAGTCCAGAGGATGGCAAGGCCTTCAACTGCTATTTTCCGATGCCGTTTGCCAGCCATATGCGCTTCACCGTCACCAATGAAGCTGAGGACGACCTGCTTTTCTATTACTATGTCGATCTCGAACTGCATGAGGAACTCGAGGAAGGCCTGGGCCGCTTCCACGCCCAATACAGGCAGCAGCGACCCGATGGCATCGACGAGACGGGGCTGGCCAACGAGCAGGTCCTGTTTGGCGGGGAAAATACCGACGGGAACGGCAACTACACCATCCTGGAGGCGGAGGGTCACGGCCACTATGTCGGCCTGCTCTATTCGGTCTATTCGCGGCGCCGTTCCCCTCTATGGGACTGGTATGGCGAGGGCGACGACATGATCTTCGTCGATGGCGAGCCGGGCATTTCCGTGCCGGATGCGGTGCGCAAGCCCGATCCGCGTATCGGCCCGAAGGCCGAACTGGTCGGCGATCGTGGCGAGACCAGCCCCGGCGCCAACGACGCATGGCCGCCGACGCTGCACGGCACCGGCACGGAAGATTATTTCAATACGGCATGGTGCCCGACACAGGACTACAGTGCGTCCTATCACGGCATCATCGCCGCCGGCGGGCCGAACTGGACCGAGCCGGTTACGCTCTATCGCTGGCACATAGAAGACCCGGTCATCTTTCACAAACGCATCCGGGTGACCATCGAGCACGGTCACGCCAATCGCCGCTCTGACGACATCTCATCGGTCGCTTTCTGGTATCAGGCGGAACCGCACAAGCCGTTCGAAGAGCTTGCCGATGTCGAGAACCGCATCCCCACCTTTCGCGCGCCTTATCACAATTGGAACGCCGCCTTCGACGAGAAGAGGCGTTAGGCCGGGATGCGTTCGAGTTGAAGCGTGCATCCCGCGCTATCTGCGTCGGGGCGCGACCCTGCCGTAGCGCGCCGCCTCAGCTGCGAGGTGGAAGTTGCTGGACAGACCAGGTGTTGCCGTCGGGATCCTCAAAGAAGACAAATCTGCCCCAGGGAAAATCCTTGATATCGCTGACCACGATACCTTGAGCTGCCAGGTGCCGGTGTGCCTCATCAATATCGGGCACGACCAGTTGCAGGCCTCTTATGGATCCCGGGGGGCTGTCGACGAGGCCCTTGCCCATGGCAATCGAACAGGCCGAACCGGGCGGCGTCAATTGCACGAAACGTATCTCGTCGCTTACGGTGTGGTCGTGATCGAGATGAAAGCCGACCTTGCCGACATAAAAGGCGATTGCTCTATCGACATCCGATACGGGGACCGGGACCAGTTCCAGCTTCCAATCCATGACAGGCCTTTCGCAGCTTGATCGGCAAGTGGTGCCGAACACCGTGGACGACATCCCGCCATCTTCCCAATGCCATTGTCGGCGCGGGCCGCTCATTCAGTCAAGAGATGTCCGGCAAGAGATATCCGGTTCGGGCAACGTGAGGACTGGTCTCATTGCCGGCCTAGACGGCGAGGCGTTCGGAACCGATGAGCGCAAGCCCAGTTAGGGGGACAAAGACGCATTTCGGATCAGCAGAGACGGCTTTCATGATCGGAACGCAGATGGCCGGATACGACCATGGGAAGGTTGCGCGCGCCGTTGACGTTCGAAGAGCTGCGCGCCTCGAGACGGCGCTCACCGAAGCTGGCGAAGCTCGTCGGCAGCGAAGCCGAAGCGCCAAGAGCAGACCTGACGCAAAGAGGCTCTCCGACCTAAACCGGCTTCCATCGCTTTGCCAGGCTATTTTCACAGGACCACGAAACAATTGTCTCCGGTCGCCGTTTCGCCCGCAGAACCTTTCGAGGAGGCGACGATGAGCACAACCGGCTTGGACGTTTTTGACAAAACGCTGCAACTAACAAACATCTGGCTCGACGAGATCATGGCGGATCTTGGTCCAGATCGCCACGTCGCCTGGCACACATTGGGCGCCGTTCTGCGAACCCTGCGGGACAGGCTACAGATCGGACTGGCGGCCAAATTGGGAGCCGAACTGCCGCTGCTCGTGCGCGGCGCCTACTATGATCGCTATCGGCCCGCCGACATGCCCGACAAGACACGCTCGCTCGAGGAGTTCCTGCAACACATCGCCGATGAATTGAAATCGACCCGTCCTGTCGATCCCGAGGATGCAGTACGCTCGGTATTTCGCGTGCTTGCACGGCATATCGACCTTGGCCAGTCGGCAAAGGTGCGAGATGCGCTGCCAAAGGAAATCCAGGCGCTCTGGCCTGAAAGCGTAGGCGTCAAATAGCGGCGATCCTGCTCATGCGGACGTGCGACGGACCAACTGCCACGAAACGCTGAAAAGGGTAGGTATTGCGCCCGGTGTTGCCGAAATCAATGAGATCAGATGATCGGCAAAATGGTCGTAGTGGGCCGTTTCAGGACCGATCGTCGTCAATGCCGTATGACTGAATTCGCCCTCGTCGATATTGCCACACCCGATGACCGCTATGTCGCCCGGCACGGAGAGCCCGGCCTCCTCGAATGCGTGCAGGGCGGTCACGGCGGCAAGATCGGATTCGACGAAAAGCGCGGTCGGCCGGTCCATGCGGGCGGCCAGCGCCGTGACATTGGCAAACGCAGCCTTGCGCGCCTCTGCACCGCCGATCACAAGGTCATCTCGCAGCGGAAGGCCGCGTGCTTGCAGGAAGCTGTGATAGGCGGCGTGACGGCTTCCGTTCACCGCTTGGGGGTTTAGAAACCTGCCGACGGTGTCCAGGTCGTCACGAACGCCGCACGATGTGTTCCGCAAGGCGATGGGCCTCCTCGGCAATCGCCAATATTATGCCTGATTTGCGCGTGGAGGCGAAATCCAACCCGGCGAAGTAGATGCCTGGCAGGGCGGCCACGCCATCCTCGTGAACAGGCTGTCCTTCCGGGTCGAGCAGACCGGAAAGCCTCACCCAACTGAAATCGCCCTTGAATCCGGTGCACCACACCACGGTCGTGATGCCGGACTCGGCAGCATCAAGAGAACGGACAGCCGGATTCGGCAGCTGCGCTGCGACAGTCTCCGCTGGGTCGGGTTCCGAAACGGGGGCATCGATTCCGGAGCGGCTGATGTATTCGTCGATATAGCGTTTGACGTTGGCGGAGGCCTCATCCGCAAAACGAACATGCTCTTCGAGATCGTCGGCGAATGACAGACGGCCGTCATCTTCGACGCCTGCGAACCGCCCCAGCAGCACGACACCTTGGGCGCCGAGCCCTTGCAGGCTTATCGTGTGTTCTACCCCAAGCAGACCACGAGGTGGAATGCGCCCCGCAAGTCGAATGATCTCGTCTCGACGCACGTCGAGAAATCCGCTTTCGACGAGCCAGAGCATGATGTCGCGACCTCGGTAGTGCCGCGAGAGCCGCCCGACCCGGCTGGTGGCAAGGAAGACTGTTCGGCCTGCTTCCGCCAGTTCTTCCGCGATCTGGGCACCGGACTGGCCGCTTCCGACCACCAGCACCGCTCCAGCCGGGAGATCAGCGGCGCTGCGATAATCAGAAGCATCGATCTGGCGCAGGCCCGGCGGCAACGCAGCGGCCCAAACTGGGCGCACCGGACAATTCAAGTTGCCGCTGGCGATCACCACGTTGCGTGCCAAAAGTGTTCCGCGCGAGGTGATCAGCCGATAGCCGCCATTCTCGTGCCCGCCGGCGAGCTCGGTCACCACAGTGTCCGGTTCGACCGGCAATTCGTTTCGCCTGGCGAAATCCTCAAGCAGGGCGACGAACTGGTTGCGCGTCAGGGCACCGAACGGATCCGAACCGTCATAGCAGTCGCCGGGCATGACGGTCTGCACGTTGGGCGTATTCATCCGGAAGGAATCCCACCGCTGGGTGCGCCAGGTCTCTCCGATGCGGCCGCGCTCCAATACGGCATGGCGCAAGCCTTGCCGAGCCAGCGAATAGCTGACGCCCAGACCGGCCCAGCCGGCCCCGACTACTACTGCATCAAGGACGTTGGCATTATCCGTCATTTGCCGCGGATCCGGAGGCTAGCGCCGTTGCAGCGCTGTGAGGCGGCACTGGCGCCATCAGCGTAACGCCTCTGCCAACGGACAACCGCCAAACAGCGGCCGATGCTGCCCGAACCCATCCCCTCGATCTGCATGGTTTCGCCCCCGACGCGAGGGCACGATAACAGTTTTATCGGGTCACGGCACGATCAAATACTCATCCGAAACCGGCAATGGTTGCGGCTTAACCTGGAAAGATTGTGAAACCGCCATCGACACGGATTACCTGCCCGTTGATGAAGCGCGCGCGCGGACCGGCGAGGAAGGCCACCGCTTCGGCGATCTCTTCAGGCTCCGCATACCGGTTCAGCGATTTCTTGCTCGAATCCATGCGCTGCGGATCGACCACGCGACTCGCCTGGAACCGTGCCGTCTTGGTGGCGCCAGGGCTTACCGCATTGACGCGTACGCCATCGTCGATCAATTCCTTGGCGAGGCAGCGCGTATAATGGACGACGGCCGCCTTAAGCGTTGAGTAGACCACCTCGGGTGAGCAGCCGATATGCGCTGCCGCCGAGGCGATGTTGATCACCGAGCCCGAGCCCCGCTTGACCATCGGCGGAACGAACGCCTGGCAAACCAACATCGTGCCGATGAGATTGTTCTCGGTTAGAACCTTGATGTCGTCGTAGTCGATGTCGAGTGCGTTGTTGGGACTGGGCTTTACGCCCTTGGCGCCGATGTCGCCGCCGGCGCAGTTGACCAGAATGTGCACGTCGCCGAGGTCCGCCTCGATCTTCCTCTTCATTTCGGCGACAGCTTGCTTGTCGCCTATATTGCCGGTGACCGCGGTCACCCGTGTCCCATGCTTCTCCAAGCCCCGGGCAGAGTCGCCGAGGTCCGCGAATTCACCATATTGAGATGGCCGGGCCCAATCGAGGTCGTGGACCGCGACGTTTGCGCCAAGTTCGGCCAAGCGGTCGGCCATCACGCGGCCGAGGCCGCGTCCCGAGCCGGTGACGAAGGCGGTCAGGCCGCTGAGGTCTCGGGTGGTCATGCTGATCTCTCCATTGCAATGAAACCGAACTTCTTCATATTGGCGGCGCTGCGGCGGATCATGTCGAGCTCATACGAAACGAGCGCGCCGTCATCGTCGCGCTCCCATGGCGTGCGGTAGTCGGCGTCGTCCGCAAGACGGTTCGCGCGCGCAGCACTCAGGCAGGCCGCGAACTCGCGTGCGGTCTTCGGCGCATATCCGTTCCACCAGTCGTCCGTGAGACAGCGAACGTGACGGGCCTCCAGCGCGCCCGGTTCGAGCACCGCCGTCAGCGTGTCGTGGTGCTCGCCAAGGATGGCTGCCAGTTCGCCAAAAGGCACGGCGCCGTCGCCGATCGCGCAGCGGACCAGACGGTAGCCCTCATCCGTGAACTGCACGCGATAGTCCTTGAGGTGAACGTGGCGGACATAGGGTGCGATCCGCTGCGTGAAGGCAAGCGGCGCCTCGCCGACAGGAAAAGTGTTGCCGGTGTCGTAGGTGATGCCGACGCCCGGTCCGCCGAGCTCGCAGAACGCGACCAGTTCGTCGCTGCCGAAGTCCTGATGGTTCTCGATGCCGAGTACCCGGCCCTCGGCCGCCGCACGCGGTCCCCAATCTGTCAACGCAGCGCGGATCGTCGTATTGAACTCACTCCATTTCCGGCCCCAGGCGTTGCGGTCGCCGCACAGGACAGGCGTCAGTGCGATACGGATCGTCGTCGCCTCGAGCAGGCGCGCAGCCCGAAATGCGTTGTCCAGCGGACCTGCCACCAGCAGCCCGCCGCTCACCACGGGGACAATATCGAGCGCACTCATACGCTTGCGCAGCGCGACGATTTCGGCATCCGGCAAGTCGGTCAACCAGGGTTCGTAGATCTCGAGCGTGCGTGCGCCCAGTTCCTGCGCCAGCGCGATGAAGCCTTCCAGTCCCACGCCGTCCGGATTGTGCCGCGGCGTGCCACGGCCCTGCAGTCCGAGATAGTAGGTCAGTCCGTAGGGGTTGAGGCCGAGACGAAGCATCAGCTTGGCGGTTCCAATGGAGGGCGGAGAGGGGTCACTAGCGCAGGCCGGCATCGACGGTGATGGACTGCTTCGTGATCATGCGGCTGTCATCCGCTGCCAGGAAGAGCACGGTCCGTGCAATCTCCTCGCCCAGGAGGACGCGACGGATCAATTGCCGCTGCACCGTCTGGTCGACTGCCTCCTGCGTCTTGAACCACAGCTCGCGCTGCCGCTCGGTCATGACGGCGCCGGGTTCGACTGCATTGACGCGGATGTTGTCGGGTCCGAACGACCGCGCCAACGCACGCGTCAGCGCCACCACAGCCCCTTTGGCGGTGGCGTAGGCCACCATCTGGTCCGCTCCGAAACGCCAGGCAATTGAGGAGAAGTTTATGATCGAGCCGAAGCCGAGTTCCTGCATATGCGGATGCACAGCTTGAGCGGCGAAGAAGTGATGCCGGAGATTGATGTCGAAGCTGCGGTCCCAATATTCGGCCGTCACTGCGTCGATGGGATGGCGCTGATCATTGGCAGCGTTATTCACCAGGACGGCGACCGGACCAAGCCGCGCGCGCACGCCTTCTACCGACGCCTTTAACGCATCGACGTCGGTCACGTCGCAATGGAGATATAAGGGAGCCCGCCCGGCGGTACCGCCGAGCTCGCGCAGCAACGCCTCCGCTGGTTCGTCCTGCACATCGAGAAAGGCTACCCGGGCGCCATTCGAGGCGAAGGCGCAGACCATATCGGCGCCGATGCCGGAGGCGCCGCCGGAGATCAGCACGACCCGATCGGCCAAGCTCGGATAGGTTGCGAATTGTACGGACATCAAATTACAGAAGCGCCTTGGTTGTTGGATCGAACAGGCAGGCGCGCGACATATCGATGCCCAGCGTTATCGTCTCGCCCATGACGGGAGCGTCGTCCGGCTCGAAGCGGCCGGTGATCTCCAGGTCATCCAGCCTGAGCACGGCAAGCGTCTCGGCCCCGGTCGGCTCGACCAGCTCGACCGGCGCCTGCATGGACGCCACAGCAGGTTTGCGCGACTTCAGGTCGGTCGTGAAACGGTAGATGTGTTCCGGCCGGATACCGAGCACGACGTCCTTTGGCGCACCGGCGGGCATCGGCGCAGCAAGGGCAAGGCTGGCGTCGCTGCCGTCAGCGGCGCGTACCGAGATGCTGGTCGAGCCGGTAAGCCGCGCCGGGATGAAATTCATCGCCGGCGATCCCATGAAACCGGCAACGAACATGTTTGTCGGCCGGTCGTAGATCCGCTTCGGCGTGTCGAACTGCTGTACCGAGCCCTGGTTCATCACCGCAATGCGGGATGCAAGCGTCATCGCCTCGACCTGATCGTGGGTGACATACACCGTGGTCTTGCCGACGCGATGGTGGAGCTTCTTGATTTCGGTACGCATGTCGACGCGCAGCTTGGCGTCGAGATTGGACAGGGGCTCGTCGAACAAAAACAGCTTCGGGTCGCGGACGAGGGCACGCCCCATCGCAACGCGCTGCCGCTGGCCGCCCGAGAGCTGGCCAGGCTTGCGTTTAAGCAGCTGTTCGATCTGCAGGAGTGCGGCAACGCGCTGGACAGCTTCCGCTTGCACCGCTTTGGGCACGCCGCGGCTTTCCATGCCGAAGGTGATGTTCTGGCGCACCGTCATCGTGGGATAGAGGGCGTATGACTGGAACACCATCGCAATGTCGCGGTCCTTGGGTTGCACCGAGTTCACCAGCCGGTCGCCGATCCAAATCTCTCCCGACGTGACGGTTTCCAGGCCGGCAATCATGGCGAGCAAGGTTGACTTGCCGCAACCCGACGGACCGACAAGCGCGACGAATTCTCCGGTCTTAGCCTCGAGATTGATGCCGGAAAGTATCTCGAGCGAGCCGTAGCTCTTGTGAAGGTTGCGGATCATCAACGCGGACATGGGCGACGCCTCATTTGATGGCGCCCTGCGTGAGGCCGCGCACGAAGTATTTGCCACCGAACAGATAGATCAGCAGCGGTGGCAACGCGCCGATCAGCACGGCTGCGCTCATCACATCGTAAGCACGTGCGGTCGTGCCGCCGGCCGTGAGCGCGACCAACGCCGCCGTAATCGGCTGCTGCTGGCCCGACGTGAAGACGACGCCGAACAGATACTCGTTCCAGATGCCGGTGAACTGCCAGATGACGGTGACAATCAGAATGGGCGGCGACAGGGGCAGGATGATCTTGCGGAAGATTCGCCAGAAGCCGGCGCCGTCAATGCGCGCCGCCTTGATAAGGTCGTCCGGTATGCTGACGTAGAAATTGCGGCAGAACAGGGTGGTGAACGAGATGCCCTGGACGACGTGGATCAACACCAGCCCATATGTGGAATTGGTCAGGCCGAGCTTGCCGAGCAGGAACGCCCACGGCATCAGCGAAATCTGGCCGGGCATGAATACGCCGAGCAGCATCAGATTGAAGATCAGTTCGGAACCCCTGAAGCGCCATTTGGAGAGGATGTAGCCGTTCATGGCGCCGAGAATGGTCGAGATGATTGTGGCGGGGATCGTCATCGCCAGCGAGTTGAAGAAATTGCGCTTCATGCCCTCGCAGGTACCGCTGACACAGTAGGATCCCCAGGCCTGCGCCCACGCATCGAACCGGAAGCTGCGAGGTACGGAGATGAGGCCGTTGCGGGCAATCTCCGACTGCTCGCGCAATGAGTTGAAGATCACCACCAGCAACGGCACGAGATAGACCATCGCGAAAAGCGCCAGCACGGCATAAACAAGGAAGCGGCTCCAGAAATGCCGGCGCGTGGCTGCGGCAGCTTCCGGATCAAAGCCGGTCGGATTGGGGCGGGCCGGGTCAAAGCTGGCATTGGGGGCAATTTCAGCCATTGCGGCCCTCCGCCCGCCGGCGCCAGACGATCCACAACGAGTACGGCACCAGCACCACCGCGACTGCCGCGAGCATCATCATCGCCGCGGCGGCACCCTCGCCGATTTGCCCGCGCTGGAACATCAGGTCGTAGACATAGATGGCGGGGAAGGTGGTGGACACGCCTGGCCCACCCCGCGTCAACGCCGCCACCAGGTCGAAGGTCTTGATGGCGAATTGTATCTGAATGACCGCCACCGCCAGGAATATCGGAGCGATGGTGGGCAGGATGACCCTGCGATAGGTCCGGAAAACCGACGCGCCGTCGATTTGCGCGGCTTTGACGAGATCCGGATCGACCGACCGCAGACCGGCCAGGAAAAGTGCCATCGCGAAGCCGGACGACTGCCAGATACCGGTTATGATCACCGCATAGATCGCCGTGTTGCGGTTGGCCGTCAGGGCGAAGCTGAAGTCGGTCCAGCCAAGCCCGCGAACGAAGGCCTGGATACCGTCGACAGGGTTATAGAGCCAGCTCCACACCGTACCGGTGACGATGAAGGACACCGCCAACGGATAGAGGAAGATAGTGCGCCAAACCGCCTCGCCGCGGACGCGTTGGTCGATGGCGATCGCGAGCAGCAGGCCAACCGCCATCGAGCCAACGATATAGAAGCCGCTGAACAGGAAGAGATTCGTATAGGCGATGTTCCAGCGCCGGTTTGCCCAGAGTGAAGCGTAATTGTCCAGGCCGACGAACCCATAGGTCGGCAACAGTGACGAATTGGACAGCGAGATGTAGAGCGTCCAGAGCGTGAAGACGAAAACATAGACGAAGCTCGCCGCTATCGACGGCGCCAGCACCAGAATGGGCACCATCGTGCCGAGGCGCTCGCGCCATGGCCGGGTCGTAGCGGCTGCTCCTGGCACAATCAGGTCATGGGTGGACATCGGGCTGCTCCGGCGAAGTCAGGCCGGGCGCTTCGCCCCCGGCCATCATCGGCAGCTTCACTTCTGCGCTTCGGCCGCATCCGCCATCGCATTGGCCGCGTCCTGCGCACTCATATCCGGCGTTGCTACAAACTCGGTGATTGTATCCATGATTGCGCCGCGGACTTTTTGCGGCACCGTCATGTTGTGCGCCATCGAACGCACGAGCGTGCCGGCGGCGATCGAGGCTTGCAGATCCTTTTGCGAGAGTTGCTGGCAGGGATTGAAGCCGTTCGAAAGATCGACGTCGAGGCGGGCCGGGATGGAGCCTTTGGTCTGATTGAAAATGGTCTGGAACTCGGGCGACAGGATAGTGCTGGCAAGCAGCTTCTGTCCTTCGATGTAGTCCGGATCCTTCTGCTTGAAGAACACGACCGAGTCCGAATTCAGGATGAAGCCCGGCTTGCCCCAATCGGTCGGCGCCTGGGCGCAGACATAGTCGGTGCCCTCCTTGAAGCCGCCGGCCGTTAGCAGGCCGAGCGTCCAGTCGCCCATGATGTGGAAGGCGGCCTCGCCACGGCCGACCAGGTGCGACATGGTATCCCAGTCGCGCCCGTTCATGCCGGGGTCCATGTACTTCGAGGTCATGGTGCGGAACTGCTCGAAGGCCTTGACCATGCCGTCGCTGCGCATGGCATCGACGTCGCCCTCGACGAAAGCTTTCTTGTAGAGATCGAGATCCTGACCGTACACGACCACTTCGAAAACCGTCGAGTCGGTCCAGTCGGCGGTCGAGTGCGAAATGCAGATCTTGCCGCTGGCCACGATCTTGTCGCAGGCGGCGTTGAACTCCGCCCATGTCTTCGGCATCTCGGTGACGCCCGCATCCTTCATGACCTTCGGCGATGCCCACAGCCAGTTGATGCGGTGGATGTTCATCGGCGCCGCCACCCAATTCCCCGTCGGCTTCATCACCGGCAGCAATTCGGGAGCGACGACCTTCTCCCAATTTTCCGCCTTCGCCAGGTCGTCGAGATTGGCTGTCATGCCCGTCTCGTTCCATTCGGCGATCTCGGGGCCTTTGAGCTGCACAGCGGGAGGTGCGTTGCCGGCGATCACATCGGCACGCAGTTTGGCCAATGTGTTGGCCGTATGGCCTGCGATGGAGGTCTGCTGCCAGGTGCCACCCTTGGCGGTAAACATCTCGCCGAGCTTGGCGATAGCCTGGGCGTCCGAACCGGTTGCCCATTGATGCAAGAGGTTAGTCTTGGGCTCCGCGAGCGCTGTTCCGGTAACCAAGGTGAAGGCGGTAGCGGCTGCAAAGGCCGTCCTCAGATATTTCATCGTTTCACTCCCATATGTGATGCACGGTTCGTATCGACCGCTTGTGGCCCGCGATTTGAGGTCGTGGCCGGTGAGATGCAGTAATCTCCGTTCTTTCCAAGATGACATATTTGGGCTATCAGTCAACGTGCTTTGTGCTCATCATGAACAAACCTTCGCTTAGAAATTGGCTGATCGACAGGCCGTCCGCGTCGCCGGAGAGCCTGATCGTCCGATGCCTGCGCGAGCGCGGCGTGCTTTCTGCGTCGCAAATTACCCGCATTACCGGTTTGGCGCGGTCGACGGTTTCAACCGCGCTCAATGGCTTGAGAAAGTCGGGGATGGTGATCGAATCCTCGGTCCATCATGACGCGGCCAGGGGTATCGGCAGGCCTGCCACGACATTGACGCTCAATCCCGCTGCGGGCACCTGCGTCGGCATCCATCTGGGCCTCGACGAGATGCGCTGCGTCGTCGCCGACGTCTCGCATTCTTTCGTTGCCGAACAAACTATCCCCATGGGTCTGGACTACCAGCCGCAACAGGCGGCCCAGCTCGCCAAGTCAGTAATTGCCCGATGCTACGAAGAGAACGGTCTGCCGATGGCGGGGCTCCTGGGGGTTGGGGTCTCCGTCTCGGGCCCAGTCAGCCGCGAAGGAGTGGTGCTGCGCGCGAGTATCGTTCCGACCTGGGCCGGGGTCAACATCCGCGATGTGTTCGGGCCGGTCCTCGAACAGCCGATCTTCGCCGACAATGAGAGCAACTGCTCGGCCATTGCGGAGCTGATGTGGGGGGCTGCCGTAGGCCAGGACGATTTCGTGCTGTTCAAGGTCGATCTGGGGGTCGGCGGGGCCATTGTCCAGCATGGCCGGCTGGTGAGCGGCATCGCCGGCGGCGCCGGCGAATTCGGGCATATCAGCATCGATCCCGGCGGTGACCTTTGCCGGTGCGGCAATCGCGGATGCCTGGAGCTCTATGCCAGCTTTGCCCGGCCGCTCGAGCAGATTTCGCGCATCGTGCGGCGGCCGGTCACGATGGACGACGTGATCATGATGGCCGAGCAGGGCGACGTAAGGGCGCTGCGGATGATCGAGGACACCGCCGAGTTCGCCGGCCGTGGGCTCGGCTTGATCGGTTCGGTGCTCAATCCGCCGCTCATTATCATCGGCGGCCGCATGGCCTTGGCGGGTGACATTCTCCTGGCGCCACTGATCGCGTCATATGAACGCCACACGCTCATCAAGTCCCGCGATGTGGCGCCCGCGCTGCGCACGCGGATAATCGTTGGCAAGCACACGGAGAACGATGCATTGCTCGGCGCGGTCGGCCTCGTGCTGCGCCACAATAGCCGACTGCGATGATATGGCTACGTTCCAGGTAAACCTTGCCGTCCGAAGGCAGAGGTCATGAGTTCGAATCCCTTCGGGTGCACCAAACACCGCCATTTGCCGCCGCCTACGGCGCACGCGCCGGCCAGAGCACGCCAGCCTAGCAGCGGCGGCGACTGATTGAGTTCGAATCCGTTGAGGCGATGACGGCTCAGCCCTCATTTTGCGACATTTGGGGTCTGGTCGCACGTAAGCGGACATCACACTTCGGCGCCCACGACACCCCAGCGATCGGCCCAGGATTCCAACGTGCCCGCCCAACGACTATCAGCCTGCATTGATTAGGTCTGCACCTTGTGGCCGTTGCGAGAGTTCAGCGATCAGATGGTCGGCAACGACCCTAACGGAGGGAAGCTGCCCGCGACGATGCGGCATCAGCAGAGTCGTCGCCACGCCACGCGCTGTCCAGTCCGGTAAGATGCGGACAAGCGCGCCGGACTCGATCAGCGGCGCACAGAAGCTCCCTGCCAGGCAAGCCACGCCGAGCCCGGCCCTTGCGGCTTCCCGCAAGGAGACGGTTTCGTTGGCGATATAGCGCGGAGATGGCGTGACCTCCGCAACGACGCCTTGCCCATCGTGAAGCGTCCAGACCCTCTCCGACGACGATGCCATAACCCCATCGAGCCCGTTCGCTTCCTCGGGTCGAGAAGGCATGCCGTTCTTCCGAATATAGTCGAGCGAGGCGACGAGCCAGGCGGGGTCGTAATCGATGCGACGTTGCACGAGTTCGGTATCCGGCAACGGGGCGAAGTGGTTGCGGATGGCGATGTCGAAACCTTCCTGCACGATGTCCACGAACCTGTCGGAGACGTCGAGCATGATGCGGACCTTCGGATAGCTCGCCGCGAGACGCGGAAGGATCGGCGCTAGACGGAACTGGGCGATCGGCAGCGATGCCGTGATCCGCACCGTTCCGCTCGGTTCCGCAAGGCGACCCTTGATCACATGCTCGGCCGCCTCCGCTTCGATCAGCATGGCGGCGGCATGACGATGAAAATCTCGGCCGATCTCGGTCACGGTGAAGCTGCGCGAGGTCCGCTGGACCAGACGCACGCCGATCGCCTTTTCCAGCTCGGAGAGCCGCTTGCTGAGAGTGGACTTGGGGATGCCCAGGGCACGCCCCGCCGCAGCGAAGCCGCCATGATCAACTACTTGAACGAAAACGAGGAGGTCGTTGAGATTCAGCATCCGGAGCTCTCATCGTTCCTAAATGTGGACGATAGGTCTACAGATAACCCACTACTGCTTCTGCGTCCAATATTGCATCTCTTTGTAGCCGCCGCCGTGGGGCGGGGCTGCAATTCGGAACGTAGAAGGACGCACGTACATGGCCAATATCTCGATCCTCGGCCTCGGGGCTATGGGGCAGGCGCTGACCGCCCGATTTCTTTCGCAGGGCCACACGGTCACGGTCTGGAACCGCACGCCCGGCAAGGCCGCATCACTGCTTGCCAAAGGCGCGCGCGAGGTGAAGTCCGCCGCCGACCCGACCGCCGCAAGCGACGTCACCGTGATGTGCGTGCTGGACTATGCCGCGTCGGATTCGGTGATCGATGATGCGGCATCGGCGCTCTCCGGGCGTTCGCTGGTCAATCTGACCAACGGCACGCCGGCACAGGCGCGCGCCACGGCCGAGCGGATTGCCAAGCTGGGCGCCGCCTATCTCGACGGCGGCATCATGGCGACGCCTCCGATGATCGGCGGCGAACATGCGCTTATCCTCTACAGCGGCTCCAAAGCGGCCTTCGATGCGCACGCCCGAACGCTCGAGGCGCTTGGCGCCGCGAACTATCTCGGCGGGGATGCCGGGCTGGCATCGCTGCACGACTTGGCCCTTCTTAGCGGCATGTATGGCCTTTTCGCCGGCTTCTTCCACGCTACCGCGCTCGTAGATTCCGAAGGCATTGGCGCGGGCGCTTTCCTCAAGCTCCTTGGCCCATGGATGACCGCGATGATGGGCGAGCTGCCGGGATATGCGGAGAAGATCGACAGCGGCAGGCATGGCGTGAATGTGGTGTCGAACCTCGGGATGCAGGCCGCCTCACTGGACAACATCCTCACAGCTACCCGGGAGCAGGGCGTCGCCACCGATCTGCTCGACCCCATGCTGGACCTGTTCCGCAAACGGGTGGGAGGCGGATTCGGAGATGAGGATATTTCAGGTGTTTTCGAGCTGATCCGGCGAAAGAGCGGGAAAGGCGGGTGAAGCCGTCGTGGATGGCGCCATATCCCTCGCCGCTGCCGACATTCTCGGCCTCCCGGGGAGGCGGTGCACCAGCGTCCAAAATGAACCCAGCTTCGGGGTTCGCTGCCCGCCGGCAAGCGGTTCGTCATCCTCTCCTCGCGCGGCGATGCGGGATACACTCCCGGCGGTCGGCTGGAATTCGAGTTTTGCACGGGATGATGGCTGGAACACTCGGTCAGGCTCCGCTTGATCCGGACGACTTCCCTGCGTCCTCAATGACGTCGTAGTGGCATACACGCGGATCGAAGGAGAGCAGCTCGGCGACAGCGCCCGGTTCGACGACCGCCTTTTCGACATCTGACCCGGCAAATCTGCCGATGGCCTCCATCGATTGCCACCGGGTCTGCACCTGAAATTCGATTTCGGCATCAACTTTGCGCACGCTCAACTGCGCTCCGAGAAATCCGGCCGTCTGGAGCAATGCCGGAAGGACACTGGTTCTGAAGTGGTTGGGATAACCGTGCGGATTGGACGCCGCGGCGCGAGCGCGCCATTGACGAATAACCATCTTGCTCTCCTCGATGCGTTGCCGCCAAGCAGCGGCATGTGGACCTCAAATATCTAATGCACAACTCTGGCCGCGCTGAGCCAGGCTGGGCAACCACGTCGGCGACGTCAGCCAGCGTATCGTCGTCGACGCGGGGCAACTACAACTCGATTCGCTGTCGGCCCAAGGCGTCGCGGAACTCGATCGGGCCGGGGCGCGCGCTGCTGAGCAGTTCTGGTTTCGTAGACGCGTCTAAGCATCGGCATAGCCTACATATTGACTTGTATGATGCAACCCATATGGCCCGTCGCAGGCTGTGCCGCCTCGCGTTTGCGCATCTGGTAGGGGAGCCGCGACGGCGGCTCCCCAATTCCTCATACCCCGACGTGCACCGGCGCAGGGGCCGGCGTTCTGTCCCGCGAAAGAAGGAGCAGCGCAAGCGTTGCACCGGTGGCGGCGATGATCACACAGGCCCAAAAGCCCGCCGCATACCCTGCGGTCAGTGCTGCGGGGGTATCCGACGTCCCCGTCATCGAGACAGCGACGGTGGCGGTGATAGCTACCCCCAGAGCAGCGCCAATCTGGAACATCGCGCTGTTTATCCCGGACGCGAGGCCTGCGTCGGCTTCCTTGACCTTCGAGAGAGCTGCAACGGAACCGGCAACGGCAGCCATTCCGATACCAGGCCCGAAGGCGATCAAGCCCGGAAGCAGATGCGCGAGGTAGGTGCCTTCGGGAACAATGAAGGTGAAGAGTGCGCACCCAGCGCCCATCAAGAGCATGGCGATCACGGCAATCGCACGCGCCCCGGCCCGACCGATCCATTTACCCGTCAGTGTTGAGGAGACGATCGACAGGATTGCATAGATCATCGTGCCAAGGCCAACGACAAGCGGCGAGTAACCCAGGACCTTCTGGGCATAAAGCGACACCAAAAGTGCCATGCCGAATACGAGCGCCCCGGCGAAGAGCATGGTCAGGTTCCCGCCGACAAATGAGCGAGACCGAAAGATGGCAAGGGGAACAAGCGGGTTATTCACCCGCCTTTCGATCAGCACGAATGCGCCGAACAGTCCGAGCGTTGCACCCAACAGGCCCAGGGTTTGCGGATGGGCCCAGCCAACGCTGGGAACCTCGGTGATCGCCAGTACGAATGCCACGAGCGCCGCGGTAATCGTCACGGCGCCGAGATCGAAGCCACCGCGGCTGCCGATAGCACGGCTCTCGCGCAGCGTGAACGGGCTGAGCCCCAGGATCATGGCGCAGATGGGGACATTAATGAAGAACACCCAGCGCCAACCGAGCCAATCGGCAAGCGGTCCACCCACCAGCAGCGCGGCGGTGGCCCCGCCGGCTCCCATCGCGGACCATAGCCCCAGGGCTCGATTCCGTTCATTTCCCTCGAAGGTGGTCATGAGGATCGATAGGGCGCTGGGGGTCAATACGGCAGCAGCAATTCCTTGAACAACCCGGGCACCGATGAGAAATCCTGGATTGCCGGAAAGCCCGCACGCCAGCGAGGCGACAAGGAAAGCAGCTGTGCTCGCCATGAACAGGCGCCGCCGACCCAACAGATCCGATACTCGACCCCCGAGAAGCAGAAGCCCGCCCAGAGCCAGCATGTAGGCGCTCATCACCCACTGCACCGCGGATGGGGTGAAACCGAGTTGTGCCTCGATCGAGGGTAAGGCGAGGAGGACGATCTGTCCGTCAAGGCAAACCATAAAGAAGGCTACGCAAAGTACCGCCAATGCAATCCAGCGTCGTGGATCGGGTGCGGCGGAAAAATTCTTGGATGGGATATCCATGGGAAAGTCCTTTTGCTTGCCTGCGGCGCGATAACGCCACGAGGGAGGCGCAAGGTGATTGACTTACCGCCGGTTTGGCAAGTACCTACTATTTTGTAGGTACCCTATCGGAGCGATGTGATGGCAACGAACTTACCTGAAGCCTGCGGCCTGGGGCCGGCATTCCTTGTGATCAGCGGCAAGTGGAAAGGCACGATCCTCTGGCTTTGCCGGAAGCAGCCGCGGCGGTTTGGCGAGTTGCGTCGCCTTATTCCCGACATGAGCGAGAAGATGCTCATCCAGCATTTGCGAGAGATGGTGGCGGACGGACTCCTTGACCGACACGATTTTGGGGAGGTTCCGCCTCGCGTCGCATACTCGTTGACTGACCTAGGTCTGGAGCTGGACGACGCTCTTGCTCCGCTTGCGCACTGGGGTCTCAAGCATTCGGATCGACTGACACGGGATCGACCAATGTCGCTGGTCAAGGCGTAGCGCCTTAGGTGCGGCGGTGTGCTGTGCGCGAGTATCGTTCCGACCTTGTTTGGGCCGACCCTCGAACAGCCGATCTTCGCCGAAAATGAGAGCAACTGCTCGGCCATTGCGGAGTTGATGTGGGGGCGGCCGTCGGCCAAGACGACTTCGTGCTGTTCAAGGTCGATCTGGGCGTCGGCGGGCCATTGTCCAGCACGGCCGGCTGGTGAGCGGCATCGCCGGCGGCGCCGGCGAATTCGGGCACATCAGCATCGATCCCGGCGGTGACCTTTGCCGGTGCGGCAATCGCGGATGCCTGGAGCTCTATGCCAGCTTTGCCCGGCCGCTCGAGCAGATTTCGCGCATCGTGCGGCGGCCGGTCACGATGGACGACGTGATCATGATGGCCGAGCAGGGCGACGTAAGGGCGCTGCGGATGATCGAGGGACACCGCCGAGTTCGCCGGCCGTGGGCTCGGCTTGATCGGTTCGGTGCTCAATCCGCCGCTCATTATCATCGGCGGCCGCATGGCCTTGGCGGGCGACATTCTCCTCACGCCACTGATCGCGTCATATGAACGCCACACGCTCATCAAGTCCCGCGATGTGGCGCCCGCGCTGCGCACGCGGATAATCGTTGGCAAGCACACGGAGAACGATGCATTGCTCGGCGCGGTCGGCCTCGTGCTGCGCCACAACAGCCGACTGCGATGATCCGGCTTCGCATCGATCGGTGCTTTGAGACTCGTTGTTTCACATCGGTGCGCACCCGCAACACGGCCAAGTCCCTCCGGCCGTTGGACTGGTTCACTCTGGCGCGTTAGAGCGTGGCTGATGATGAGCGTGCCGAGAGGTGTTATAAGGGTCGCGTGCGTTTATGGTGTTAACGGGCAAGCTTGGGAGCGGTTGTCAATGCCATATTGCTGCAGCAGGCCAAGCCCCACCCCTCGCCCGGCCGAGAAAACTGCAAGATGAAGCAGAGCGGAGTTGTCTTGCCGCACGGTGGTGGGCGGGTGGTGCCGGCTCTCGGGATCGACGTCCATGTGTGGCGGGTCGCCCTCGATGCTCCCCTTTCGCAGTCGGACCTGGCCGTGCTCAATCCAGCTGAATTGACCAGGGGCGGCCGGTTTGTTTTCGAGCAGGATCAGCGGCGCCATCTGGCAGCTCATGCCGGCTTACGCGGGGTGCTGTCCATTTACACCGGTCGGGCGCCGGGAGAGCTCGATCTGCGGCAGACCCCGCAGGGAAAGCCGTTCCTTGCTGACGGGCGCCTCTCCTTCAATCTTTCGCATTCGGGGGAGCTTGCCCTTGTGGCCGTGGCTGCCGCCGGGCAAGTCGGCGTGGATGTCGAACGCGTCGCCTCGAGGAGCGGGGAGATGTCCATTGCCCGTTCTCTGTTCGCGCCTGGCGAGATCGCACAACTTGAGTCGCTGGCGCCAGAGGCCCGCCGCCTCATGTTCTGCCGGCTTTGGACTTGTCGCGAAGCCGCGCTCAAGGCTGTCGGCGTCGGCCTCTCCGGAGAGGGACTCGAGATAGGGATGGACGGGAGCGGCGAAGCCTATATCCTCTCGCCGCCGCTGGAATTGGTTGAACCCCTCAGGCTCATTGAGTTCCGCCCAAGCGGGCACCACGTGGCCGCTGTCGCCTGGAGTGCACGCGGTCCTCAGGCCGTCGCACGCCGCTTCGATTTCGACTTGGGATTGCCTTGACGCTCCGGAACCGGATCTCGGTGACCCCTGTTGTTGGCGACGAGGATCGAGCGGACGGGTCCTCTTCAAAAGCAATCAGATCGGCTTAATAACTAGTCAAATTAGCCTAAAAAGTAGTCAGATCGGCTTAAATGACACATTTTGCGACAAAAATGCCAGGCTGGTGAATTTTGCTCTTGGACCTTCCGTTGGGACATGCACTTAAATACGCCGTGACTTAAATGCGCCGGGGGTTGGGCAATCCACGGTGTATACTAGGCGGGGGTCTGGGCATGAACATTCATCGTGGGGGCGATGCCCCTCAGCAGGTCATTGAGTCAACACAGCCAATCGCAGTTATCGGGATTGGCTGTCGGTTCCCCGGAGGGATCCAGGACGCGGACTCGTATTGGAACTTTCTCCTGGAGAAGAACTGCGGCATCGTCGATATCCCGGCAGATCGCTGGAATGTCGATGCTTTCTATGATCCGGAGCCCGATGCCCGGGGAAAGATGCGGACGCGCTGGGGTGGTTTTCTTGCCAGCGACGTTTTCGGCTTCGACCCGAGTTTCTTCGACATGTCGCCCCGCGAGGTGACAACGATGGACCCGCAGCAGCGCCTGGCGTTGCAAGTGGCCTTCGAGGCCGTGCAGGATTCCGATCTCACATTGGCCGATCTGCGCCGTGGACGCACCGGCGTGTTCATCGGCATCTCGACCAACGATTTCGCGCAGAACCTGCGCCGCGGACGTGTTGGCGGCGGCGACATCTTTGCCGGCACCGGTTCGGCGTTCTCGATCGCGGCCAACCGAATATCCCACCGTTTCGATCTGAAGGGGCCGAGTATCGCCGTCGACACGGCGTGCTCGTCGGCGCTCGTTGCCATCGACCAGGCAGTGCGCCACCTGAGCACCGGCACCTGTGAAACGGCGCTCGCCGGCGGCGTCAACTGCATGCTCGATCCAGGGCCGTTCATCGCATTCTCCAGCGCCAACATGCTCTCGCCGACCGGCGGTATCTACACCTTCGACGAAAGGGCGGACGGGTTCGTGCGCGGCGAAGGCTGCGGGTTCGTGTTGCTGAAGCTTCTCGACCGGGCAATTGCCGACGGCGACCGGATCTATGGCGTGATCCGTCATTCGATGGTCAATCAGGACGGGTATACGCCGACCCTGACGTCTCCGAGCGGGGAAGCACAGCAAGCAATGCTGGAGGCGCTGGTGGAAGGCGCCTCCATCGATCCGGCCGATGTCGACTATGTCGAGGCCCATGGAACCGGCACGCCGGTCGGCGATCCAATCGAGGCGGCTGCTATCGGCCGCGTATTCGGGGTGAATTCACGCCCAAAACCGGCCTATGTCGGATCGTTCAAGCCCAATCTCGGCCACCTCGAATCGGCGTCCGGCATTGCGGGTTTCATCAAGACGGTGCTGACGGCGGGAAAGGGCATCGTGCTGCCGAACCGGAATTTCGAGCGCCCGAATCCGAGCATTCCGTTCGACGCGCTCAACATCGCTGTGGCAACGAAGCCGACGCCGATCGACCACCACGGCCGGCCGATCCTGGCCGTCGTCAACTCCTTCGGCTTTGGCGGTACCAATGCCTCCATCGCCGTGGAAGGATGGCGGGGGTTGTCCGCCAACGCCAACCGTGCGCCAAGGCCGGTGATAGCCGGCCATCCGATAGCCGTCCCGATCTCGGCCGGCAGCACGGCGGGACTGGAACTGTGGGCCGGCCGTCTAGCCGATGCGCTGGAGCAGGGAGGCTCCCTTGCGGAGACGCCGGTCGAAGACATCACCGCCCATTTGAGCAGCGCGCGCGATAACTTCGCCCAACGGGCTGCGCTCATCGTCGAGCCGGAGCGCGCCGCGCTCCAGACCCAACTGCGCGCATTGGCTAAGGGAGCCATCGAGCAAAGCGCGGAAGGGCCAACCATCATCACCGGCAGGGCATCCAACCGTCGGCTCGCCATCGCCTTCTCGGGCCAGGGCGGCCAGTGGTGGGCCATGGCGCGCCGCCTGTTGAAGGAAGACCGTGCGTTTCGCCGAACCGCCGAGATGTTCGACGAAGTGCTGCGTCCGATGGTCGGCTGGTCGACCGTCGAGGAGATGCTGCGGGACGAGAAAAAGACCCGCATCAACGATGCCGACGTCACCCAGGCATCCATCTTCACTACGCAGATATCCCTCTACGAACGCTGGATAAAGGCCGGCGTACGGCCTGAGCTTCTGATCGGCCACAGCTTCGGCGAGGTCGCGGCCACTTACGTTTCAGGTATCATCGATATCGAGACGGCGGCTCGCATCATCGCCAAACGCGGCCTCATACCGCTGAAGAGCGAGCGGCGCGGTGCAATGGCCACGATAGGGCTGACGGTTCAGCAACTCGAACCTTTGCTCCCCGGTGACGAAAGCGTCGTCATTGCCGCCTACAACGGCCCGATCGCGCAAACGATTTCCGGCATGGAGGACGCGGTGCTTGGCGTACTGGCCAAGGTCGCGGAAGCCTATCCCGATGCGACGGCCCGCCGGATGACCATGGATTTCGGATGGCACAGCGCGCATCTGGAAGACTGCAAGGAATGGTTCCTCGGCGAACTGGGTCCGGTCGGCTGGAAAGAAGGCCGTCTGCCGATCATCTCGACCGTCACCGGCATATTCGAGACGAAATTCGACGCCGACTACTGGTGGGCCAATTTGCGCCAACCCGTCAGCTTTACCAAGGCATTGGATTTCACCCTCGATTTCGGCATCAATACTTTCCTGGAAATCGGTCCGCACCGCACGCTAACGCCGCTCATCCGAGGCATCTCGCAGGAGCGCGGCGCAGACGCCGCCGCGGTGAACTCGCTCGATCGCAAAACTGACGATTTCTGGACGCTGGCGCGGGCCGAGGGCAGCCTGCATGTTGCCGGCGTCGAATTCGACCGGCCGAAATCGTCGAGTGGCCACGTGGCCGTTCCCAAGTTACCCTGGAACAACCAGCGCCTGCTGAATACATCCGAGGAAACCAAGAGCTTCCTGTTCGAGGCACCCCGGCACGCACTGCTTGGATGGCGCGACTTCACCGCGGGGCCGTCCTGGACGAACGAAATCACGCTTAGAGGCTTCAAATTCCTGGCTGACCATCGCGTCAGCGGCGATTGCCTGTTCCCGGCCGTCGGTTACATCGAAATCATGGGGGCCGCGCTGCGCGACCATTTCGGATCTGACTCCGTGGAGCTGCGTGATTTCAAACTGTACGAAGCGCTTTCCATCGCAGAGGACGACGTCATATTGTTTACGACGACGTTCGATCCGGTCGGTAGCAGGCTGCGCATCTCCACGCTCCATCGGGGTTCGGACGACGGCTGGAGGACTCGTGCCGAAGCTTATGGCTTCAGCCACAAATATGAACTTGCACCAGCTCCCGCCGACCTCCTGCTGGATCGCCCGAACCTTGTCGAAAAGACGGAATTCTACCGTCTCGCCGAACGGCACGGGCTTGAATACGGTCCCTATTTCCAGTCGGTGAACGCACTCGACATTGTCGGCGACCGCCTAGTTGCCAGGCTGTCGAGCAAGGACCCCAACTTGTCGAAGCAGTATTTCGCCTTCCCCGGATTGCTCGACGCGGTGCTCCAGGCCGGCATCGGCCTGGCTTCGCATCGAGACGGCGTGTGGGTTCCAGGTGAATCGCTGCCGCCGGCTAATGAAGACAAGGCCCAGTATCAGTTGCGCCTGCCAACCGGCGCGCGCAAGATCCTGCTGGGCGCTCCGATGACGCCCGAGGTGATCGTCGACATCCGGCCGGGTCTCGACCCGTACTCAATGCGGTTCAGCGTATTCTCGCCGGAAGGGCAGCCGCTCATCGTTCTCGACAACCTTCAGACAAAGGCGCTGGGCAAGGTCAGGGGCAGCAGGGCCAAGCAGGGTGCCGGCTCGGGCTCCAGTGTTTTTGAGGAGCATTTCGAGAAGCAGGAACCCAAACCCGCAGCGCCCTCATTGCGTTGCGCCCACTGGTTGGTGGTGGGTGATGGAACGCAGCGCCTCGAAACGACATTGGCTGAGTTGGTTAGCCGTGGAGCGACGGTCGAGGTCGCAAACCCGGCGCCGTTCCTGAACCTCGATGCGGATGAAGCGCTCGCCACGATCCGGGCATTCATGACCAAATCGGGTGGGAAAGGCGGCATCCTGTTCAGCGCCGCCGCCCCCGAAAAACTCGACGACAAAGCAGGCGGGGACGAGCTTCTCGCCAGGATCACGCCTATCGTCCACCAATTAATCACGCTTGGAAAAGTCATCGACCGGCTGCACAGTTCGTCCGAACCGCGGCCCGAACTGGTTGTCGTCACGTCCGGCAGCCGGCTTGTGCAAGGTGACCAGCCGATGAGCCTTTCAGGCCTGAGTGAGAGCGCCTTAATCGGCATTGCTCGCACAATGGCAAACGAGTTCAAAGGTTTGGGCATCCGTCTTATCGATGCGGATCCCACATCGCTGCACTCGGGGGTGAGCATTTCAGGTGCCGTGCTGGAGGAAACCGCAGAGACGGAATTCGTCCTGCGCGGCGCCGAACGCTACGTCCCGCGGTTGGAGCAACTGGCTTTGCACGAAGTGGCGCCGTTGCGGCGGACGCTGGAGACGGCGCGGGATTCTTCCAACTTCGCCGTCACCATGACGGGGCCCGGTACCATCGACAACATCGTACTGCGCGAAATCGCTGATCCCGAATTGGCTTCGGACGAGGTCATGGTCGAGGTCGCCGCGGTCGGACTGAACTTCCGCGACATTATGGCGGCCACCAGCATCTTGCCGGACGAGTTGGAGAGCGACGAGGCATATTGGCGCAATCTCGGGCTGGAGTTCGCCGGCACCGTCCGCAGGGTCGGCGAACGGGTGACCAACCTCAAGCCCGGCGATCGCATCATGGGTATGGGCAAGGGCTACCTCAGGCGCTTCGCCAAGCTCCGGGCGGATCTCGCCATGCGCGTACCCGACGGCATCGATCTGATCGAGGCCGCGACCCTCCCGACAGCGTTCCTTACCGCTCACTACGCACTCAAACATATCGGCCGATTGGCACAGGACGAAATCGCGCTGATCCATCTGGCTTCGGGTGGTGTCGGCCTCGCCGCCATCCAGGTCGCGCATGATGTGGGGGCTCGAGTCTTCGGCACTGCAGGTAGCGACACAAAACGCGCCTTCCTGAAGAAATGGGGCGTGGACGAGGTCATGAATTCGCGCGCTCTCGATTTCGCCGACGAGGTGCGGTCCCTGACGCGTGGCCGCGGCGTGGACGTGGTGCTGAACGCGCTGTCTGGCAACGGCATCGACAAGAGCCTGGAGTGCCTGGCGCCCTTCGGCCGGATGGTCGAAATCGGCAAGCGCGATCTCGCCGACGACAAGCCGATCGGGCTTCGCTCGCTTTATCGCAACAACGCCTATTCGGTCATCGACCTCTCGACGCTCCCCGTGGAGAGGGAGAGCCTCTTCAGGCAATTGCTGGCGGAGGTCGAGGCAAAGGTTGCCGCCGGCGTCTACAAGCCGCTGGAGGCGACTCGCTTCCCGGCATCGCGCACGGCGGAAGCCATGCGCATGCTTTCGCGAGCGCTGCACATCGGCAAGGTGATCGTCACTTTCGACGAACCTTCCGTGGACATCGAACTTGACCTCGGCGCACAGTTCGCCGTCTCCGCTCGGGCCTCCTACCTCGTCACGGGTGGGCTCAAAGGCTTTGGCGTTGCGATCGCCGATTGGCTCAGTCAGAAAGGCGCGGGGACTATCATCCTTGCCAATCGAAGCGGTGTTCCAGATGCCGAAGCGGCTGTGGCTATCGAGATCATGGAGCAACGCGGCACGCGCATCGTTCGCGCGGCGCTGGACGTGACCGATGCTACCGCCGTTGCCAGGCTGATCGGCGAATATGCTGGGGGTGACGCTCCTCTGCGCGGCATCGTGCATGGCGCCGCGGTGATCGAGGACGCTTTCGTCTCGCAGCTCGATGCAGGCAAGATCGACCGCGTGCTGAGGCCGAAGATAGCCGGCGGGTGGAACTTGCATGTCGCCGTCGTCGAACACGATATCCCACTGGATTTCTTCGTGAATTTCTCTTCGATCGCGCAGGTTATCGGTTCGTCTGGGCAGGCCAACTACACAGCGGCCAACTCTGTTTTGAACGCAATCGCTACGTACCGCAGGGGTCGCAACCTGGCCGGCTCGTCGACCGCTTGGGGCATGATCGCCGGCAGTGGATTCGTTGCCAGGTCGGAAGCAATGACCAACTATCTCGATAGTGTCGGCATCAAGCCGGTTCAGGATTCTGAAGCGGCGGCGGCCCTGTCCTATCTCGTGCGCGCCAGATCGGAGAATCTCGGCTTTGCCAATATCGACTGGGCTGCGATCGCGCGCACGAACCCCGGCGCAGCGACGAATCCGAGGATTTCGCCGCTGCTTGGAGACAGAACCGGAGGGCGCTCTCGCATTCAGGCCGAGCTTGCAGCCGCGCCACGCGAGGCGTGGGACGACCTGCTCGCCGACATGATCCGGCGCGAAGTGGCGAAAGTCCTCAAGGTCGAGGCAAGCGCCTTGGCGGATGACCGCAAGCTCAGTGAGCTAGGTCTCGACTCCCTCTCATCATTCGAGCTGAAAAACCGCGTCGAGGCTCAGGTCGAAGTCGACATCCCTGTCGCCAAGTTCCTGCAAGCGCCGACGATCGCGGGACTATCGCGCCTCGTCGCTTCCGCTTTCGAGGCGAAGCTGAAGGCGTCCGCCTTGCAGGTCCTGGCCGCACAATCGAGTTCCGATGGCGTTACAGCGCAGGAAGCCTTCCGGCCTCTGGGCCGCCAGGTCGATGCGATGATGCTGGATGGACGGCCGATGTCGTCGGCCGTCGCAAAGGCCGACAATCAGATCCTGGTCGAGACGAGTATTGAGCCCGGCGTGTCGCTGGCTGCGCTTGCGACAAGATTGGCGCGACTGGTCGAGAGACACGATGCGCTCCGGATGACGGGTGCGATATCGGCGTCCGGCGCCGTAGAGATCGGCTTCGAGGCTCAACCTATTGTTGAAGTGCTTTCGCCGGGCGGTCGTTTGGGCGATGTGGCACTGCCTGGTCCGCTATGGCGGATCGGCGCGTGGCAGCGGCAGGATGGCGGTCACGACCTGCAAATCCGGGCTCATCGCGCGGCTGCCGACATGTTGTCGGTTCACCTTTTGCTCGCGCAGCTTGTGCAAGACGAAGCGGAAGCGGTCGAAGCAGCGCCTAGTTTTGCCGACTATGCGCGCGCAGTTCATCCAGTGCCCGGATCGAGCGAGTATCGTCGCGATTTCGCCTACTGGAAGGAGATCCTTCACCACGCGCCTGCGATCACACCGATCCCCGGCCGCAGTCGTGCCTCGTCTCCCGCCGGTATGGGAACGAACAGGGGCCGTGTCGGGTTGCTGGAAATTACGCTTCCCGCAGCAGCATTCGCGTCGAGATCGGAGTTGCCGGCCGCGCGCTTTCTGACCGCCTATGCCAAGGCCTTGGCAAACCGCCTCTCGCTCCAATCAATCGTCGTCGACCGCTGGTATAGCGAGCGCGGGGAGGGAGCACCAAGCGGATTGATGGGCCCCTTGGATGGGTCCTATCCGATTGTCCTGCGAGCCATGAATGAACTCGGTTACGATCTGCTGAGGAAGGTCGAGCGTGCCGACGCAAACGGCCACGCGCATCGGTCAATGGATACGTCGTCCCTGGAACTGGCGCTCGAAGAGGATCTGCGCATCCGCCATGTTTCGCTGCGCCAATTCGGCTTCGCTTTTCTCGACGGCAGCCAAGTTACGGCGCTCGCCGCCTTGGACCATCCTCTCGATGCGATCCCCGCATCCGCGCACGAGATTCAATTGTCCGCAGCGGCAAGCGACGCCGGTGTTGTCTGCCGGCTGAGCGTGGATCTCGACGTCGTCGAAGAAGCAACAGCGCGGTTGCTACTCGATCAGTTTCTGGACGAGCTTTCCTCCGAGTTCGAAACGTCAGGCCGCCTGCTGCCCACCGCAACGGGCTGGAGGCTGCGCGAGTGGTCTGGTCAGCCGAGTGGAAGCCAGGACGTCGAGCGCTCGCCGCTCGACGGCGTGCCCAACGTCGAAAGAGAGATTGCTGTGACCAGCACACAACTGGGGTTACTGCGTTTCCAGGAACATCCAGACGCGACTTCGCATGCGCGTGCCGCATTCATTGTAAGCAAGGAGTTCAAGATCCGGCCGCAGATGGACGCCGATCGTCTCAGACGAGCGATCGAAACGGTCATGGCGCGCCACGAGGTGATGCGTACCCGGTTCTTCCGCAAGGGGGCTAGATACGGCGCGTATCTGGAAAGGACGCCGACCGATTTCTTCAGGGTCGAGCAAGTCGCCGACGAGGCCGAAGCGATGGAGCGCGCAACCGAACTCGCGCAGGAAGGCATAGATATCGAGGCGCCGATGTTCCGTGTCACGATCATCCGGTTCGGCTCCGAGAGCGACCTTATCGTCGCCAAGGCACATCATCTCGTCGTTGACGGCTATTCCCTCGGCCTCATCGTCGAGGAGACAGTCAAGGCTTATCTCGGGCTGCCTCTTGATCCAGTGGAAATGAGTATCGACCGGTTCATCCGGGATTTCGACCATGTCGGAAAACCCGGTTCGTTCGAGCGGCGCGACGCATTCCTGCGCAAGGTATTCGTCGAGCCCTTGCCGCAGGTTCCCAATCTCGGGCGCAAGGCGAAAGGCTGGCGGACGAATGTCAATCTGATCGATTGCAGCCTCAGCGAGGACGTGACGCTCTCGATAGCCAGCGACCAGCAGGATGCGCTGCGCAAGCGTGCCAGGGCAGCCGGCACGACGGAAACGGCCATGATCATCGCGGCCTTTGCGCAGACCATCGGGGCGCGCGGCGGCGTGGACGACATGGTGATGCAGGTTCCAGCAGCCTTGCGCCACGACCGGCGGCTGGAGAACTATGTCAATTTCGTCGCCTCGGACGTGCCCGTGCGCGTGCGGCTGTCGCGGTTCGAGACGATCGAAGCGTTAGCCGGTTCGCTCGGAGAAGGGATCGAAGAGGCTATCCATTTCGCGCCCTTCATGGATTCGAACTACTTCGGAGACGTGCATGACGATGTCGTAGCCATGGGGTCCTATACCTCCCTCTTCGTCGCCGGCACCCAAACAGTCGACAGATGGACACGCGCCACGCAGTCGGCCCCGCTTCAAAGGGCCCATGCCAGTGGCGAGCTTGATCTCGGCATGTTCAAAGTGACGCCCCTGCCTGACATGCGACGAGAAAAACCACGTACCAGCGAGATGGATCTGCGTACCTTTCCGACCGCGAACGGTCTCGGTCTGACCTTGATATTCGACCAATTAGGCTATGACCATGCGGAAGCAGAAGATATCCTAAGGGAAGTCATCGAACGGCTGTTGGCTGGGCAACCGGCGGTCGACGCCGCCGAGCAGGCGGCGATATAGCGATGCGTCGATCCAGGATCAGCGGGGCCGGTGGAAGCCGGTGCAGGTAAAGATACGTGATTCGCTTCATCTTAATTTTGTTTGCCGTTCTGGCGGCAGTCGGGCTCTTTTCTGGTTGGTATATCTGGCCTGCTCAGGTGGAGTCCTATGTCGCCCAGCGAAGGCTGATCGCGCGTGAAATCGCCGGACCCGGCCTCCTTGGTGCAACCAACCAGGTCATCGTGACGGCACGGATCCAGGCATTCCTGGCCGACGTTCGCGTCGACCGGAATGACGAGGTGAAGACCGGCGATATCCTCGCCACGCTAAACGCGACTGAAATCGAGTATCAGCTTGCCGCCGCGGTCGCCAACGACCGGGCTGCGGCGGAGAGCGTGCGCGAGGCCGAATTGGAGCGTGACCGGCTGGCTATCGCCGCCCGTACTGCAAAGGCAGATCTGGATCGCAGGAAGAGCCTGCTCGCCAGCAAATCGATTTCTCAGGCCGAGTTCGACCTCTTCGAAGGTACCCAGAAGCAAGCCGAGGCCGCATTGGCGCGAGCGACCGCTAGCATCGAGCGCGCAAAGGCCCAGGTCGCGGCCGCCTCCGCCGAGGTCGAGCAGATACGAAGCCGTTTCGGCGAAACCTCCATACGCTCGCCTGTCAACGGGGTGGTGGTTTCCCGCAGCCGCACGGTGGGGGACCTGCTTTCTCCGGGCGTCGAACTGATGCAGATTGTCGACCCGACGTCATTGCTGGTCATGGCACGCTTCGACGAATCCGCAATGGGGTCGCTTCGGCCGGGGCAAGTAGCCAAAGTCACCTTCTCATCGGATCCGCAACGACCCTACGCTGCTTCCATTGCGCGGATCGGCCGGCAGGTCGATCAAGAGACCCGCGAGTTTACGGTCGATCTTAAATTGCGTGAGGTGCCGGCGAACTGGGCTGTGGGTCAGCGTGCAAGCGTCACCATCCAAGCGGAATCGCCGTCACCAGGCATTGCGGTGCCACAGCGGTTCCTGGCGAGAAACCAGGGACGGGTGGGTCTATGGATTGCACATGACGGGCGGGCCTATTGGGCTCCTGTTTCACTGGGCTACTCCAGCGGCACCGATATCGAGATCACGCGCGGCCTAAAGGTAGGTGATGTCGTGCTCAGTCCGACAGGCCGCTTCCAGTACCAGGCGGTTAACCTCCAGGCATTGGGCAGGTGAATCTCGCGGTCAAAGATATCAGGCATAACCTGCTGAGGTTCATCCTGACCGTTTTCGGCGTCGGCCTGCTGATGGCGGCGACGATCGGCATGCTGGGCATGTATCGCGGCATCGTCTACGAAGCCTTGATCGTGATCGACGGCATTGGTGCCGACCTCTGGGTCGTCGAAGGGGGAAAGTCCGGACCGTTCGCCGAATCTTCCGCCGTTCCGGCCAATCTCGATCGCCGCGTGGCCGGTGTGGCCGGTGTGGCGGCAACGCGGCGGTTCATCCAATACAACCAGCAGTTCGAAATTGACGGGCTTCCGCTGCGCATGTCGGTCACTGGTGTGGACTATCCAAGCGACAGTGGCAGCTGGATACCGTTGATCGCCGGCCGGTACTTCCAATCAAATCGCTATGAGGCCATCGCCGACAAGACTCTCGGCCTGGTTGTGGGTGACGAGATCCGGCTTGGACGAGATAGCTATACGATTGTCGGCGTGTCGACCGGGCAGGTCGACATGGGTGGCGACGGATTGTTGTTCGTCACCATCCCGGACGCGCAGGTCATCAACCAACTGCTGCCCAGCGAGGCGATCCTCCTCAACCGTGCGGCCAAGGGCAAGACGCGCATGGGTCTCGGCGACGAGACCGGAAGTGTCGCTGCCGTCATCGTCGAAACTCTCCCGGGCGCGGACAAGGAGGTCGTGCGTGACTCGATCAAACGCTGGGGCGACGTCGAGGTCCTCACGCAGCAGGACCAGGAAACGCTTCTACTGGACGGCCGCCTCGGCAAGCTCCGCGTCCAGATCCTGGCTTTCACGACGATGACGCTGCTGATCTGCTGCGCCGTCATAGCACTGACCATCTATACGATGACGATCGAGAAGGTCGCGCAGATAGCACTTCTGAAGCTGATCGGCGCGCGTGACCGGGTGATCATCGGCATGATTGCGCAGCAGGCGGGGTTGATCGGCTTTTGCAGCCTCGTTCTGGCCATAGCCATCTCGTTTACGATCTATCCGAGGTTTCCAAGAACTGTGCTGATCACCGAATCCGATCTTAGCGTGTTGTCGTTCGTGCTGATGGCACTCAGCCTTGCGGCCAGCTGGTTTGCGATTCGTCGCGCGCTCGCGGTCCGTGCCCAGGAAGTGTTGGCCTGATGTCGAAGCGCCGCCTCGCCACGCTGGAGGTTCGGAACGCCAGCAAGGTCTACCAGAGCGGGGGCTCGCCGGTCACCGCGCTGGCGGCAGGTTCGCTGACCTTGAGCCCCGGCAGCGTTACCGGCATCGTCGGGCCCAGCGGCTCCGGCAAGACGACGCTGCTGATGATCGCCGGTCTGCTGGAGACACCGACCACGGGAGAGGTCCTGTTCGACGGCAAGGTGATTTCGCGTCCCGGTGCGAAGCTCAACGAGCTACGAGCCTTCAGGCGGAGCCATCTTGGGTTTGTGTTCCAGAAAGCGAACTTGATCCCCTTTCTCACGGCCGCCGAAAACATTGCCATCGCCATGCAGGTCAACGATGTCGGTCGCCAGCAGGCGCAGGCGCGAGCCAGCCGGCTTCTCGCCGCATTGGGCATTGAACATCGCGGCTCCAATTATCCTTCCCAACTTTCCGGCGGCGAGCAGCAGCGCGTTTCAATCGCCAGGGCCTTGGCAAACGATCCCACCGTTATTCTGGCCGACGAACCTACCGCCGCACTGGATGGTACACGGGCGGAGATGGTGATGAAGGTTTTCAGGCATCTGGCGGACAGCCGCAATGTCGCGATCTGCGTTGTGACTCACGATACGCGCTGGAAAACTTATTTCGATTCGATGCTCGAGCTCGAGGATGGGCGGGAACGAGCGCCGTCTCCCTTTGGCTTGATGGCTGAACGGCATTAATCAACGGGCGGCGTGGGCCAAGGCGCGGTACAGAGCCGGCTTCAATGATCCGGCTTCGCTTCGGGTGGTGCTTTGATTCTACGAATTGCTGGCCGAAGCGACGGTGCTGAGGTTCGCTATGCGACACGCACCGTGCGCTGCCTCGGCTTGATCGCGGTGGCGAGCAGCAGGCCGGCGACGATGAAGGCGGCGCCGGCGAGATCGTAGTCGTGCAGGCTTTCGCCAAGGAACAGATAAGCGAGCACGGCGACGAAGGCGGTCTGCAGATAGAGCAGCATGCTGGCGCGCCCGGCGCCAAGCGTCTCGACGCTGCGGTTGTAGAGATAGTACATCAGAGCGCCGCCCGGGCCAGCAACATAGGCGAGGGCCAGAAGGCCGTTCGCATGCAGCGCCGAACGATCCCCGGAAAACAGTTCCCAAAGATAGAGAGGCAGTGCGGCCAGCGCGCCGGCTCCCAGCAGCAGGACCACCATCGGCAGAAGCTCGATGCCGAATTTCGCGCGACGCAGCAGCACGGTGTAGAGGCCCCAGCAAAGCGCGCTGCCGACGATCCACAACTCGCCGGGATTGAACCGTAGCTGCATCAGCGCGGCAAGGTCGCCGCGCGCCACGATCACCACCATCCCGGCCAGAGCGACCAGCGCTCCAAGCGCTTTCCAGACACCGAGGGGCTCGCCGAGCACGAGGCGGGCAAGCACCATGGTCATGATCGGCGACAGCGCCATGATGATGCCGGCGGTGGTCGCGTTGGTGTAGTTGAGGCCCGTGTAGATCATGCCCTGACACAAGGTCAGCCCGATGGCGCCGATGACCAGCACCTCGATCACCCGGGATTGGATCAGCACGAGCATCGCCCCGTGATGACGATGGACGATAGGCAGCAGGATCGCGCAGGCGAGCGCCAGCCGCCAGAAGCAGAGCGCCCAAGGCGGCATCTCGGGGGCAACCCACTTGGCGGCGATATAGACGCCGGCCGACAGGAGCCAGCAGAGCGTCGCGAGGGAATAGGCGAGCGGAAGTGAAGCGTCGGGTGTCGCCTTCGCTACACTTGGCTGTGCTATCGGCAGCGATTGGATGTCCGTCTCCTCCCACCGCAGACTTTAGCAGATTTGCAGCGTCTTGCTAAGCAGCAACAACAGCTGTTTCACCAGCTAGTGCAATCGGTGGGTCATTGTGGGTCTCGCCGTTCACGGTCTCGTTCCATTCGAACGCATGTTGGCCCGTGAGCAACTCGATACCGAAAAGCGCAAGCCGTATCGATTTCGCGCGACACGAATCTGAGATTCATATCGCGCGACAGATATTCGCGCGGTTGCCACAATCTTCTCGCGCCATATTTCTGCCGAGAGCAGATCTGTCGCGAATTCCTGGCCCTCGGATCACGAGCGCCGCTGTTTTTTCGGAGCAATTGGAAGAATAAGCCACTGACTTGCGTTTGCACAAAGAGCGCGACACAAATCCATGCGGAGGACGTCCGATGCATGCCGGCTTCCAAGGAAGCGTACTCGTAGCGGTGTTGGGCGCCGTCATGGCAAGCTGCGCTGGCATTCCGGCGCAAAAAACCGGGGCAATAACCGGCTATGGCCCCAACCCCACTTTACCGAAACCAAGACCGACGCTGATCCCGACTGTTAACATCGCCGAGGCGACAGGCTGGCAGAAAGGAGGTATGCCGACCCCGGCGAAGGGGCTGACAGTGAACGCCTTCGCCACCGGCCTCGACCATCCGCGCTGGCTGCATGTGCTTCCGAACGGCGACGTTCTGGTTGCTGAAACCAATGCCCCTGCCAAGCATGACGAAGGCTTTAGTCTTAGAAAGGTCTTCATGGACCTGGCTATGAAGCGGGCTGGCGCCGCGACCAAAAGCGCCAACCGCATCACGCTGCTGCGCGACACCGATGGCGACGGCATTGCGGATGTGCGCACGACGTTCGCGGAAGGCCTCAATTCGCCCTTCGGCATGACGCTGTCCAAAGGCAAGCTCTTTGTCGCGAATACCGACGCGCTCGTCGCTTTCCCCTACTCCAATGGCCAGACGCGAGTCAGCACGTCGCCGGAAAAGATCATCGACTTGCCGGCCGGGGACCTCAACCATCATTGGACCAAGGACGTGATCGCAAGTCCGGATGGACGCAAGCTCTATGTCACCGTTGGTTCCAACAGCAACGTTGGAGAAAACGGCATAGCCGCGGAGAAGAACCGCGCCGCTGTCCTTGAAGTGGATCGGTCGACCCGCCGCACGCGGGTCTTCGCCTCGGGCCTGCGCAACCCGAACGGGCTCTCCTGGAATCCTGGAACTGGCGAGCTTTGGGTCGCCGTGAACGAGCGTGACGAGATCGGCGACGACCTCGTGCCGGATTACATGACCTCGGTTCGTGACGGCGCTTTCTACGGCTGGCCCTACAGCTACTACGGACAGAACGTCGACGAACGCGCCAAGCCGAAGCGCCCCGATCTCGTGGCGACAGCGATCAAGCCCGATTACGCCCTGGGTTCCCATACCGCCTCGCTGGGACTGACCTTCTCCAAAGGCGCCCGGCTCGGTCCGACCTACGGCAACGGCGCCTTCGTCGGCCAGCACGGCTCGTGGAATAGAAGCGTGCACAGCGGCTACAAGGTGATCTTCGTGCCGTTCCATGGTGGCAAACCGAGCGGTCCTCCGAAAGATGTGCTCACTGGCTTCATCGGGCGTAATGGCGAGGCGATGGGCCGTCCGGTCGGCGTTGCTATCGATCAGACTGGCGCACTGCTCGTCGCCGACGACGTCGGTAACGTCATCTGGCGGGTCCGCCGGGCGAATGGCCGTTGTGCGCAGGTGTCTTTCTGATTCCGACCTCGCCAGCCTTCGGCTACAGCGCCACGCCCGATATGGCTGCATTCGGCTACGATCTCGATGCATATGGCAGGCTGAATTTTGGTAGCGGGAGACCGCTACATCACGACACCCACCATCGAAGAGGCGTTCTTCTGCTATCGGAGGCACGCGGCGTAGCTGCAAACTACGAATCTGGGGTCAGGAGTTCGAATCTCTCCGGGCACGCCAACATTTCAATGACTTAGAAGGACATCGCAGACTAGAGAGAGAAATTAGTCTGCGATTTAGTCTGCGGAGTTCATCGTCTTTCTCTGGTCTCGACATGTGAACGACGGAGAGTTCCTAGCCAAGGGTCCAGTCGCTATCCTGATGCGCTCACCTCTCGACGTGAACGGTGCGCTGAGGCTTCTAACCAGGATTACACCTGCCGTAGCAGTAGGGAAGCTGAACGTCCGAAGTTGGCGCAATCGCGCAGTTCCCGAAACGAAAAGTCTGACCCGCAGACGACGAACGTCTGCCGCGACGTCAATGTCGGCTTTGCGGGGGCCTCGCCCTACGCCGGAATCCGTTTCGGCAACAAGGCACGAGCCCGGGATCCCAAACAACAACTGCAGAGGAGAGCGCTTTGATCCGGCGTTGCGTACAGGATCGAATGACGCAACGGATCGACAGCCGCACACTTGTGCCAGGAAGCGGATCGCCAGATTTGGCTCGAGAGCAGGCATTTCGGACTTTTGGGATAAGTCCGGTTCGGGGCATAGTTCATGCCGATGCTCGCGGGGCGCTTGAAGGTCTGGCTCTGACCTTCCGAGCCACGGAGCCGCAACTCCACTTTCGGCTACAGAACTGCTGGCCAACTCCAAGTTCAGATTCTGCCCAAAATGAGCGCCGCCAAGGAGAAGATGACCTTCGCCGATCTGGAGCCGCTGATCTGTGACGCGGACAACGTGGCCGACGTCTTGCTGACCATGCTGGAGGTCTTTTCCACAGTACCTGACGGGAATTTCGTTCTGACCCAAGCGAGGGGGAGCGCCTTTTCTTCATTGCCACCATTGCAGAGCAGATGACGCGGAAGGTTAAGAACGCCTACTACGAAACCCTCGGGGGCGCCGCCTCATGACCGCGCCTTCAGATGACCTCGACGACCTGCAATTCGATACTGGGAACCTGCACCACTTGCTCGAAGTGCTCTATGGCCAGACCATGGAACAGGAGTTCGAGCGCGACGGGAAGAGGGTCGCTTTGGCGGACCAAATAAGCGCGCTGGCCATGATCGCCCGCGACCTCGCCGAACGTCTGAACGAAGCGGCTGGAGCGTGTATCGACAACGCGATGGCCGACGCCAAGGCCAGAAAGGCGGCATCATGAGCGCCGTCCCGACCGTCGAACCGTTCTGCGTCTCTGACACGTTCGTCACTGGTGCCGGCCCACTCCAATTTATGGGCGACAATCTCAGGCTGACGCTGCATGTCCTGCAGCGCTCGACTTATGACGGCGGCACAGAAAATGCCGTGGTATCAAAGATTGTTGGAAGTCGCACCGATATGCTGAAAATCGCCGCCGCCATTCTCAGTGCTTGCAACTCCCGGTCAACGCCAGCGGACAGAGCGGTGGAAAACTTCATGGAGTTCCTTGAAGGGCCCGCTGGGCGCCACTGAACCGGCACCCAGACGGAACTGCTAAGCCGCCGCCTCACGGCGGCGGGCTTTTTCCTTGCGTGTTCCTGTCGCTTTTGTCACTCCCCGCCTGCAGCAGCGTATTTTTTCGCCACTAAATCTCCGTCCTTAAGCTTCTTAACGGTAGTGGTAACATACCCGCTCTTTAGATCCGGCTTTGATCCATCATAGTGGACAGACCAAAGGTCATATATCCTTTTTCCAGAACGCCAAAATTTGTTGCAGTCCCTGTAGATTTTTGGATCCCCCTTTGGCTTATTCTTGGCGCACATCTCATTACCACTTACGCTCCAAGTGCCCTTAAAAGTTGCCGTTACCTTAGGTTTGCCAAAGATTCCTTTGGTTGTGCCGTCAGATGCATAGTAAATGCTAGAGACGTCATAAATACCGGTCTTGCCTGAATATATCGCCTTGACCTCGGCTGCGGTTAATTCGACCGCGTCCTTCGGCAGCTTGCCGGCCCATGCGGACGCACACACAAAACTAGTCAAAGCGCCGCCTAACAGAAAAATTGCAAATGCACGCATAAAGACTCCCTCTCTTTGCCCAAGCAATGACTAATTTAGCATTTCCTCAGAGGAGAATCGAGGCAGGAAATCGCCGACGTGAGGCACTTGCGCTGGCACACCCCGCTGCGCTGCGGCGCCTGCGGGTCGGGCATGTCGGTCAAGGACAGGATGGGTCGCCTGACGCGCATCATGTGCACGCGCGCCAAGGAATCGCGCTCATGCACCAATGTCAGGCCCTATGCGCTCGATCATATCGAAGCGACGGTCATCGACGGGTTGCGCGCCAGGTTGAACGACAAGGCGCTGATCGACCACTATGTCGCTGCCTACAATGACGAGCATCAAAAGCTCTATTCGGGGCAGGGCGCCTCGCGAAAAGGCCGCCCAGCGGCTCGACGCCGCCAGGCGCGAATACGACCGCGTGCTGAACGCCTATGTCAAAGGCATGATTTCGGAAGCCGAAGCCGAGCAGCGCTTGCCAGTGCTACGCGAGGAGCGCCAGCACCTCGAGGCCGAGCTCGCCGTGCTGCCGCAGCCGCCGAAGGTCGTGACGCTGAAGCCGGCGCTTGTCGCCCGCTACATCCGCGATCTGGAAGCGCTCGCCGCCGCGATCGGAGAGAATGGCTTCGTCTCGGAAGAAGCCAAGAAGATCGTCCGCGACGTCGTGTCGACCGTGACAGTCTACCCGCCGAAGGCAGGCGAGCAGCCGTCGATCCTGATTGATGGATACCTGTCAAACATGGTCGACCAAGGCCTTGGCCACCTCGTCTCCGTTCGGGGGGAGCGATGGTAGCGGGAGAGCGCTACCGCCTTTCCCCAGACCCTATAATTTACCAGTTCAGGCTTCGTTGCTGCGGTTGAGTAGAGCCGTCTGCTGGGAATCAAATTCGGGGGTCAGCAGTCTAATCTCTTCGGTCGTGCCAGATATCTTAAACGAATCAAAATCCAGCGCTTTGGTCCGGTGTTGAAAGGCAGCTTCGCGCCTGATTTCGGTCATAGAGATCAGCTTCGCCGCGTCCTGAAAGCAGACATCGCAAGCGAGGACTCCGGAGGTCGCGGTTGTCGCGCAGATCGTGGCCGTTACCGCGCCGCCGATTTTCTGGAGTGATAAGCCGCGCCCGACGCGGCGAATTCGTAACCCTACTCGGCGGCCGTCTCCGATGGCGCCTCTGCCGGCCCCGAAGGCTCGGCCTCGGCACGGGGCTTGCGCCGTGAAAACAGCGACCTGAGCGTGACGTAGAACACCGGCGTCAGGAACAGGCCGACGAAGGTGACGCCGAGCATGCCGGAGAACACCGCGGTGCCCAGCGACTGGCGCATTTCTGCGCCCGGGCCCGTTGCGATCATCAGCGGCACGACGCCGAGGATGAACGAGAAAGCGGTCATCAGGATCGGCCGCAGCCTGAGCCGGCAGGCTTCGACGGCAGCCTCGGCGGCCGACAGGCCGCGTTCCTGCGCCTGGCGCGCGAATTCGACGATCAGGATCGCGTTCTTGGCGGCAAGCCCTATCAGCACGATGAGGCCGATCTGCACGAGGATGTTGTTGTCCAGCCCTCGGAAAGACACGCCGAGCAACGCCGCGAGCACGCCGAGCGGCACCACCAGCACAATGGCGAACGGCAGCACCCAGCTTTCATATTGCGCCGCCAGCGCCAGGAACACGAACAGCACCGACAGTCCGAAGATATAGACAGCGGCATTGCCGGTGTTGCGCTCCTGATAGGCGAGCTCGGTCCATTCATAGGAGGTACCGGCCGGCAGCGTCTTTGCCGTGATCCCTTCCATCAATGCCAGCGCGTCGCCCGTGGAAACGCCGGGCGCGGCGTTGCCCTGCAGCGGCACCGAGACGTACATGTTGTAGCGCTGGACCAGCGCCGGGCCGGTGACGTCGCGGATCTCGATCAACGTGCCGAGCGGAACCAGCGCGCCGGTCGCCGAGCGCACCTTCAGTTTCAAGATGTCGGCGCGATCGAGGCGGAACGCCTGGTCGGCCTGCGCCCGCACCTGGTAGACGCGCCCGAAAGCGTTGAAGTCGTTGACGTAGGCGGTGCCCAAATTGATCGACAGCGTCTCGAAGATGTTGGGGATCGGCACGTTCAGGATGCGCGCCTTGTCGCGATCGATCGCCAGGAAGAATTGCGGGCTCGACGCGGAGAACGTGGTGAACACGCCCGTCAGCCCCGGCGTCTTGTTGGCCATGCCGGCGATTTCGTTGGCAAGCGCCAGGATCTGCCGCATGTCGGCGCTGTTGCGCTCCTGGATCTGCAGCTTGAAGCCGCCGGCATTGCCGACGCCGCGGATCGGCGGCGGCGGCAGTGCGATAATGAAGGCTTCCTTGATGCTTTGCAGGCTGCCGAACAGATTGCCGATGACCTGGGTCGCCGACTGGCCGGCTTTCAGTCGCTCGTCAAACGGCTTGAACCTGGCGAAGATCACGCCCGCGTTGCTGGCGTTGGTGAAGGTCGCGCCGGAGAAGCCGGCGAAGGCGACTGCGTAGTCGACGCCTGGCGTTTTCTGGATGATCTGCGACGCCTGCTGGATGACCGCATCGGTCCTCGACAGCGAGGCGCCGTCCGGCAACTGGACGACGACGATCGCATAGCCCTGGTCGAGCGACGGAATGAAACCGCGCGGCACCGCCTGCACCATGTAGACCGTGGCGTAGATGAGGGCCGCGAAAACGGTCAGCATGGCGGCGATCGTTATCCACGACCCGACTAGCACGCGGATGATGCTCGAATACCAGTGGGCGACCCTGTCGAAGCCGCGATTGAAGCCGTCGGCGAGCGCCCGTCCGAACCGCGCCAGGAAAAAGCGCGGCGGCGCCGCCGCAGCGTGATGCGGCTTGAACAGCAGTGCCGCCAGCGCCGGCGAAAGCGTCAGCGAATTGAATGCCGAGATCGCCGTCGACACCGCGATGGTGATCGCAAACTGCAGGTAGAACTGCCCAGAAATGCCGGGGATGAAGGCTGTCGGTACGAACACGGCTATCAGCACCAGCGAGATCGCGATGACCGCCGTTCCGACTTCGTCCATGGTCAGGTGCGACGCCGGATTGGGCGCCAGCCCTCTGGCGATATTGCGCTCGACGTTCTCGACCACGACGATCGCATCGTCGACGACGATGCCGATCGCCAGAACGAGGCCGAACAGCGTCAGCATGTTGAGCGAGAAGCCGGCGGCGTAAAGCACCGCCAGCGTGCCGATCAGCGACACGGGGATCGCCACGATCGGCACGATCGCCATGCGCCACGATTGCAGGAAGACGATGATGACGATGATGACCAGCAGCATCGCCTCGAGGATTGTCTTGTATACCTCCTGGATCGACTCGGCGACGAACTCGGTCGGATTGTAGACGATGTCGTAGCTCAACCCCTTCGGGAAGTCGCGGGAAAGCTCCTTCATCTTGTCCTGGATCTCCGCGGCTGCGGCGAGCGCATTGGTGCTCGGCCGCTGGAAGATGGCGAGCGCCACGGCCGGTTTGCCGTTGAGATAGGAGTTGGTGACGTAATCCTTGGCGCCGAGCTCGATGCGCGCCACGTCCTGCAGCGAGATCAGACGGCCGTCGTCGGTCGATTTGACGATCACGTATCGGAAGTCGCGTGCGTCGTTGAAGCGGCCTTGCGTGGTGACCGTGTACTGGAACGCCGTGCCGGTGCTGGTCGGCGGCGCGCCGATCGAGCCACCCGACACCTGGACGTTCTGGTCGCGCAGCGCCTGCACCACATCGCCCGAGGTCATCCCCAGGGCGGACAGTTTTTCCGGATCGAGCCAGATGCGCAGCGAATATTCGCGTTCGCCGAAGATGATGAGGTCGCCGACGCCGTCGAGTCTGAGCAGTATGTCGCGCACCCGCGAGCGGGCGTAGTTCGAGACGTAGAGCTGGTCGTAGGTATTGTCGGGCGACAGCATGTGCACGACCATCATCAGGTCGGGCGAGGTCTTGGTGGTGGTGATGCCGAGGCGGCGGACTTCTTCGGGCAGGCGCGGCTCGGCGACCGACACGCGGTTCTGCACCAGCACCTGCGCCTGGTCGAGATCGGTGCCCAGCTTGAAGGTGATGGTCAGCGCCATCGCCCCGTCGCCCGATGAATAGGACGACATGTAGAGCATGCCCTCGACGCCGTTGATCTCCTGCTCGATCGGCGTTGCCACCGTCGCTGCGACCGTCTCGGCGTCGGCGCCCGGATACTGCGCGCGAACGACGATGGTCGGCGGCGCGATCTCGGGATATTGCGCGACCGGGAGCTGGGTATAAGCAATCCCGCCGAGGATCAGCAGGACGATCGAAACGACCGATGCGAAGATCGGACGGTCGACGAAGAAATGTGCGAACCTCATTGCTGCAACTCGGCGGTCTCGGCCTTGGGCGGCAACGTCACCATCTCGACCTTCACCTTGGTGCCGGGCCTGGCGTGCATCAGCCCGTTGACGATGATCGTCTCGTCGCCGGTCAGGCCCGCGCGGATCACCCGGTAGCCGTCGAGAAGCGGGCCGGTGCGCACAGGCTTGGCCGACACCATCCCGGCCTCATCCACCAGGAACACGATGCGGCGATCCTGATCGGCGCCGATCGCCTTGTCGGGCACCAGCACGCCGCTATGCGGCAGCGACCCCGGCACGTTGATGCGCCCAAACATGCCTGGCTGGAGAATGCCGTCGGCGTTGGGAAAACTTGCACGCACCCGCATGGTGCCGGTCGCGTTGTCGATCCGGTTCTCGGCAAAATCGAGCTTGCCTTTGAATACCGCCTCCGCGCGGTCGGCGACGCGAACCACCACCTCGAGCCCGCCGGCGCCTTCCTGCATGCTGCCGCCACGCTCCTTCGCGTCGCGGGCGTAGCTGAAATACAGGCGCTCATCGACGTCGAAATAGAAGTCGATCGGATCGCGCGTAACGATGGTCGTCAGCAAGGTGGAATCCGGCTGCACGAGGTTGCCGACCGACACCAGCCGGCGGTCGATGCGGCCGGACAAGGGCGCCTTGATCTCGGTGAATTCCATGTTCAGGCTGGCCGTCGTCAGCGCAGCCGTCGCGCCCTGCATCTGCGCCTGCGCCGAAAGGTATTCCCGCCGGCGGTCGTCGACCGTCGCGGTTGAGATATTGCCGGTCTTGGCGAGTTCGTCGGCGCGATCCAGCTGCATCTTGGAGAATTCGAGCAGACTCTTGGCGACGTCCACTTGCGATTTGGCGGCATCATAAGCCGCCTGGTACGGACGCTGGTCGATGGTGAAGAGCAGGTCGCCCTTGTTGACCAGTGCGCCGTCCTGGAAGCTGACCTTGTCCAGATAGCCGCTGACGCGCGAACGGATGGCGACCTGGTCGACGGCTTCGAAGCGCCCGACGAACTCGTCGTCCTCGACGATTTCACGGACCACCGGCTTGGCCGCCGTCACCGCGGGAAGCTGCTGGTCCTGCGCAAACGCAGTGCTGCTGAAAGCCATGCCGAGCAGGAATGCCGTCGACATGGCGGCGCGGGCAAGCCAGCCGGCCGATCGACGGGGTCGCCCGCCCGCGTCGCGATGCAATTGCCCATTCTCTGGGGTGTCCATTTGCGTCCTCGCTCGCTGGACCGGAGGTCGGTTGATCCGCTTCTACGCTCAGGCTTCTCGTCGAGATCAGAGCACTGCAGTGTTGTGCATGGCAACATGATCATTTTCGATGTGGGCTGAAATGTCCACCCTGTGGCTGCCCCGCCACCGGGCTAAAAGTCAGTCGCGAATTAAGGGATTCAGGATTCCTTTGATGGACGGCCTATGATTCATATTGGTCGAAGGAGACCGATATGGGCATTACCACGCCGGCCGGATTCTAATGGACTGCAACACTTCGGCATCGAGCAGTGCGTTGACATATCCCTCCCGCTGCAGCCGTTGTTCCGTCTCGCTCGTTGAAGACGATACATCGACACAAAGAACCAGTTCGAGATCCACCGAGGAAACCTGCTCCGCCGTGGCCGACAGCGACGTTGTCAGGCTCACCGCCACAGCGAATAGCACGCCTCGTGCCCGTTCGGGTTTTCTCCGACCAGCGAAGCGTGGAATGAAGGACATCATCTCGGCGCGTCCATCCGGTTGGTCAAACGGGAGGATGCTGCGGCGGCAATTGCACGCGGCGTCAGCCGCGAAACCGCGCGCACCCAACTCGGCGACGGAAATGAAAAACCCGCCAAGGGGCGGGTCTAAATTACGTTTATGGTAGCGAGAGCCCGTTTTGCTGCTTCCCCCCCGAATGTTCCAATACCATTCGGCTGGCAGGACTCGGTCAGGAAGTAAGACCTCCATGCGCCTTCAGAATCCTGGCTTCTTGCAGCAGCGATGCACGATCGGTGCCAACCATGTCGATCAGGTCTCGAGCAAATCAGTTATGTGCGCGGCCGTCTCAACATCGTGCCGATGCGGAGGCGGACATGAGCGTGGCCCTACTGATGCCGCGCGAGCCGGTCCATGGGTGCGTTTGCTTCGGCCAACCTAGCCAGCGCTTGCTCGACTTTTTGAGCCGAGGCGTCTGTGCGCTGGATATGCCTCACCATTTCCCGCCTCAGCTGCGCGAGCCTTGCTGCGCGAAATACGTCGCCGTATCTCGCAGTTTCAAGGTGGAGGGTCGCGAGCCTCATGGGCGACGATTCCAATTATCTCGCAGTAGAATTCGCGGAGCCGACTTTCGTTCCGATGTCCGACCTTACGCTCGCAAAGGGCTGGCCGGAAGGCCGGGACGAGATCGTCCGATGATGCTGCTCAGTCGACCTGCTCAATCTCCGGACCTGGTTCAGTCGGCAGACCTGCCCGCAAAAGGCAAAGACAAACCTTCCGACCAGTGGAAGACCGTGACGCGGGAACGTGTCGAGCGGCTCGTCAACGCCTATCGCTCGGCAGAAAAGTCAGGCAACTAGAAAGCGCGTTCTGGTCTGCGGTCCAAGTCGAGATGATCAGGCAGTCCTGTCGTGGCAGTCAGCCCGGAGGGACCGCTGCGTGACCCGTGCGAACTCTGTCAGCGCTGCAGGGATCGATCTTCGTCAGCCGCGATCTCGCCTCTACCACGCGCCGTTGCGCGGCCTGTATTCTTCTGCACATCGCGAGATTCTCGGCCAGCATTTCTTCAGTGCGTTGAAGCGCGAGCTCGGTCCGGTGAATGCGCTGCCTGGCGTTGGCAACTTCTGACGTCAAAATATCGGCCGCCATCCCGTGGCCGTGGGGTTCCATAGTGTCCATTGATTTCTAATACATGGGGGCCGATATCGTTCCCTGATTTCGGGCGAAACGGCGGGCCGCAGACGGGCGGCGACACATTTTGAATCATTACCGTTAGGAGCCCGGAAGAAGAAAGTAGACGACGAAGTGATTGTTCGCCTCATTGATAGGTTGTCCGTTTAGCCCGCACTAGGCTGTGTCAGAGCGGGGCGGTTAGAATGCCGGCGTGACAGGCCAGTGAAAAGGCCATTCTGATCAACGACAGTTTCGATTGTTCGTCAGGCCGAATTCGCACGAAAATGGACAAAAGTTGAAACCAGAACCCCCAGGCCATGGTCTATCAAAGACCGAGGCCAGTGTTAGCGGCAATCAATCTTCGACCATCTCAAAATTGGAGCCGGAGATGTTGCGAACTCGCCAGTTGTGGCCTGCATTAGCCAATTCTGTGTTTAGCCACTTGGCAGGAGGAAGCTCTAGTCCTGCCATCATACGAGAAGTTATGCCGTCGTGGCTTAGGACGTACAGTCCGGCAAATTGCCGGACGATTTCAACGCGATTGGCGATTAGGTCCTTTTGAGCAGCATCCTTATCAACGGCCTTCGTCGTCGCGCTCAATCTCTCTTCAACTTCGGCCTGCAGTTTCGCGGGCACAGTAAGAAGTTTCGACACAAAGAAAATCGCCGCCAGCACCGTTGTCATACCTACGGCCGCCACAAGCTTTACTAGCGCTCCGGACATATCGCCAAGGAAATACCAAGTGGCAAAAAACACAGCGAAAAGCGGAGCCAGAGTAACTAGAATGCGCTCCCAATTGTTCCATCTGACCGATGCGAGACTTTCCCGCCAGGCGCGCTTTGCAATGGTCTTCCAGTAGGTCTTGGTCATTGCCGGTTCATAGCAGAATCGAGTTTCCAATTCAAACTGAGGGCAGATAGGCGTTCAGCTTGGGAAGCTAGCCCTTTCGACCCGATTCCAAGGACTTGCCTGTAAAACAGGCGGAAAGTCGCTTGTATGATATCAACGGGTTACGGCGGGATTGTAAAACCGTCGCGGCATCAGCACCGGTACTTATCAGTCTCGGCGATGAAGCACGTGAACTCGCGCTCGACCTCGAAGGCCGCCTCGTCTCTTGTGGCGGCGGTTCCTCGTCTCTTGTGGCGGCGGTTCCTCGCTGCCCGCGGCGCTGGCGCGCCTCGTCGAGGCCCTTGCGCGTCAGGCGGCGCGCGACGCTTATGAGCGCCGCCAGGAGAACACCCATGAAACGAGCGGCACTCTATGCCCGCTATTCAAGCGACCTGCAGACCGACAGGTCGATTGAGGACCAGGTAGCGCTCTGCTCGGACTATGCCGCCAAGCAGCAGCTGACCGTCGCCACCGTCTTTCACGACCGCGCCCGCTCCGGCGCCTCGATCATGGGCCGCGACGGCGTGCTGTCGATGATGGACGCCGCGCGCGACGGCCTGTTCGACGTCCCCATCGTCGAGGCGCTTGACCGCCTGTCGCGCGACCAGGAAGACCTCGCCGGCATCTACAAGCGGCTCACCCATCTCGGCATCGAAATCCGCGCCGTGCATGACGGCCGGGCAGACATCGTGCAGATCGGCATCCGCGGCCTGGTCGGCGCGCTATATCTACAGGATCTTGCGCAGAAGGTGCGGCGCGGCATGGCCGGCGTGGTGCGCGACGGCCGCAGCGCCGGCGGCAAGGCCTATGGCTATGCGCCGGTGCCGGGAAAGCTTGGCGAACTGTCGATCTTGCCGGAAGAAGCGGCGATCGTGCTGCGCATCTTCGAGGAGTATGCGGCCGGCCGAACGCCGCGCGACATCGCCGGCGGGTTGAACGATGACAACATTGCCCCGCCGCGCGGTCGCTACTGGTCGGGTGGGACTATCAACGGCAACCCAAAGCGAGGCTACGGCATTCTGCAGAATGCCATCTATGACGGCCGCATCGTCTGGAACCGTGTCCACATGGTCAAGGATCCGGATAGCGGCCGGCGCCAGTCGCGCGTCAATCCGAAGTCCGAGTGGCAGGAGCATGCCGCCGAGCATCTGCGCATCGTGCCGGCCGAGCTGTTCGCCGCGGTCAACAACCGCAAGCCGCGCAATCGTTGCGAGACGCCGCAGCGCAAGAACACGCGGCTGCTTTCAGGTCTGCTTCGCTGTGGCGCCTGCGGCTCGGGCATGTCGGTGAAGGACAAGATGGGACGGCTGACCCGCATCGTCTGCACGCGCGCCAAGGAATCGCGCTCGTGCACCAACACGCGGCCCTATGCCGTCGATCATATCGAGGCGACGGTGCTGGACGGTTTGCGCGCCAGGCTGAACGACAAGGCGCTGATCGACCACTATGTCGCCGCCTACAATGATGAGCATCAAAAGCTCTATTCGGGGCAGGGCGCCTCGCGCGAAAAGGCAGCGCAACGGCTTGACGCTGCCAAGCGCGAATATGGCCGGGTGCTGAACGCCTACGTCAAAGGTATGATCTCCGAAGCCGAGGCCGAGCAGCGCCTGCCCGAGCTGCGCGCTGAGCGCCAGCGCCTCGAGGGCGAGCTCGCGGTGACGCCGCAGCCGCCCAAGGTCGTTACGCTGAAGCCGGCGCTGGTCACCCGCTATATCAGAGATCTCGAAGCGCTCGCCGCGGCGATCGGCGACAACGGTTTCGTCTCTGAAGAGGCCAAGAAGATCGTCCGCGACGTCGTGACCACAGTGACGGTCTACCCGCCAAAGGCGGGTGAGCAGCCGTCGATCCTGATCGATGGATATCTGTCCAACATGGTCGACCAGGGCCTGAGCCACCGCGTCTCCGTTCGGGGGGAGCGATGGTAGCGGGAGAGGGAAACGACGACCATCTCACTAGGCTACTGTTTTTGAACGACTATTAACGTTGCAAGGTACCATTGAGGTACCAGATATAAGTACCTGTAAGGTCGTTACGCAAGGAATTTTGTAAGTCGTTGAGACGGCGTTTAACTGGCCTGCAGGCGGGTCACTTGTACGATGCTATCACCAAGTCCGCCTGCTCCGTGGAGACCTTGCTTCGGAGTGCGCTAGGAAGTGCGGCACCTTTGGCTCTAAGTGCAACCGCCGATGACGCTGCTCATAGAGGGTCGCTTGCCCTGCAGTAGTGCCGTTACGGCTGCATTCTCTGCAATATACGTCGGGGGGCGGCGCGACCCCGCCCTACTTTGCTTCCTGTCGCCGCAGTCAGTTGTTCACCCCGGTCTTAATCGATACCGTACGTAAGTCTGGAGCAGAGGTAGCGCCGCTTAATGTCCGTTGAGCTAGAAAATGTCGTCGATAGTTTCTCACGTGCGGCATTTCATGGAAATGCGGCTTGGTTTGTAGGAGCAGGAACGTCTCGCGCCTCCAACCTATCGGGTTGGGTGGACCTGTTGAAACCACTTGGCAAAGAGCTTGGGGTCACAGTCACCGCTGATGATGACCTACCGGCGATTGCGCAATATTCCATCAACAAGACCAGCGGCAACAGAGGCCCGATTATACAGCACCTTCGGCAGTCGCTTGGCGGCGCTGCAAGACCGAACATCTATCATCACCAGATTGCACGCAGCAATGTAGGCACGATCTGGACAACTAACTATGACCAGCTCGTCGAGACAGCACTCGCGCAGGCAAGTCTTCGGTATCGAGTACGTGTTCGGGAAAGCGACATGGTTGAGCTCGCTGAGCCCGGCACGACTGATGTGATCAAACCTCACGGGTCTTTTGGCGTCTCGGACCCCGCAGAATTTGTCATCGCTTCAGAGGACTTTGAGGACTATGCCTATCGGCGTCCTGCGACAGTGGCACGCCTGCAATCCAATCTTCTGAGCAAGAGTTTCTTGTTTGTTGGGTATGGTTACGGCGATCCAAACATCCGAACGGTTCTTCTCGAAGCGCGCCGGCTTTCACAGCGTTCCAGTCACATGCATTTCATGCTAACAGCCGCACATGACGCAGCAGATCTAGAGAAGGCAGGTCGGCAAGAGCTTTGGAAAGCGGACTTGGCCCGCATTGGGATAAAGTGCGTGCTGCTGCCTGACTACGCTGCCATAGAGCAGGCTGTTGAGAGGATAGCGCGGCGTTCACGCGGACCGACGGTTTACGTGACAGGATCGCACACTAGCAGCAATCCACTCGCATCAGATGTCGGCAAGTTGCTAGCCGATCCGAGACAATCTCGCACAATCTTGCTTGATGGTCAGTCTGCAGGCATTAGCCGAGATTTGCTTTCTGCGTTTCAAACAGCTTGCGTGGATCAACAGGTCGATCTCAACGAGCGGCTGCGTTTCTTTCCAAACCCCTACTCGTCCAATCCAAAGTTTTCTAGTGATCCTCGCCTCCTACCACTCCTAAAGGAGTGGCGCAGCTCACTGCTTCGAAAGGCTCATTCGGTGTTAGCGTTTGACGGTGGCATGGGAACGAAGGCCGAAGTAGAGCTTGCTAAGGAGCTAGGCTGCTGCATTATCCCCATCCCTCTTTCTAACACTGGCTCAGCGCTTTCGCTTCTCGGTGATCCTCAGATCGCCGATGATCTCGAGAAACGCGCACCCGGCTATGTAGCCAAAGCGATGGCCTTGAACCTAAACGAGGCTGATGTGGTGAAATGCCTGCTCTCTGATATGCCACCATGGCCTCACTAGCCACAATTCCAGGGCCCAATGGCGCGGTCGTTGTTGGAGGTGCCGAGCCTGTCCGAGTTATGGCACTTGTGGGGACAACCAGCCGCCGGGATGAAGGGCTAGAGACCGAGAAGGTATCTCGCTTAGCTGCCCATTCGCATCGACCCGACGTGGTGGCCGATTTGAGCATCAGGTGGTCTCGTAAATCACTTTGGCGTCGAATTGTCGAGGCTGGCCTGCCTGCGGCCACGCTGCCGATTTATACAGCGCATTCTGAGAATGCGCGACTTGATCGACAGGCGTTGCTCGCCAGGGCTGTGGAGCAAGTGGAGGGTGGAGTTGGGATGATCACCATTCACCCAACAGCCACAAAGGCAATCGTTGCGGTCGCGCGGCAAGATCGCGGTTTGCCTTGGACATCACGAGGAGGGGGCCTCGTCATCCGGGACTTGCTCGCGGGAGCCTCGGAAGAAAACGCTTATCTTGCTATCCTTCCTGACTTGATATCGCTGGCAAAGCGAGTTGGCGTTGCGATAAGCATTGGCGCTACCTTTCGTTCAGCTACGGTTCTTGACGCAGATGATCGCGCTCAACGGATGGAGTTCCGCATGCAAGCTGAACTTGCGGCGGAATTGCTCGCGGAAGGTTGCTCGGTGATAATCGAGGGACCGGGGCATGCTGCCCCCCAGGCCATTAAGTCATTGGCCCGTCAAATGTTGCAGGCGGGATGTCCAGTGATGCCACTTGGCCCTATCCCGACTGATCTAGCCGTAGGCCATGATCATGTGTCCGCCGCAATCGGAGCTACTCTTCTGGGGCTGGAGGGGGCTGCTCACATTATTGCAGCTGTGACGCGAGAGGAGCACACGGGAGGAGTACCAACAATCGCGTCAACTCTCGAAGCCATAGATGCGGCGCGAGTAGCGGCTCACGTGATCAATTTGCAGCGGCTGGGAGCAAGACAGGACGAATTAGACGTCGCGCATTCTAGGTCGGAAAATCGGACATGTGTTGCCGGCCGAACCCGGCCCGGTTGCTCGCGATGCGGAAGTGCTTGTCCTTTGTAACGCTTAAAGGCGACGCCTGCTACATCAACGATATCCAGGAGGGCGCCTCGCCGTCGCGGATTTCCCTTGCAGCGATATGCCGAGCAGTATTTGACCCGTGGGCATATGCAAAGTGATTTGGGGTCGACGCACGGCGCTAAATGAGTGGGGGATGCCCGAACTGAAACAGTGTGCATGAACCCGCAACCTGAGCTCTTCAGGGCTTAGGTTTCATGTAAGAGCGACGAGTATTCACAATGGCGATGATGGTCTCTGACAGACGGTAGAACGTATAAAGACATTCAAGAAACATAAAAAACACAATCGTATAGATGGCTACAAAAAATATCTCAATAAGATTTTGACACCAATACGACATCGATGGGTGTGTTACATTAATTTGCCCCACTATGTCCCAAATCTTCTTGAGCCATGACGTAGACGAGAATTTTAGGCTAATTGATATTAGGATACACACATCAATGATGGACAGTGTAATGAAGTATGTGCACCGTGCTTGAAAATTATCGGCTAATTTTTCAAGCCGTTTCAGTTCCGCAATGTCTGTCTCGTCTCTCGGTTTGTCTAACCCAACGTCGGCTAAAGAATGGTCCGAAAAAAGCGCCGTAAATGTAAATCCGGTCAAAATTGTAAGCCCCGTAGTCATCATTCCATATATTTCATTCGAAGAGTTACTAGAAAATACCGCGATAAATATTGATGTGATAAAAAACGCCAAAAGCCTGATTGTATGACCTTCAATCTTGTCTGTCGCAGGATTAAGGTATGTATTGTAATTTGACCGTATGATATTTATCATTGGAAATTTTATGCTGTTAGTATAGGAGTTATTTTGTGCCTCATAATTCTAACCATCTCTGCCATAACCTGGCTTCTATTTGCGTTTCCGCTGGAATTTATCTCTGCCGTCAATGGGTATTTAGTGGCAAAACTATTGTCTCCGAGAAAGTATACCGTGCGCGTCCTGCCGTTCTCCCGAACAACCGCAGTGCATGCAATGATGTCATCATCATCCAGTTCCATCATGTCGCTATCGTTTACCAAGCTTGCGATAGATCGCTTACGATCGGCCAATGCCCCCTTGGCTTTGCGGGCCATTCTAACAACCTCTTCGCGAAATCCGTCGCCGTATTCGGCAGCTTTGATTGCGATCACGCCTGACCGACCGAACAGGCTTGGACGTTCTGGTCGATCGGAGGATTTCCTGAATGTGAGTTTGACCTCGACCGGCTCACCATTTCCAATTTCATCAGACACGTTTTTTATTGTTCGAGACGTCACGGTCTCGTTACACCTAAGCAGGTGAGTGAAGCAGGATCGTATGCCCTCATAGTCGCCGTATTGGCCATTGTAACTGACGCCGATAAGAATTTTCCCATCACGGAGACGCGTGACTAAATAGTGAAATTTCCGCAGGTTTAAACTATCAGCGGATATCACTCCAAGCTTATTGTTTCGATATTCTTGCCCGTAGTAGGCACCTTCGAATTCTCCAAAATGAATGTGACCATCAACGATCTCGTGATGCCTAAACGGCAGATCGTACCCAGATTTTATCTGGGCGACAACGGCATCATTGTTTTCGTCTAATGGAGCGGTGTTAGAGACCCTAGAAACAATACGCTGAAATTCTTGATCGCTGAACGGCCGCTCGATCGGATTGGCCAAATCGGCATCATTCCGTATAGTCTTGATAAGATAATGAAAAGAAGCGGTGATAAGGTGAGGTTTGTGATGCTTCGCCATGCTGCCCCAAAAAGCTGTACTTTTCTTTCTGTTGTGAAGCACGACGGGCCACCATACGTCAATGTGTTCTGCGTTTGAAAGCATTGGTACACTGTCCTGCAGGTGCTTTAGGGATTTTGAGGCCACGCAAAAGGGTGCGTCCTCTTCGGCCGATAACGCCTGAACGATCGGCGAGTTTTTCGAGTTCGTGTTTGAGCGAGATTAGGCGTGTCAGACACAAGCAAGAGGTGCGACAAACTTCGCCATGGCAAAAATTCGCGTCGTCGAGATTTCCCGTTTTCGGGCCATTAGGGAACTGAAGTGGTTACCTGCACAGGGGGTCAATTGCCTGATCGGGCCGGGTGACAGTGGCAAGTCTTCAATTTTGGAAGCAATAGATCTCTGCCTTGGCGCCAGACGCTCGGTGACGTTTTGCGATGCCGACTTTCATGCCCTAGATACATCCGAACCAATCACCGTTTCGCTGACTATCGGCGATCTGGACGACAGCACCAAGAGCCTCGACATTTACGGTCAGTTTTTAAGGGGGTTTAATAGTTCGACGGGTGAGGTGGAGGACGAGCCTGATAGCGGTCTGGAAACTGTGGTAACGCTTGTGATGACTGTTGGCGCGGACCTCGATCCGCAATGGGCGTTGCACTCAGATCGCTCCAGGGCCGCAGGTGCAACCCGAAATCTGACCTGGGGTGACCGGCAGAAGCTTGCACCGACGCGTATTGGCAACTATGGCGATTTGCATCTCGCATGGCGGCGAGGATCCGTTCTTCATCGCCTTGCGGACGAGACGATTGACGTCTCGGCGGCCTTGGCCACGGTCGCACGAGACACCCGTGCAGCGTTCGGTGATCAAGCGGATATCCAGCTTCGCAAAACACTCGATATCGTCCAGAGCGCCGCGACAGGGGTCGGCATAGACCTTGGTGCCGGGGCAAAAGCCTTGCTCGACCTTCAGGCAGTGTCATTTGTTGGCGGTTCAATTGCTCTCCATGACGGAGACGGAGTGCCTCTGTCAGGTCTTGGTATTGGTTCGACAAGACTGTTGGTCGTGGCGCTGCAGAGAGAAGTTGCATCGAAAACCGGGATCATTCTGCTCGACGAACTCGAGCATGGCCTTGAGCCACATCGTATCATTCGCTTGATCGGTCTGCTTGGTGCGAAAGACAGGCCCCCCAGACAGCAAGCTTTCGTAACAACCCACTCACCTGCGGCGCTAAAGGAGTTTGCCGGGGATCAACTTTTCGTAGTCAGGAAAACCGCGACTGGGCATTTTGTCACGAGCGTCGGCGTGTCTGATGACATGCAGGGAACCATTCGAAAGTATCCTGAGGCATTCCTCGCGCCATCCGTGCTGGTTTGCGAAGGAGCGAGCGAAGTCGGTTTCGTGAGAGGGCTTAGCCGATATCTTACGGACAAGGACTTGATGGGTGTCAGCGCCTATGGCGTGGCCTTGGTTGATGGAGGTGGTAGCTCTCCGGCTGAGTTGATCAAGCGTGCACTAGTTTTCCAAAGCCTAGGCTATCGGGCTGCAGTTTTCATGGACAGCGATGTTCTGGTCGAAGCGGCCTCGGAAGAGCCGTTCGTAAGCTCAGGCGGCTCCGTAATCCGTTGGGAGGGCGATCTCGCGCTTGAGGACGCGCTGTTTCGGCTCTTACCGGACGATACGGTGGAAGCACTGATTAATCGAGCGATTGAACTTCATGGAAAAGGGACGATCGACGCGAATATCACATCCAAATCTGGAGGGAAGGTAAGCCTTGCTCAAATCGAGGCCGAACGAGCGGCAGGCGCGTATTCGACAGCTACGCGAACACTTCTAGGTCAATCTGCAGGGACGGATGGAAAGAAAGCCAGAAAAGGCGGTTGGTTTAAATCCCTCGGATATATGGAAGAACTGACGTCCGACATTGTTCTGCCCTGTCATCACAATTGGAACGATCAATTTGGCAGAACGGTCAAAGCTCTATGGGAATGGGTCAAACGTGGCGGTTGAGATTGATCTACTGCCGCTTGCAAGTTCGACGATCACCGCACCAGCGGGCTGCGGCAAGACTGAGTTAATTGCGGATGCCTTAAGGCGCCATTCAGGCTTAAAGCCGATCCTTGTTCTGACACATACAAATGCGGGCGTGGCCGCTCTTCGGGGGCGCCTGGACCTAGCGCGCGTCCCCGCGTCAGCTTATCGGCTGTCGACGATTGACGGTTGGGCGATCCGTCTCGTTTCGTCCTTCCCTATGCGTAGCCAACTAGCCGCATCTGTTCTTGAGATTTCTTCACCTGGCGCCGATTATCCGGCGATCCGCGCCGCTGCGCACCGCCTTCTTGCTGGCAGTCACATTCGAGATGTTCTCACTGCGAGCTATGCCAAACTCATCGTTGACGAGTATCAGGATTGCACCCTTCAGCAACACGACCTGATCTGCCACGCGGCAGATTTGGTTCCCACCGTGCTGCTGGGCGATCCATTGCAGGCCATATTCGGTTGGAGAGGAAACGAGCCGCCTGATTGGCATGCCGTTTGCGCTCGCTTCCCGATCGCGGGGGAACTGAAGACGCCTTGGCGGTGGAAGAATGCCGGTACCGAAGATTTTGGACGGTGGCTACTTGAGGTTCGGACCGAACTTCAAACTGGCAACGCTTTTGATTTAGGGGCTGCTCCGAAGGAACTCCAATGGGTTCATCTTGATGGAGCCGACGACGAGGCAAAGCGACGCGAAGCAGCGCGAACACCCGCACCGGACGCACAGGCCAAAGTTATCATCTTGGGGGACAACCGCCCCGCAAATCATCAGCGCATCGCAAGCCAAACTCCTGGTGCAATCACCGTCGAAGCAGTCGACCTTCGAGATCTTGTTAGCTTCGCACGTCAGCTTGACTTTGAAACTCCAGACAATGCTCTCCAGCAAGTTCTCAAGTTCGCGAGCAGCTTGATGACGAACGTAGGCGAAACCGACATACTAAACCGTGTCGCCGTTTTGGCGCGCGGGACAGCGAGAACTGGACCCTCCGCTGTTGAGAGCGCGGCAATCGCATTTCAAGCTGCGCCTGACGCCAAAGGGGCTGCAAATCTGTTCTCCGCGATTAGCTCTGCGTCCGGCGTCAGGACATATCGTACGGGGGTTCTCCGTGCCGTCTTCCGGGCATTGAGCCAATGTGACGGCTCCCCTGGCAATACGTTCGCAGATGCTGCTGTGCGCGTCAGAGAACAAAACCGCCTCGTGGGACGCCCTTTGGCCAAGCGCTCTGTCGGCAGCACGCTGCTGTTGAAGGGCTTAGAAGCCGAGGTTGCGGTGGTTCTTTACGCCGACGATATGGACGCCCGAAATCTGTATGTCGCTATGACCAGAGGTTCTAAGAAGCTGGTCGTCTGCTCACGGTCGCCTTCTCTCCGGCCATCGAGTTAGAAAGTCTTTCAGAAGCTGGCCAGCAACCAAATGGGCAAGGTAAACGGGCCGATGAACCCGGGTTCACTGAATAAGCCGACTAACACGTGCCAGCCTGCAAGGTCGGACAGCCAAGCCCAGTCGCCCTGCTGATCCTTGATTGGCGAGGCTATCGATTTCCTGTTGTGATCTCGTCGAACCTGAGTAGTTTGCCGCCATGGGGGAAACGACTGCAAATGGAAAGATGGAAGCACTGATCACCGAAGCGAAGGCGTCGGGCGGATCGGAGCTGGCCAACTATCAGCTGTTCATCCTCGGCCTGTGCGAGGCGTTGGGCCTCGACCGCCCGGCTATGGCGCAGGAACAAAACGAGCGCAACGACTATGTGTTCGAGCGCCGCGTGGATTTCAAGCACCCCGATGGGACGCGCTCTGCTGGACGGATCGATTGCTATCGACGCGGATGTTTCATTTTAGAAGCCAAGCAGTCTGGCAAGCGTCAAGCTGCGAAGGTCGACCTCAGTCAACTCCTGCTGATCCCGGAAGACGCGACACAGCGCAAGCCGGGTCAGGCCAAGCGAGGCACCCGCGGCTGGGATCAGGTGATGTTGGCCGCTCGCAAGCAGGCTGAGGACTATGCCCGCGCCCTACCGGTCGAGCACGGCTATCCACCGTTCCTCCTCGTGGTCGATGTCGGGCATGTGATCGAGGTCTATGCCGACTTTTCCGGACAGGGAAAGAACTATGCTCACTTCCCAGACCGCCAGTCCTACCGCATCGTCATGGACGACCTTTGGGGCGCCAAGGTGCAGGCGCGGCTGCGTGCGATTTGGACTGACCCCTTATCGCTGGACCCAACCCGCATTTCGGCGGAAGTGACGCGGGACATAGCGGAGCGCCTCGCCAAGATCGCCAGGCGTCTGGAGGGCAAGCACGATCCTAAGGACGTGGCCGAGTTCCTGATGCGGTGCCTGTTCACTATGTTCGCTGAGGACGTGAAGCTCATCCCCGAGAAGGGCTTTCACAAGCTCCTAGGGCAGATGAAAGACACGCCCGAACATTTCGTAGCGGCACTGGAGAGCTTGTGGGCAGTGATGGACAGCGGCGGCTATGCCCCGCATCTGAACTCGACACTGAAAAAGTTCAACGGTTCGCTGTTCAAGAAGCGGTCTGCGCTGCCTCTCGACCGTGACGACATCAACGAGCTGTGGATCGCCGCAGGCAAAGACTGGTCGGATGTCGAGCCTGCCATCTTCGGCACGTTGCTGGAGCGGGCGCTTGACCCTCGCGAACGCGCCAAGCTGGGCGCCCACTACACGCCCCGCGCCTACGTCGAGCGTCTAGTCGTGCCGACGATCATCGAGCCGCTCCGCGCCGATTGGGAGCTGGTCCAAGGGCAGGTGAAGGACCTTCGCGACAAGGGCGACCATGCTGGGGCGCTGGCGGCCGTAAAGGCTTACCATCACATGCTGTGCACTACGCGAGTGCTAGACCCGGCATGTGGTACGGGCAACTTTCTCTATGTCAGTCTTGAGTTGATGAAGCGGTTGGAAGGCGAGGTCTTGGAAGCTCTAGACCATCTGGGCGAGGAGCAGGGTCGCTTCACGATGGAGGGCGAGACGGTAAACCCGCGTCAGTTTTACGGCCTGGAGTTGAACCCGCGTGCCGTGCCTATTGCCGACCTCGTGCTGTGGATCGGCTATCTGAAGTGGCAGCTCAAGACTTCGGGTCTCGGGTCGATCACGGAACCGATCCTGCACGCCTACGGCACGATCAAGAAGCAGGACGCGGTCATCACATATGATCGGCAGGAGTTGCTGCGCGATGGAAGTGGGCGTCCACTGTCGCGCTGGGATGGCGTGACGAAAAAGCTGCACCCGATTACAGGCGAGGAAATCCCCGATCCCGATGCTCAGGTGCCTCTCTACTCCTATGTGAACCCAAAGCGAGCGCTGTGGCCGGAGGTCGAATTCATCGTCGGCAACCCGCCCTTCATCGGTGGCAAGGACATGCGAGCCGAGCTGGGCGACGGATACGCGCAAGCCTGTTGGGCGGCGCGACCCCATGTGCCGGGTGGTGCGGATTTCGTCATGCACTTTTGGAATGAAGCTGCCGAGCGTCTGGTCGCCAAGCCGGTGAAAGGTCAGGCGAACTCCCTGAGACGCTTCGGCTTTATCACTACGAACTCTATCACCCAGACTTTCTCCCGACGTGTCGTCGAGCGCTACATGGCCGCCAAGGAGCCTCTGTCGTTGGTTTTCGCGGTGCCGAACCACCCGTGGATGAAGGCGTCAGACAAGGCAGCCGTTCGGATCGCCATGACGGTGGCCGTGAAGAGCGAGCGTGAGGGCGTGCTGGCCGAGGTAGTATCGGAGGCAGGCCTGAACACCGACACGCCTCAAGTGATCTTGGAGACACGCGAAGGGTCATTGCGCGCCAATCTGACAGTTGGGGCTGATTTGTCCGCGAGCAGGCCCTTGGTTGCAAACGCATATATGGGTCACAAAGGAATGATGCCTTACGGCAAGGGCTTCTGGATAAGTCCAAAGCTCGCAGCAGAACTTCGACAGGAAGGCAGTCACGCACATCCACATCGAATTCGACCTTACTTGAATGGTGCTGACTTGACGCGGCGACCGCGTGGAGTTTTCGCAATCGACTTCTTGGGCCTTTCGATGGACGAAGTCCGTAGTTGGTTCCCACGCGCATATTCGCATCTTTACGAGCACGTGCGACCCGAGCGGCTGACTAACAATCGCAAGGTCCGTCGAGATAGGTGGTGGTTGTTCGCTGAGCCAGCTCTGGACCTTCGGGATGCAGTTCGGGCACTCCCAAGGTTCATAGCGACGACAGAAACTGCCAAACATAGGACCTTCTCATTTGTCGCTTCTGACATGTTGGCCGATCAGAAAATAAGGGTCATCTCTTCGGGCCAAGCCGAACTACTGGCAGTTGCCTGCTCCCGCGTCCATGTTGGTTTTGCCATTGTCAAAGGCGGCAGGCAGGGAGTGGGAGACGATCCTGTCTACCAACACACACAGACGTTCGCTCCGTTTCCATTTCCGCTGGCGGTCGATCCAAGTCTCGCGCACGGCGATCCGATGTTTGCCCAGCAGGAGCGGCTCCGTGAACTAGGCGAACGCCTTGACGCCTTCCGAAAGGCGCGGCTGGCTCAGTACGGCTTACTCACCATGACCGGCCTCTACAACGCGCTGGAGCGCCTGCGCGAACTGGAGAACGGTTGCGATGTGCCGCCGCTAACGGACGCCGAACGAGACGCGCATCAGGCTGGGTTGATCTCTGTGCTCAAAGAAATCCATGACGACATTGACCGCGCCGTGCTCACGGCCTACGGCTGGGGAGACTTGATCCCGGCGCTGGTCGGAAAGCCCGGTGCGACCCTGCCATCACTGCACAAATCCGAAGCGCAGGAGCAGGCAGAGGAAGACCTGCTCACGCGGCTGGTCGCGCTCAATCAGGAGCGGGCTGCGGAGGAGAAGCGGGGTCTGATCCGTTGGCTCCGTCCCGACTACCAGAGACCGAAGCTGGGCGTGAAGGCTCCGAAGGCGAAGGGCGAGCACGTCGGCGTCCTCGATATCGAAATGCCCGACCTTGCCGAGCGCCCGAAGTGGCCGACGGACGGGCTAGAACAGATCAGACTGGTTCGCGATCTCCTAGCCAAGGCTCCGGCCCCAACGCCCCCCGACGCCCTCGCCACCGTGTTCGACGGCAAGAACACAGCCAAGCGTCGCGACCGGATCGAGGAGGTTCTGGAGACGCTAGTCGCGACGGGCCTTGCCCGAACCGGGGAACACGAGGGGCAACGGAGGTACTTCCTGCCAAGGTAGTAACGGGTAGGTAGCGAAGGGGGAGGCAGCGTGGCCGTTAGGATCGTGGTGGCAGTGACTGATGATGGCTGGTTCCACCAGCTACGTCGCCAGCCCGATCTTGCGGAGGTAAATTTCTGGTCGCCATCGCCGAAAGCGTTCCGTGCTTTGCAACCAGGCGAGTTGTTTCTTTTCAAGCTCCACGCGCCAAACAACATGATCGTCGGTGGTGGCGTCTTCGCTTCCTCGACCATCATGCCCTTGGCTCTCGCGTGGGAAGCATTCGGCACGGCAAATGGCGTCACTAGCCTCGCTGAGATGCGATCCCGCATCATGCGCTATCGCAAGGTGAACCCCGCCACCGTTGGGCCGCTGGAGATCGGGTGCCGCATTCTCACACAGCCCTTCTTCCTGCCTGAGAGCCGCTGGTTTTCACCTCCGGCATCATGGTCTCCAAACATCGTATCCCTTCGTGGGTATGGCACCGATGTGCCGGAGGGAATGGCGCTCTGGGAGGCCGCTCAGAACGCGATAGCCGGGGAGCGTGACAGCCCTGGTTTCTTGGAACAACAGGCCCGCTTTGGAGTGCCAACACTGATCCGACCACGGCTCGGTCAGGGCGCTTTCCGGCTGTTAGTGACGGACCTTTACGGCAGACGGTGCGCCATCACGAGAGAGCGCACGCTGCCGGCCTTGGATGCCGCTCACATTCGCCCCTACGCAGATGGTGGGGAGCATTCTCCGAGCAACGGCATCCTCATGCGGCGGGACGTTCATAGCCTCTTTGACGCAGGTTATGTGACCGTGACGCCCGACCATCGCTTCGAGGTAAGCAGCCGTATCCGGGAGGAGTTTGAGAACGGACGGCACTACTATGAACTGCATGGGTCGGAGATTGCCTTGCCCGTCGCTCAAAGCCAGCGGCCCGATGCTGACGCCCTGCGATGGCACAATGAGAGCAGATACCTAGGATGACGGGGAGAACGGCCTATGGGGAGACTTCGTAATCCGCTTTTGTTTTCGAGCCACTTTGGTATCGAGGCGGCAAAGCTGGCTGAGTTTGGTGCTTTTGATCCCGTTCTAAACGCCGATACCAAACTTTTCATTGACCCAATGCTGCTCAAAGACGCGGCAGATCAAACATTTGCGCACGATGCGAGGATCGCGTTCACGAGCTATTTCGAGACGGTCATAAAGCTGATCGGAGGCTCAAATCGGCAAGGTGATGCCCCATGGAAAGCTGCGGAACGTATGCTTCAGTTTCCTGAGGTCAGGTTCACATGTCTGGGATATGGCGGCTCGACAATTCGCGGAAGTGGTGGTGGACGCATGCAAACCGACAACCTGGTCCGAACCGCAAGGGAGATAATTGAACTCGGCGTTACCGACCCTGATCTCTTCGTCGCTATGGCGCTCATCGAGGAAGGAATTGGTCCGGACAGGATTAGCGATATGACATCAAAGATCATAATGGCGCAATTAATCGAATATACAAACAGGGCCTGTGATCGATTTTTAGTGCCCACCGCAAAGTTGACTTTCCGGCTTGGTAACGGCGAGCAATTCTCTGGCGATCTGCCGGCCAATCCCTCCGAGCGTGACAGCTCTCCAATTCTACTCGTCCCCCAGACCGTGCTTCGCGATCTGCCAGTCGCATCTGATTGGGACAGCGTCAGTGATGCGGCTTCCAAGAACTCTGCGCTGCGTGCAGATGTCAATCGCGAGATCGCAGGGGTTTGGGCTGCGAGGTCAAAGAAGGACAAGGAAGCAATTCGCAATTGGGCACTTTCAGACAAGTCCGCTTTCGACAACCTTCTTGAGCTTCTTCGAGAGGTTCCATTGAAGGGCTATGACTTTGGCGGCGATCCTGCTGGCGAGGTGTTCTGGAAGAAGCTAATCGACAACTTAAACGCAGCAGACATCGCCAAGGTCGCGGCCCCCGAAACATGGACTGCCAAGACCGTCTCGTCCGTGGTTGAGCAGATTATCGAGAATTTCCGGCACCTCATTGAAGACCGGCGGCTGTCCGAAGAGCTTTACCATACCGGAAAGCCCCGGCCTGAGAAGGCTGCGCAGCGCCTGTTTTTTGTTGTGGCTCACGCATTTTGTAAGGCTAACAACTTGGACCTTACGCCCGAAGCCGACACCGGCAATGGCCCGGTAGACTTCAAGGTCTCCTCGGGCTTCAATACCCGCGTGTTGGTGGAAATCAAGCTTTCAACCAACGGCAAGCTGGTAGTCGGATACACGAGACAGTTACATACTTACGCCACGGCCGAGGAGGCCGCCGCCGCCTACTATCTAGTGGTTGATGTAGGGCATATGGGTGAAAAGCTCGACAACCTTTTTGCCGAGCGGAATATCTTGGCAATGCAAGGCAAGCCTATCAGGCCGATCAAGCTTGTAGACGGAACTCGGAAGCCCTCAGCTAGCAAGCTCTGATCGGAACACCAGCCTCACGATGCTACACAGCGACACGGAACCGGCAATAGGCATGTATACCCGGGTTCATTGGCGACCTTCCTCTAATATCCGATAAACCGATGCTCGCCCCATACTAAGGCGCTTCGCAATTTCGGTTGGACCTACTCCATCCATATGAAGTTTGGAGACTTCCTCGCTCTTCGCCCGCGCTGTCGGCTTCCTTCCTTTGTATTTCCCATCTAACTTCGCCTTAGCTATCCCCTCGCGCTGGCGCTCCAGCATCATCTCTCGTTCAAATTGAGCCATTGCAGCGAACATAGTCAGCATCAACTTGCCGCTGGGTGACTTGGTGTCCACAGACGCGCCGCCGAAATCCAAAATTCTAAGGCCGACCTTCTTCTCCTCAAGCCGGTCCACGATGGCGAGGAGGTGAGAAGTCGAGCGGGCAAGGCGATCTATCTTCGTCACAACCAGCGTGTCGCCGTCACGTAAAAAGTCGAGCGATGCTTCCAGCTCTTTGCGATGGCTTACCGAGGAGACCTGCTCTGAAAAAAGCTTTTCCACTTTAGCGTCTCGCAAATCCCGCTGTTGCGCCAGGAGCCCGGCCTCCTGTTCAGCCGTAGATGTTCTCGCATAACCTACAAGCATCGCATTTGCTCCATTAAGATCTTGGACATTATGAGACAATTGTCTCAAAAGTCAATCCATATGTATGTGAGACGCTGAAATTCAACGTGGCGAGCGTCTCACATGCGCGAGCTCCAATGAGACTGGGAATGAGTACGTCACGGCAGGGAACATCATCTAGGTTCAGAAGGTCGCCCGGCTAAACAACGCTTGCTGCATCGTATATTGTTGCCGTCGCGACGAGTTGGCGAGGCAATGAGATGACGACAACGGGGAAGTTTGATTTCCAACTGACAGGCATCGTTCGCGACGGTTCCGTCGACTTAAACCCCGAAATGATTTCTCTAGAGATGCCGACTGTGCAGATATTTCTTAGGTGGCATTCGACAGCCGACAACGGTGCACCCGCAGTAATCAACGAGTGCCGGACCGAAGGCGAGGTAGACACCAACATTCAAATGCTCAAAGACGAGCTCGACGCCGTAGCGACTAGGGCAAAGGCTGCATTGAGGCGCGAAGAAGCCCGTATCGCGGTAGGCCGAAAAGACGTTTGAACTGCGCAGGTAGCGCGAGATTGATCCGCTAGTCGACCTGGTCTCGGATTTTCGTGTATTCGACAAGGGGCAAGTGTCCGATATAGGTCCCTATCGGCACTGTCTCTTCCCCAGAGGCAAGCGTCGAGGCGCCGCCAACTCGCGCCTTGGCCTCACCATCGTATGGTATGGCAATCGCAGTGCCGCCTTGCTGGCCGACCAGATATACATCTGGATCCGTCTCGGCGGTGAATGCCTTCATCTTACACCCAACGAAGCGGTAGCCGTCGACTTCCGCCTTTCGACAACTCACCACGCTGTATTTGTCCGGGTCGAAGAAAGCGTCGTGCCCTGAGCGCAGTCGTGCGAGGTATTCGAGCTCGATTGCATCCCGCACTCTGTCGACCTGGCCGTCGGTAACATTCGACACGCCTTCCGATTTGATTTCGACCAGCCCACTCGCCTTGCCTTCACATACGCTGCCCCATTGGTTCTCTGCAGCCGCGACGGTCCAATCGTCGCGTGATACGCCCAACGCTTTGGTCAGTTTGTCGTCGACCTTTTTGACGCGCTTTTCGATCCAAGCCCGGCGCTTATCCCACTTGCCGTCGGAACCGTCTTCGGCGAACTGCTTGTTCGCCTGGCTCCTGATTACGTCATACTGCTGGATCGTGTCGCAGTATCCTGGAGGGGGCGCAGCGCCTAGCGCAGTGGCCGCCTGTGAGACGCCGACCAAGTTCGCAGCAACAAGCGCCATCCCGAAGCTCAGTTTCAGCGTCATATGTCAGCCCCCGAATGAGCCGGACTGCCAGCCCGGATTTATCTCAATGTACCGATTTTCAGTACGGAAATCAAATGTTTGACGTATCTATGGTCGGTTCATCGCACGTAAAACCGCCTCCATGATACGTGCATGGGTTTGAAAGAAGCTTTTGGAAATCGGATCAAGTCGTTGCGCCGACAGCGTGGCTTGACGCAAGACGCCTTGGCCTTCCGGGCCGAGAGGGCCGTTGACACAATTTCGCTGATTGAGCGTGGCGTTAACTGGCCTAACGCAGAGACGGTTGAGAAGTTGGCCGAGGCACTGGGTGCAACCATCAACGAACTGTTTGACGATTTGCCTGTCGCATCAACCGATGACGGAGAAGATCAGTTGGCTGTCGGCAGAGACATGCTGAAGCAGCTAGACGACAAGGACTTGGCGCTGGCCCTGGTTATGTTAAATGCACTTCTGCAAAAAAAGCAGTAACGCCCGCCCTTAATGACTTGCATAATCTTCACTCTGTACCCGGGTTCATGGTCGTCCGGGTTGCGTTGAGCCCCCCATGGCAGGAGAGTGTCGCAGTTGATTGATCACCCCAGAAAATCTTGAATGAACGCTTCTAGCGCCCCATGAACTTGAGGTTAGCACGCCTCTTCTCACGAGATGCTCGATCAAGCCTGCATCCGGTCCACTGATACCCGCATAGCTGCCGAGCGAGATGATCAAGCTCATGACGCGCTCCTTCGTGCCAGCGTCACCTTCCCAGGTTGCAAAGGCCTCGAAGAAGTCTGCCGCATCACTCAAACGAAACGGGCGAGATCTCGCTGGGATTAGGTACTGTCTCTGCTTGTTGAGCTGCTCGGCCGCATGGGTGGTTGTCTGTTCAAGCCAAGAGATGATTTGGTTCAGGTCTTCAGATGTATGGGTGCCGCCGATGTGGGATGAGTGCGTGCTGAGATTGTGCCGTACTTCGAAGCGAATGCGCGCGCTTGTCTTGGCATACACGACCAGGGTGACACCCTTTATCAAAGGCTTGGTCACAACCAAGCTGTTGCCGCGTCTTGAATGCGAAGTCGGTGGCCCGTACGACATCATTTTGAAAGCGGACCCTCTCATCAGCTCACGGTCGGCGAGAGCGCGCATATAGCTATGGGGATCATCAGAAGCCCGCTCCCAGTAGGTCTCAACCGAAGACAGGTTGTACGTCGGCTGACCTCTTAGCGATGCGTGTAGGACAGACTGTGAGACTTCTTCGATCCGCGAATTTAGGAATTCGAATGCTTTGCGGATATACGCGCCCTCATGAGCTCTGTAGATCGAAGGGCTCAGCATGCGGAGCTTTCTGCGCTCAACAATGCAGTTGTCATTGTTGTCGAGAATGTGTTCACCGTCTGAATTCTGACGAAGATCCCGTGTCAGCAGAGATCGGGCCGTCAGATCCAATGGCTGACCGCCTCTTAAACTCCGGATGAGGGCGCTATCGATGTGATGGTGGCGCACAAACCTTGTGGGGTTGAGCGACAGATCAGCGCTGATTTGGAACACGGTAGGTCCGTAATCTGGTCTTGTCCTACGCAAGAGCAATGTGCCCCCTAAGAGCGATAGTCCAGGGGGCGTCCTGTAATGAGTGTTCGCGCTGGATAATAGCTTAACGCTGTTTCGATAGCCCAGCGGGCTTTGAGCTGCGTTGAACGACGGGCCCTCTTCTGCGAATACGACAGGGACCGCGTAGTCCCCTCTGCCAGAGAGTGTTTCTACGAGTACCCTGCCATCAAGATCGTTCCCCAGGAGCCGGAGACCGCTCCACCCTATTTCAATCTTATCATGTCGTGCGGCATCGATGAGAAACTCGGTGTCATCAGACACGCTTCCGATGATGTTAGCCAGAATGGGGTATACCATGTAGAAACGCTGTGACGCCTGTTGCCAATGTGGCATCGTAGCGTGCCAGTCTTTCGAAAGACTGACTTGTCGTCAGCTACCTGTACCGCCGATCCGGGCAGCGTTTGCGACGAGATGGTCCAGATCCAGTCCCTCATACTGGACGCGCTCGACGGCGTCATGCAGGCGCTTGATCGTCTGCCCCTGGCCATAGCGGCTGTCCATACTGGCCTGTGCACTCCATCCGTTGATCGCGTCGCGAAGTTCACGGTCGACCGACGCGTTGCGAAGGGCGTCGTTGAAGTTGTTTCGAAAGCTATGGAATACGCGCCGCCGAGACTTCCACACTCCCGCGAACTTGGCATTGCTGGCGAACCTCTTGGAATAGACATCGGACGGCTTTTCGCCCTTTCTAGCGAGAGCCTCAGGGAACAATCTGTCGTGCGCTGAGCCGTCAACCCAGCGAAGAAAGCCCATGGCAATCAGCTGGTGATGCAGTGGAATGTTACGAACGGCATTGCCGGTCTTGAGGCGCTTCTCAAAGCCCGTTCCACTGTAGTCTCCGTGCTCTTGGTCCGTCACTTGAATGAACGGAATGTTGTCGATTGACCGACGGATGTCTGCCTTCTCCAACTGCAAGATCTCGTTCATTCGCATGCCGGTCCAGAGGGCCAAGATTGGAGCCCAGTAGCGATGGCGCATGGGCAGGTTCGGTCCTGGGGTGTGACAGCCGTTTTCGTCGTCGATGCAACTTACAAACAGCGGAAGTGAAAACAGCTTGTTCAGGTCGGAGACGCTGAACGGTTCATAGGTGTTCCCCTTTGCTATGAACTTTTTGATGCGGGGCATGGCCACCTTTATGCCGTCCCACGGGTTCTTAGCGATCCAGCCTTCCTGCTTGGCGAGGTCGAAGGCGCTTTTCAGGATGGCAACGTGTTTCTGGGCTTCAGCATGCCGGTCGGCGTACGCGCCTGTCTTAACGCGAAACAGTTCAGCAGCCTTCTCAAGCGTTAAATTCGGATAGTGTTGAGCCGCATGTGAGGGAACCTTTGGAAGAAAGTCCATCAGCTCACGGCACCTATCACGATCGATATCGCCCAACGGGAGCGCGCCAATCTGCTCCTCCAGGACACGGAATGGGATGCGGTATTGAGATGACCGTGATCGAGTGACCTCGGTCTTCGTCCCGAGGAAAAGTTCCTTCAGATCGGCGATCGTCTTGGTGATTGCCATGTCGCTAGCTGGCAGCGGCTGGGACGGTGCACTCTCGGCATTGGCAAAGAAATCGTCTCGGATCGGAGCCAGTGTACCCAGGTTCAAAGAAAGGTATCTTCGATTGGCGAGTTCTAGATCGGCTCGTTCTATGAGACGACAAAGAAGTTGAAACGTCTTGTGGCGTCCGAGGCTGCTTGGCCACCTGTCTGGTGAAAGTTGATCAGCCTGGGAACGGGATACAATGCCGTGTCTGACGAGCAGTTCCAGCGCCTTCGGATCGGTGGTGACCTCAGCCCCGGATGCCACACGCAGCGCCACGGAAGCGGCTTCTCCCGCATCAGATAACAGATCGGCGAAATCAGGATCGTCTTGAAGTGCGAAGTAGTCACCCCGAAGCAGATTAGCCTGGTGTCGTTCCAAAAAGTAGGAGAGCGCGATCTGGCGCGCATTCGTTAAGCTCAGGTTGAGTTCGTTCTCAGCTTCAGAAGGGCGACCAGCAGTTGATGCTAGCGCTTTGAACTTTTGCAATTCACCATCGGTCCTCAGAGCGAACAGGTTGCCCTGCCTCCTGATCTCAGCAGCTCCTTTGCTATGCACTCGTTCCACGAAAGCGGTCTTGCCCGCCACGGAATGCAATCGCGCCGGAATGTTGCGCTTGAACTTCTGGTCGCCTGGCTTACCAACCAAATAACGAATTTTCGCCATGTCTTCCATCCCGAAAAGGTACCAAAGAAAGGTACCAACTGCGAGCGAAAAGACGTTCAAAACCAGCGGCTTGCTGAATTATCAACCCCTTAGGGAGGGGCTGGTAGCGGGAGAGGGACTTGAACCCCCGACCCCAGGATTATGATTCCCGTGCTCTAACCAACTGAGCTACCCCGCCAGGGCGGCGAAGGCCCGAAATCCAGCTTAAATCGGCAGGCATATCGGCGCGTTCGCCAAGGTCGCGCGGATATAAGGTTGCGAGGCCAAGCCTGTCAAGCATCGAAGTGGCTGCCGCGCCGGCATATTGCTGGCGCCTAAAGCTTTGCCGGGCAGACATTTGGGCGCACAGGCCGGGGTTGAGTTCGGCGAGGCACGTCGCTATGTCTCGCCCACGAAAGCCATGGTCAGAAATTGATGAAACCGCGCATTGCAGTCCTGGGTTGCGGATACTGGGGAAGCAACCACATCCGCACCCTCAAGGCGCTCGGCGCGCTGCACGCGGTTTCGGACGTCAACCCTGCGCGTGCGGAAGGTTTTGCCAGCGAGCAGGATTGCCTGGCGATCGAGCCGGAGGCGCTGTTTGCCCGCGACGATGTCGACGCCATTGTCATGGCGCTGCCGCCGCAGTTCCATGCCGACATGGCGGTGCGCGCCGTGCTCGGCGGCAAGGACGTGCTGGTGGAGAAGCCGATCGCGCTGACGGTGCCCGACGCCGAGCGCTCGGTGCAGGCTGCCGCCGACAATGGCCGTGTCTTCATGGTCGGCCATGTGCTGCGCTTCCATCCCGCATTCGAGACGCTGAAGGCGCTGATCGACAATGGCGAGCTCGGCGAGGTCCGCTACATCCATTCGCACCGGCTCGGCCTCGGCAAGTTCCACACCGAAAACGATGCGTTGTGGGATCTGGCGCCGCACGATCTGTCGATGATCCTCGCCATCACCGGCACCGAGCCGGTCGAGGTGCGCGGCGAAGGCGCTGCCCTTCTCGACAATCTCAGCGACTTTGCGCATCTGCACATGCGCTTTCCCAACGGCCTGCGCGGCCATCTGTTCGCCTCGCGGCTCAACCCTTACCGCGAACGGCGGCTGACCGTGGTCGGCACCAAGGCGATGGCGGTGTTCGACGATGTCGAGCCGTGGGAGCGCAAGCTTGCCGTCTACCGCCACGCGGTGTGGCAGGACAGCGGCCAATGGGCGTTCACCGCCAACGAGCCGTCCTATGTGGCGGTCGGCGAGGGCATGCCGCTGACGCGCGAGCTGGAGCATTTCATCCACTGCATCGAGACGCGGGCCGAACCGCGCACCAGCGGCGAGGAAGCCATCCGAGTGCTGCGCATCCTGACCGCCGGCACCGTCGCCCACACCAGGCCCTAAGCGAAAAACGCCGTCTATTCGGCGGGAACCCGCGCCGGCTGGACGGCAAGCCGCGTCAGCATCGCCTCGGCTTCGGCGCCGCGCTCGGAGCGCTCGATGAAGCCGCCGCCGAACACGCGCGCCTCGTTGCCGTCGTCGGAATAGAGCACGCAGGCCTGACCGGGCGCGATGCCGGACTCGCCGTCGACCAGCTCCACCGAAGTGACGCCCGCGCGGTGATGCAGCACGGCCGGGCGCGGCGGCCGCGTCGAGCGCACCTTGGCGAAAAGCTCGAGCCCGGCCGCCAGGATCTCGGTCAGCGGGCCATCGCCCAGCCAGTTCATGTTGCGCAAGAAGATCTTGTGGGTTTCCAGCGCCTCGCGCGGGCCGACGACGACGCGGGCCCGGTCGGCGTCGAGATGGACGACGTAGAGCGGCTCGCCGGAGGCGATGCCGATGCCGCGGCGCTGACCGACGGTGTAGCGCAAAATGCCTTCGTGGCGGCCAAGCACGCGCCCGTCTATATGGACGATGTCGCCCGGATTGGCGGCAGCCGGCTTCAGCTTGGCGATGATGTCGGAATATTTGCCCTGCGGCACGAAACAGATGTCCTGGCTGTCCTGCTTGGCGGCGACCGTCAGTCCCATCTCCTCGGCGATGGCGCGAACCTCAGGCTTCGACAGGCCGCCGAGCGGAAAACGCAGATAGTCGATCTGCGCCTGGGTGGTGGCGAACAGGAAGTAGCTCTGGTCGCGGTCGGCGTCGACCGGCCGGTAAAGCGCGCGGTGGGCGCCATTGGCGCCGGAACGGATGTAGTGACCGGTGGCCAGCGCGTCGGCGCCGAGTTCCTTGGCGGTCGCGAGAAGATCGGCGAATTTCACCGTCTGATTGCAGGAGACGCAAGGGATCGGCGTTTCGCCGGCGACATAGCTCTCGGCGAACGGGTCAATCACCGCCTTGCGGAAGCGCTCCTCGTAATCGAGCACGTAATGCGGGATGGCGAGCGTCTCGGAGACGCGGCGGGCATCGTCGATGTCCTGGCCGGCGCAGCATGAGCCGGCCCGGTGCGTTGCCGCGCCGTGGTCGTAAAGCTGCAGCGTGACGCCGACGACGTCGTAGCCCTCGTGCTTTAAGAGACCGGCAACAACCGACGAATCGACACCGCCCGACATGGCGACGACGACACGGGTGTTTTCGGGGCGTCCGGGAAGATCGAGGCTGTTCATGGTTCTTTCGTTCTGCGCGGCGCTTCAATGCCAATGGCCGGAATATAGGTCAAGCGTCCCGGCCGCGCCAGCTTTGCAGGCCGGCTCATTTTTCCAGCCGGGTTCAATGCGCGTGCCGGCAGATATCTCAAATGCCGATGAAAAGACTAACGCGGCGTTCATGATCCTTACCTATCCATTAGGGTCTGCTTAGCCAAATTTTAAAGCTGTGGCGGTAATGTGGTGGGGATTGGGTCTTTGAGTTTTTTGTAGAGAGTACGATGACCGATCTAATTAGACCGCGAGTCAAATACGTTATCGGGCCTGACGGCAGCCCACTTACCATCGCCGATCTGCCGCCGACGAACACACGTCGCTGGGTTATCCGGCGCAAGGCGGAAGTGGTGGCGGCGGTGCGTGGCGGGCTTTTGAGCCTGGAAGAGGCGTGCCAGCGCTACAAGCTCACCACCGAGGAATTCCTGTCCTGGCAGGCGTCGATCGACGAATACGGCCTTGCCGGGCTGCGCACCACGCGCATCCAGCAATACCGGCATTAGTCCGATAAGGGCGCTGATCCGCGCCCTTAAAGTTTGCCGGAGCGACGATCTGGGATTTCAGACCGTCAGCACCACCTTGCCGATCGGCCTGGTGGCGAGAAAGGCATGGGCGGCACCGGCCTGTTCGAGCGGAAACGCCTTTGCCACGTGGACGGCCAGCTTTTTCGCGTCGATCAATTTGCCGAGTTCCACCAGAGCGGCACGGTCGGGCACCACGGACATGCGCTCGACGCGGATGCCTTGCGTCCTGGCCTTTGCCTTGGTGGCATCGCTGACATCGAGCAGCGACACCAGAACACCGCCGGCCTTGAGCACTTTTAGCGATTGCTCCGCATGCTCGCCGCCGAACGGCTCCAGAACGAGATCGATGTCGCGAGCCTTTCCGGTGAAATCATCCTCTGTGTAGTCGATCACCTCGTCGGCGCCGAGCGAGCGGACGAAATCGAGCTTTTCCGGGCTGGCGGTCGCGACGACGTAAGCACCGCGCGCCTTGGCGATCTGCACCGCCAGATGGCCGACGCCGCCGGCTCCGGCGTGGATCAGCACGCGCTGGCCAGGATTGAGCCGGCCATGGCGGACAAGGCCTTGCCAGGCCGTCAGGCCGGCCAGCGGCAGCGCGGCGGCTTGGGCGTGGTCTATGCCTTCAGGTTTCGGCGCAAGCTCATCAGCCGGGACAGTGGCGAGTTCGGCGTAAGCTGCCGCCTGTTTGGGAAAGCGCGACATGCCAAAGACGGCATCGCCGACCTTAAGGCCGGACAGGCCGGAGCCCAGCGCCTCGACAGTTCCCGAAACGTCCCAACCAAGGATGAAGGGCGGCTCGCCAAGCAGCGGATAGTGGCCGCCGCGCACTGCGCCGTCGACCGGATTGATGCCGGCCGCCTCGATGCGGACCAGCACTTCGCCGGCCTCGGGTGATGGCGCGGGACGATCGGCAATGACGAGGACGTTGGGTGCGCCGAAGGAATTCTGGATAATGGCACGCATGGGAGGCTCTCTCCTGCTGGTTTGATATGCCACTATCATTTGGATAGTAATATTCTCTTGTCTAGTATGTACCTTTTTAATATATACGCACCTCATGGATAGCGAAGATTGTTTCCCTTCCGGTTATGACGCGTTCCGACGGACGTGCCCCTCGCACGCGGTGCTTGAGACGCTCGCCAGCAAATGGGTCCACCTGGTGATTTGTGCGTTGCGCCGGGGCCGGCTCCGCAACGGCGAATTGGCGCGCAAGCTCGAAGGCATCACCCCGAAAATGCTGACGCAGACGCTGCGTATCCTGGAACGCGACGGCCTGGTGCGGCGCGAGGTGTTCCCGGTCATTCCCCCGCGGGTCGAATACGAGCTGACCGAACTTGGCCAGAACCTGGCAGGACTGCTCAATCAGATCAGGGCCTGGTCGGAGCAGCATGTGCCCGACATCAAGGACGCCCGCGCGCGGGCGGCCGAACAGCAAGAAGATCTGGATGCCTGAGGCCGGCACCGTTCGGTGCACAGCAATAGCGCTCAAGCGCGACGCGCGTTAAAGCCTTGTTTTCAGCCGATCATGGCGCTGCGGCCGCCGGCTTCCGTGTCGCGCGCCTTGGTGTCGCGCGATTCGAGCATCTCGGCCTTGGAAAGCTCCGCTTCGGCTTCGCTCAGCAATGATTCGGCGACATTTCGCTGCTGGGCGAGGTCGCTTTGCGAATTTCTGAGGTTGTCGCGGCGCAGGCGTGCCGCCTTGGCGAAGGTCGGATAGGCAAAATGATTGATGTCGGTGATGCCGGCCTTCTTCTCTTCGGCCGCGATCTGAAGTTCCAGCTCGACGGCCATGCGCTCGAACTCGGCGATCATCATGTCGAGCTGCAGCAGCTGCCGCCGCTTCTCGCTCACCTGAAATTGCTTCAGCCGAACGAGGTTTTCACGTGACTTCATGATTCGGTACTCCCGGAAACGCACACCTGCACATATCGTCCAATTCACCCGGCAAGGCCCAGGCTTCACCCGTTTCCACCGGCTTTCCCGGAACTATGGGAAACAAACTCCTAAAGTTTTTTGCCGGCGGTAACCATTCGTTTACGGGCATTGTTAATCATACGGCTCAGGACTTAAGGGCGGGTAAAAATTCTGCTACTCGTCGCGAAACCCGGCCAACGAGTCCGAAGAGTCACTTAGTCTGGCTTATTAATGTGCTGCATTAACGGTTTGGGTCTGTGATTCATTATTGGATTCAACAAGGTGTAGAAAGGGGTTAAAAAATCTGATACCGTCATGGACGGGGAATTAGGTTTTATTAACCATTCGATGGCAGCCTCTGCTCAGGCAATCACTGCTCCGGTCCTGGACGGGTCGTGAAATGGTCCGGCGGCAGAAAAGGGGAATGAAATGCGCGTTCTGCTGATAGAAGACGACAGTGCAACCGCACAAAGCATCGAGCTGATGCTGAAATCGGAAAGTTTCAATGTCTATACGACCGACCTTGGTGAAGAGGGTGTCGATCTAGGCAAGCTTTACGATTACGACATCATTCTCCTCGATCTCAATCTCCCCGACATGTCGGGTTATGAAGTTTTGAGGACACTTCGCCTGTCCAAGGTGAAGACGCCGATCCTCATCCTCTCCGGCATGGCCGGTATCGAGGACAAGGTGCGCGGCCTTGGCTTCGGCGCCGACGATTACATGACCAAGCCCTTCCACAAGGACGAACTGGTCGCCCGCATCCATGCCATCGTGCGGCGTTCCAAGGGCCATGCCCAGTCGGTCATCACCACCGGCGACCTGGTGGTCAATCTCGATGCCAAGACCGTTGAAGTCGGTGGCCAGCGCGTGCATCTGACCGGCAAGGAATATCAGATGCTGGAGCTGCTCTCGCTGCGCAAGGGTACCACGCTGACCAAGGAAATGTTCCTCAATCATCTCTATGGCGGCATGGACGAACCGGAGCTGAAGATCATCGACGTCTTCATCTGCAAGCTGCGCAAGAAGCTCGACGCCGCATCGGGCGGGCAGAATTACATCGAGACCGTCTGGGGCCGCGGCTATGTGCTGCGTGAGCCGGAAGATATCCGCGTCAGCGCCTGATCCCGAAAAGTGGATGCCGGTTTTCGGAAAAGAACACAGTAAAACAATATAGCCTCATCCCGATTTCATCGGAATGGAACGACCCCTGATCAGGCGGCAATCTTCAAGGCGCGGAAGCACTCGAGCAATTGCGGCCGGTTGAACGGCTTCAGCAGGTAACCCTGGGCGCCGGCGCGTTTTGCCCGCATGATCGCCCCGACGTCGACCTCGACCAGCGAAATCAGAACTTGCGGCAATACCGGGCTTTCCATGGAGCGCACGCGGCGGATGAGGTCCTGCGCCTGCATGTCCGGCAAGGCGCCGTCGACGACGATGATGTCCGGCATGTCGGCAGTGCACATCTCGATCGCCTCATGGCCGCTGGCGGCTTCGATCACCATCATGCCGGAGCCGCCCAGGATACGCTTTGCAACCTTCCTGATGACGCTCGAATTGTCGACGAACATGCAGCGTTTCATTCCCGGACCCTCTTTGCCATGCGGCGAACCGGCAGCGTCGTGGCATCTGCCGGGGAACATAGGCCGATCTGGTAAAGAAGCCGAAAAGCCGTTAGGTAAAATTTTCCTGAAGGTGTTGTAAGCGAAATCTTCTTTCGCAATGCTTCATCCAATCAATCCGCAAGCCCGTCTCGCAGATGTTAAGACAGTGCCGCAAATATGACCTGGAGAAATACTTCGCGCTCTTTTGGAGAACTTCAGGCTACGGAAAGGACGATCTCGTCGGCGGTAGCATGGATCGATATCGTCATGTTGGCTTCGCGGGCCAAAAGCAGCGTGTAATAGGGTTGCACCGAATGCGCGTCGATCGGCTCTTCCGGTCTGTGGCCGGAATGCAATTCCAGGAATTTGGGCGGCACGCGCAGCATCGGGCCGCTCGCCGCGAGCGCAAAGCGCGGCTCGGTCTCGAGGTTCTCCAGCGTGACCACCAGCCTGCCGCCGCGCGGAATGGCGGCGTTGGCGACGAGGATGAGGTTGAGCAGCAGCTTGACCTTGTTCTTGGGCAATAGGGCGCGGGTTCCGTTCCAGACCAGTTCCGGCTTCTCGTTCTTCAGGAAGGCGATGGCCACGGCCTCGGCGTCCCCGGTGTCGATCAGCATGCCGGCCGAACCGGCGGCGCCGAAGGCGATGCGGGCGAATTGCAGGCGGGCGGAGGCGTTTTTGGCGCTTTGGCGGATCAGCTTCATGGCGTCTTCGTCGGCGCCGCCTTCGTCGAGCAGCTCAAGCCCGTTGTTTATGGCGCCGACCGGCGAAATGATGTCGTGGCAGACCCGGCTGCACAGCAGCGCTGCCAGGTCGGGTGCGGAAAGGGTGAAAAGCTCGGCCATCGGCAAAAATCCCTGCAAATTTCACAACAAAATGACCGGGCGATCATGATCACGCCTGTCCACACGAATCACCCTCTCTCCCAAGCATTGTGAATACACAGCGCTTGTGCGTGCAGCAACAAATCCAAAATTATCATTGTCGAAAATGGTGTGTTCACGCAGCCTGGGTGCTGCGCGGGCATGCGAAAACAGCCTTCGAACCGCCATGTTCATGTGAGAGTTTAATGGTTGAAAAAGGATTACGGCATAGTTTGCCCCTAACAGTCATCCTTAACGGCCGCCAAAGAGCCGTACGGGTGCGAGGCGTCGGCGAAAGTGCTCCCTGACGGAGATTGGAAGCATGGTTTCCCGATTTTACGACCGGACTTTTTTCCGTGTCATCTCAATGACGATCGCGCTCATCGGCCTTGTCGCCTTTTCGACATCGGCCGCGCGGGCGCAAGAGTACACCGCCCAGGAGATCGTTGATTCCGGTCATAAATTCTTCGGCGCGACATCGGGTGGGCTGGCCACGGTCGTCGAGAAGATTTTCGCCACCTATGGCCTGCCGAACGGCTATCTGCTCGGCGAAGAGGGGTCCGGGGCGCTGATCGGTGGCCTGACCTATGGCGAAGGCACGCTCTACACCAAGAATGCCGGCGATCACAAAGTGTTCTGGCAAGGCCCGTCGCTCGGCTGGGATTTCGGCGGCGAGGGCTCGCGCGTGATGATGCTGGTCTACAATCTCGACGATGTGAGCAGCCTCTATAACCGCTTTGGCGGCGTCGCCGGCTCTGCCTATGTCATCGCCGGCGTCGGTTTCAACGTGCTGAAGAACAACAATGTGCTGCTCGTGCCGATCCGTACCGGCGTCGGCGCCCGTCTTGGCGTCAATCTCGGCTACCTCAAGCTCACCCAACGCGCGACCTGGAATCCGTTCTGACCTGCACGATGGCGCCACTGCGGTTGGCCCTGTGATCCCACGGTCTGAGCTTTGCCGCGGCAGACCCTTGCCGCGGCGCCGGATTTCCGTCATGCGAAGATGGCAAAGTCGAACTTTGACCATTGCCTGCCGCCCATAACGGCCGGCCATGCATAACGGATAGTCATCTTGGTCCAGTCGATCCTGTTCTTTGTCCTCGGCTTTCTCTGCGCGGGCTTTCTGGCGCTGATGATTGCCCCGGCCGTCTGGCGGCGGGCGGTGGCGCTGACGCGCAGGCGCGTCGAGGGTTCGATGCCGCTGACGCTGGCCGAGATCCAGGCGGACAAGGATCGCGTCCGCGCCGAGTTCGCCGTTTCGGCGCGCCGGCTCGAAATGACCATCAAGTCATTGCGCGAGAAAGCCGCCGAACAGCTGGTCGAGATCGGCCGCGACCGCGAAGCCCTGAAGGAATTGACGGCCGAGCGGCAGGACAAGAACCGGGTCGTCGCCGACCTCACAACCAGGAGCGAGGAGCTTCGCAAGCGCGATGAGCAGCTGCAGCAGCTGTCGGAGAGGCTTGCGGAGACCGAGCGCGCGCTCGAAAAGCGCGGGCTCGAACTGCGAAAACTGGAGCACATGTATGACGACGCCAGTTTTTCGTCCAGCAGCCGGCAGATCGAGCTGGTGGCGCGCGAATCCGAGCTGCAGAAGCTGGCAAGCGACATTTCGCTGCTGCGCGGCCAGCGCAAGGAGGCGGACAGGCGCAGCCAGGAATTGACAGCCGAAAGCAAGGTTTTGCGGGACGCGCTGAAGGCCGAGAAGAAAAGAACCGGCGACTTGGAAAAGAAGGTCGAACGCCTGCTCGCCACGTTGGCCGATCGCGAGGACAGGCTGGAGCGCCGCGAAAAGGAACTGGTGCGCCTTCGCGAAAGGGCGAAAGGCGCTGAAAGCCCGCCTGCGGCGGCCCTTGCCGGCATGCCAGGAAGCCAGGTCAATGCGACCGCCAACGGCGACATCGAAAAGGCAAGCGCCAAGCTCGATGCCGACCGCGAGCGGCTGGAGGCCAGGCTGACATCGCTGGCACGCGAGAACAGGAGGCTGAAGACAGATCTTGCTGCCGTCGAAACATCGAAATCACACGCCGGAGACGATACCGGCAGCGCCAGCGCGGCATTGCGCGAAGAGATGAACGATCTGGCAGCGCAAGTCGTCGCCTTGACGGCCAAGCTCGACGGCCCGGATTCGCCGATCGCCCAGGCGCTTGCAGCGCCTGAGGATGCGCGGCCGGAGAGCGGCGGACGCAGCCTTGCCGATCGCGTGCGGGCGCTGCAGAAGGCCGCATCGACCAACTGAGACGCCGCAAGCGCAAGAGCGAGACGCCCGGCTCTAAAGCGCGTCGTGTTCGACCGGCCTCATGCGACGCGCTTTATGCTCTTGTTTTGATGCATGTCGTTACCGCAAAACCGCTGCACACTTTTGCGCGACATGCATCAGGCCCCGGAAAAATGATGAAGTGCGATGGCTGACGCCGCTGCGACATTCAGGCTGTCGAAATCCTGCGCCATACCGATCCGCAGCGTCTGCAGGCGAGCAAGCAGGCTTTCCGGCAGGCCTTCGCCCTCGGTGCCGAGATAGAGAGCCAGCCGCTCGTTTCTCTTGGCATCGCGAATGTCGATTTGCCCGTGCGGCGACAACGCGAATTGGCTGAAGCCTTGCTGGTCGAGTATGGCGATGCAGCCGGCGGCGTCGGCAAAGGAGGCGAAGGGGACTTTCAAGGCGGCGCCCACCGAGACGCGGATTGCCTTGCGGTACAGCGGATCGCAGCAGGTCGGATCGAGAAGCACGGCATCCGCGCCAAAGGCGGCGGCATTGCGGAAGATCGAGCCCATATTGTCATGATTGGCGATGCCGACCAGCACAACGATCAGCGCGCGGGCGGGCAGCGCGCCGAGCAAGGCCTCAGCGGAGATGGCCGCACCTTTGCGGCCGATCGCCAATATGCCGCGATGCATGTGGAATCCGGCGATCCTGTCCATGATTTCGCTGGATGCGACATAGATCGGGAGCCCGGCAGGCGCCTTGCGCAGGACGTCATCGAGGCCGGCCAGCCGGTTTTCGAGTACCAGCACCGATTCTGCCTCGAAGCGCCGGGCGGCGAGCAGCGTGTCGAGCACCACCTTGCCTTCGGCGACGAAACGGCCTTGCCGGCCGGCAAGATCTCGCTCCCGGATGTCGAGATAGGCAGCGACGCGGGGATCCTGCGGGTCGTCTATGCGGATCGGATTCATGGCTTCCTCGGCCGACCATGGCATCGGCCGCGAATCGGGATTCGGTTTCGGAAGGCATGATGCCGGATCCGAAGCTCGGACCGTATCTCAGCGTCCAAATGGATGCACGCCGTTCGAACGGTCAAGCTCAATCACTGGACGCCGGGCCGAGCCCCCCCGACGACGAGAAATACTTGATTCCCGCGGCACAGCCCTTCGGCCAAGCCGCTTCAATTCAGAATTTCGATCGGGCGAAGGAACCACACAGGGCCATGCCGCGTCATAGAAGCGGGCTCCTGCTGCAGTCCTGGGAGGACATCGATGATCAGGCTCCTCCTCGTCTTCGCCGCCACGCTTGCCCTCGCATGCGGCGTGGCTCGCGCAGCCAAGCTCGATCCAGCCACCGTCAATCAGGCCCAATTCACTATGGGCGAACCGAAGGGTGTCGATCCGATGCTGCTGAAGGCGCAGATCCTTCTGGATCGCGCCCGCTTCTCGCCGGGCCTGATCGACGGTCGTCTTTCCCAGAACTTCGCCAAGGCCGTCGCCGCGTTTCAGGCGGCAAACGGACTTCCGCCCGACGGCAAGCTCGATCCACAGACCTGGAGCAAACTCATCGCAACCTCCGCCAGGCCGGTGCTGGTGACCTATGAGGTGATGCGCAAGGACGTGCGCGGACCTTTCACCAAGCGTATTCCGGCCCGCTTGGAGAGGATGGCCCGCTTGCGGCGGCTCGGTTACCGCAATGCGGTGGAGAAGTTGGCCGAGCGCTTCCATATCAGCGAACAATTGTTGAGAATGCTTAATCCTGGCACCAGTCTCAGGAAACCAGGCAGGACGTTGGTGGTGCCTGATGTCGGCAGGGGCGACCCTGCCGCCGGGGTTGCCGCCGTCGAGATCGACAAGGGCGCTCGCCTGGTGCGTGTGCTCGACCGTGCCGGCAAATGGCTGGCGGTCTACCCCGCCTCGATTGGGAGCGACGAGAAACCGGCGCCAAGCGGCACGGCAGAGGTCAAGCGCGTGGTGCACAACCCTACCTATCACTATGATCCGGACTTCGCTTTCAAGGGGGTCAAGACCAAGCGGCCCTTCACTATCGCTGCCGGGCCGAATAATCCGGTGGGATCGGTCTGGATCGATCTTTCCATCGAAAGCTACGGCATCCACGGCACGCCGGAACCGGGCAAGATCGGCACGACCTTTTCCCATGGCTGCATCCGGTTGACCAATTGGGATGCCGAAGACCTCGCCTCCATGGTGCAGCCTGGCACGAAGGTCGAGTTCAAGGACGAGATTGCGCAGGCCGCCGAAGAGCGCGCTCAGTAGCAGGCGGACTTGGCAGCAAAGCGGACTTGCCGGCCAAACGGACTTGCCGGCCAAACGGACTTGCCGGCCAAACGGACTTGGCGACCAAACGGACTTGGCGGGGCGTTCTCCGCCCCGGCCAATCAGGTCCCGGCGCGACGCAGCCGGTGAGCCATCTGCGACAGTTCACCTTCGCCGAAAATGCCGTCCAGCATGTGCAGCAGTTCGCGTACCGCGCCGGATTTGCAGGAATAATAGATCATTTGCCGGTCGCGACGGGTCTCGACAAGGTCGGAAGCCCTGAGCTTGGCCAGATGCTGCGACAAAGCGGATTGGCTGAGCGACACTTTCTCGGCTATGGCGCCGACCGACATTTCGCCCTCGGCCAGATAGCTCATGATCAACAAACGTTTTTCGTTGCCCATCAGCGTCAGAAACGCGGCCGCGGCTCCGGCGTTGGCGACTAGCTTGTTCGAGACCATAGATCCCCCATGCCTTCCTGCTCATCCGCCGCTATGGGGGCAATAGCGTCGGATTCCATAGACTTTCCCTATAGATGCACGCCAGCGATTCAGCGTCACTCGCAAAGGTAGAACATTTCGCTCAAATCTCAAGGCTTGCTTTCCATGCAAGCCGATTAACTGTGCGGCTGTGATCAATTTGCCGATCGGGCAGCCTTTGCCATGTCGACCAGGACAGGCCTGAGGTCGCGTGCCGCCTGCAGCGGATTGGGAAAAAAGACCCGGCAGACATTGTCGCCGGATACGAGATCCATCCCGTCGGCGTCGAAGCCGGTGACGATCCAGCCGTCGCGCTCGGCCCCGCCGAAATGACTTGCGTAGAGGGCAATCGCATCGAGATGGTCGGCGTTCATGTGGTCGAGTGCCGATTGCTCGCCGGCGGCAAGCTCTTCAACGATTGCTCCCGTCGCGACCAGATCGGCGCGTTCGAGCAGATAGGCCTTGCCGAAGCCGCCGTTCAGGCTGGCGCGCTCCGGTTCGAGCCGGAAGATCGAGAAGTCGCCGAGCCCGGCATAGAGCTTCGCCTTGGGATTGCGGTTGAGGTAGCGCCGCTCGGCGCGGGCGTGTTCGTTCGATCCGCGTTCGAGCCGTACGGCGCGGCAGACGAGCGTCAATCGCGGATGCGCCAGCGGATCGCCCTTGCCGGGTTCGCCGACGAGCAGCGAGCAGCGCGGGTCGGCAAGGATAGCGCCGGTATGGGCGGACAGCATCGACACCAGGATCAATGGCGTGCCGTCGATGTCGGTGGCGACACCGACCCTGCTGGCCAGCGGCGAACCGGTTCCTGGCTCGAGCACTGCCAGCGCGCCGAAACGGGCGCTGCGGATCAGCGTCTTTGCCAGCCTGATCGCCTCGGCGTCGGTCGCGCGGATCACGTCTTTCCTGGGTTCGTCCAAAGCACCACCGTCGCGTTTACTTCGGCGCCATGCGGATGGCGCCATCGAGGCGAATGGTCTCGCCGTTGAGCATCTGGTTCTCGATGATGTGCAAGGCAAGTGCGGCATATTCCGAAGGCTCGCCCAAACGGGAAGGGAAGGGCACTGCCGCACCGAGCGAATCCTGCACCTCCTGCGGCATGCCGGCCATCATCGGCGTCCTGAAGATGCCGGGCGCGATGGTGCAGACGCGAATGCCGGAGCGGGCGAGATCGCGCGCCACCGGCAGCGTCATGCCGACGACGCCGCTTTTGGATGCCGAATAGGCCGCCTGGCCGATCTGGCCGTCATAGGCGGCGACCGATGCGGTGTTGACGATGACGCCGCGCTCGCCGCCCTGCAGCGGCTCGAGCTTCGCGGTCCGGTCGGCAACCAGGCGGATCATGTTGAAGGTGCCGATCAGATTGACCTCGATCACCTTGCGGTATTGGTCGAGCGGATGTGGTCCGTCCTTGCCGATCGTCTTCATGCCGATAACGATGCCGGCGCAATTGACCAGGATGCGCGGCTCGCCGAGCGTCTCAGCCACTTCCGCGACAGCAGCGGCACCGCTTTCCGCGTCGCTCACATCACATCGGACGGCGATGCCGCCGATGTCGGCCGCCACCTTGGCCGCCCGCTCGATGCCGAGATCGAGGACGGCAACCCTGGCGCCGCCGGCGGCAAGTGCGCGCGCCGTCGCCTCGCCAAGGCCGGAGCCGCCACCGGTGACGATCGCAATCTGGCCGTTCGGGTTCATCTCGACATCCTCCTCCGTGCCCAGACTATGCTGCCAAGCCACCGTGCGACAGCACCGGCATGGTCACGCCATCGCCACGATGTGCCCGCCAATCCTTGCCTGGTCGGCGTGGCAAACCTCGCCCACCAGCCTTGCCACTGCGCCCGGCACGATCTCGTGCGCCAAAAGCCGGTCGGGGTCGACCGGACGCGGCATCGAGATCTGCCCGCGCGGCAGCCTCTTGAAGCCGAGCGGGCCGTAATAGGGTTCGTCGCCGACCAGCATCACGGCCGGCGCGCCGGCGCTGGCGGCGGCTTCCAGCGCGATTGCCACCAGCCGGCGGCCGATGCCGAGGTTCTTGAAGGCCGGCTGCACGGCGAGCGGCCCGAGCATCAGCGCGCGGCCGGCGCCCGCGGCGATGCGTGTCATCCGTACCGAGGCGACGACGGTTGCGCCGTCGACGGCCACGAAGGACAAAGCCCGTTCATGCGGGCCACCTTGGCGGATCCTGTAGGCAGCAAGCACGAAACGGCCCGGCCCGAAGGCTTCGTCATTGATGGCTTCGATTTCAGGATCATGCGCCGGAGTTTCCGGCAGGTATTTCACGTCGGCAAGGCTCATGGTCTTTGCGTTCCGGTATGCGAGGAAAGGTTTGCTGCAAGCGGCAGCGTTCGCCAGTCAGCGCTTCATCAAGCGCGGGCGCTCTTTCGTCGTCGGTCGAACCGGATTAGGGCAAAGTCGAACATGCGGATTGTCCGCTAGCACCAATTTTCAGCCGCCGCAATCGGCCGGTTGCGCTCGACGACGCAGCTGTTGACGATCTGTTCAGCGCTGGCGATTTCGGCAGGTCCATTTCATGCCCTACATCAGGCAGGAACGCGAAAGGACATTTCATGGGATTGCTAGTCGAAGGCCAATGGCAGGACCGCTGGTACGATACCGGGGAGAGCGGCGGCAAATTCGTGCGGGCGCGGTCGCAGTGGCGCGACTGGGTGACCCGCCACGGCTTCCCGGCCGAAGGGCGAAAACGTGGCTTCAAGGCCGAGCCCGGCCGCTACCACCTCTATGTCTCGCTCGCCTGCCCGTGGGCGCATCGGACGTTGATCTTTCGCGTGCTCAAAAAACTCGAGGACGTGATTTCCGTCGCGGTCGTCCATCATTTCATGGGAACCGACGGCTGGACGTTCCTGGCCGAGGACGGCGCCACCGGCGACACGCTCTACGGCCTCGATTTCCTGCACCAGATCTACACCAGGGCCGATCCCGGCTATTCGGGCCGGGTCACCGTTCCCGTGCTGTGGGACAAACGCGAGCAGACCATCGTTTCCAACGAATCCTCCGAGATTATCCGCATGCTCAATTCGGCCTTCGACGAATGGGGCGATGCCAAGCTCGATTTCTATCCGCAACCGTTGCGCGGCGAGATCGATGCGGTCAATGCGCTGGTCTATCCCGCGGTCAACAACGGCGTTTACCGTGCCGGCTTCGCCACCACGCAGGCAGCCTACGAGGAGGCGTTCGGCGAATTGTTCTCGACCCTCGACATGCTGGAGGACCGTCTGTCAAGGCAGCGCTATCTCGTCGGCGGCCGCATCACCGAGGCGGATTGGCGGCTGTTCACGACATTGGTCCGCTTCGACCCGGTCTATGTCGGCCATTTCAAGTGCAATCTGCGCCGCATCGCCGACTATCCGAACCTGTCGAATTATCTGCGCGACCTCTACCAGGTGCCAGGCGTCGCCGGCACGGTGAATTTGCACCACATCAAGTCGCACTATTACGGCAGCCACGAGACCATCAACCCGACACGCATCGTGCCGGTCGGGCCTGAGCTCGACTATGGCGCGCTGCACGACCGCGACAGGTTCAGGAAGGCGGCGTGAGACCGGCGCCCTAGCGGGAGGTTTCTGAGTCCATCTTTGCCCTTCTGACGAGATCAGCTTTCAATGTGGTATTTCCAAATCGATTGGAGTAGCCGAGCGACGTTGCCAGGAACGCCACGATGCCGCCGATCATGACGATCTGGACCGACATCTGGAGCGGGATTGCGCGAAACGATCCCGACAGCAGAAGCACGGCCATTCCCAAACCCATTTCTATCAGGCTTGAGAAGCCGACCATTTTCCAGAATTCAGTGCGAGTAAAAAGCCGAGCATGTCGCTTTATAAAAACGAAATATGTCACGAATGCCGCAAAAAGTTGTATTGCGAACTGGATGCCTCTTCCACTTTTTTCCAACCTTGATGGATCTATCCCAAGGACCATTGTCGAAATTAAGGCTGTAGCAAGAATTGTTGTCACAGTAATTACCGTGTAAAGTGAGATATATAGTACGATTCTAAACCTGTCGTTTTGGCTATGTTTCATTTTTCTCTTATCGCCTAATATATATATTGCTCTCGGAGAACAATGGATGTTGCCGGCCTAAACCGAAGCAGCCAAAGCTGTTGGAGAGATGATCTACCAGTAAGGCGATGCCGAATTCCCCTCAAAAACTTCGGCAATCCGCCGCAGCGTCGCCGGTGTCGTGCCTTCCGGCAAGCGGTCGAGCGGAAAGAAGCCGGCTTCGGCGATCTCGCGGTCGGGCAGCTTGGGTGCTGGCTGGTCGAACTCCTCGACCAGATAAAGGCCGACATGATCGCGGCGGCTGGCGCGGCGGTTGAAATGCAGCGATTTCAGCACCGGCGGTCCGGTCAGCGCGATGTTGCCTTCCTCGAAGACTTCGCGCGTCAGCGCCTCGATCATCGTCTCGCCCAACTCGACGCCACCGCCGGGCAGGTGCCAGCCAGGGACATAGGTGTGGCGGATGAGGAAGACGGAATTGGAAGGGCGGTCGTGGATCAAGCCGCGCACGCCGAGCGTCATCGGCCGCCGCAGTACGAAGTACAGGTGAAACAGCCTTGCCCTGAAGCCCGGCCAGCCGGTCTGGCGCAGGGCTTGCTCCGGATCCGGCGTCATCGTCCGCAAAACCGTGAGTGGAAAGCCGCGCGCGCCTCGCCTATGAAGAAAAGATGTTCAGGCTCGCGCATATTTCCGATGTCCACCTGGGGCCGCTTCCCGATGTAACCTATCGCGATCTCGCCTCCAAGCGCGTGGTCGGTTACGTCAATTGGCAGCGTAACCGCCGCCGCCACATGCACGACGCCGTCATCGACACGATCGTCGCCGACATGAAGGCCAGCGGGCCGGACCATCTCGCCATCACCGGCGACCTGGTCAATCTGGCGCTCGACGGAGAGATCGAGATGGCCAAGCACTGGCTGGAGACGCTGGGCTCGCCCAATGACGTGTCGGTCGTGCCGGGAAATCATGATGCCTATGTGCCGGGCGCCTTCGACAAGACCTGCCGGTCCTGGGCAGCATGGATGACCGGCGACGGCGTCAATACGCCGGTCGACCGCAACACCTTTCCCTATCTGCGCGTGCGCGGCGATGCTGCGCTGATCGGCGTCTCCACGGCGCGCGCCACGGCTCCGTTCATGGCCAACGGCTTCTTTCTGGAAGGCCAGGCGGAAAGGCTGCGCGACATGCTCGACGCCACAGGCAAGCGCGGCCTGTTCCGGGTGATCATGATCCACCACCCGCCGGTGCGCGGCGCCGTTTCGCAGAACAAGCGGCTGTTTGGCATCTCGCGCTTCCACAAGGTTCTTCACCGGCACGGCGCCGAGCTTGTGCTGCACGGCCATTCGCATGTGCCGTCGCTCTTCTTCATCGGCGCCCGCAAGGCCAAAATCCCGGTGGTCGGGGTCGCCGCCGCCGGGCAGGCCCCCGGCAGTTCGCATGCGCCGGCGCAATACAATCTGCTCGACATCGACGGTGAAAAGGACAATTGGCGGATCAAGCTGACGCGCCGCGGCCTGACCGGGCCGGCATTGCCGCCCAGCGACCTGCAGACAATGGAGCTTGGCGTCGAGGCCGAGGCGTCGATGGCTAGAGTAATTCCAGGAAAAGTGTGAAACGGTTTTCCGTCCGGAATTGCGTCAAAACAAAGAGATAGAGCCGTTCAGCGTTTCCGCTAAACGCTGAACGGCTCTAGAAGCTGATTTTCATTGCGACGATGCGGTCCCAGAACAGCACGAGCGAAATCGCCAGGCCGACCAGGGCGCCGGCGGCGATCAGGCCCAGGCCCGAGAAGAAGGCCGACCAGCCGTTGCTGCGCGCAGGGACATGCAGCGGCGGCTCGGCCTCCGCCACCAGGGCGCGTTTCAGGCCGGCGACGGCCTGCTCGATGCCGCCTTCCATCATCCTCTGGCGTTCGACGACGCGCTCGGCGACATAGCGCGTCACCTGATCGGCAACGACCTTCATCTCGGTCGACTCGGCGAGCACGACGCGGCCGATGCGCGTGTCCTTGAGAAAGCGGTAGGTGCGGCGGTCGCGTCCCATGGCGACATGGCTGACGGCGTCGATCCACAGCCTTGGCTGCAGGCCGGACGAGACGGCGAAGTCGAAACTGTCCATGTCGGTGGGTACGTCGCCGAACACCGGGGCGAGTTCGGCGGCAAGCAAATCGAGCCGCATGCGATGCGCTTCGCGCATGTCGACGACGACGTCGTCGCGGTCGGCGAAGGCGTTCTTGACGTCGCGAATGGCATCGGACAGTTTTCGCGACTGATCGATCTGAGTGATGTTCTCGCCTGCATCCTTCATCGGCGTTGCCTCGCGGGTTTGGTTAACACCGAATTAACACAGCCGCCGGCAAAATGCACTTGCGAGATCGATGGGTGGGCAAGGGTTCGCTGGAGCAGCACCAGCGCCGCCGCCGTGCGTGTGCGAAGACCGATCAGCTCGCCGCAGCGGCGAATCCCGGACGAAGCCGCCTGCTGCGGCGTCGCATATTGCGACGGATGGCCTCGGCGATCAGGCCGGGCGCTTCCTCGACCAGCATATGGCCGGCTTCCAGCACGTGGTGCAGATGAAAACGCTTCGGCAGGCCGTCCGCTTGGCTGACAGGCAGCACCGCGTCGTCCGTCCCCCAAACCACCATCACCGGCATGTTCAGCGTTTCAAGCCGCTCGCTCGGGATGACACCTTGCCGATCATCCCTGGTCATTGCAGCTGCGAGCTCGACAAGTGTCCCCAACTGGCCGGGACGCTGGCGCATCTCGTTGAGGAGATCGACCCGGTGCTGCGGGGGGTGGCTTTGCGGTCCCGACATGGCGGCAAGGCAGGCGCGGATTTCGTCGGTGCCGGCAGCGGCGGCGTAGCGGCGCAGCAGCGGGCCATTGATCTCAGGACCAAGACCGCCCGGTGCCAACAGCGTCAGCGAGGCCATTCTTTCGGGCTCGCTCAATGCCATCAGGGCGGCCACGGCGCCGCCCATCGAATGGCCGACGAGATGGGCCCGCTTTATCCCGCGTGCGGAAAGGTCCGCAAGGACGGCACTGGCTGCGATCCTGGCCGGACCGCCGTCCGGAAAATCGAGCGACAGCCCGTGAGCCGGCAGATCATAGGCCAAGGTCCGCGCGCCGGGCGCCAGGGACGCGACCACATCGCGCCAGTCGTCGTGGCAGCCACCGAAGCCATGCAGGAAGACAATCGTCGTCGGGCCGGTGCCCCGTTCGGCAGCGTAAAGGGATCGGGTCATGCAAACTTAATGGGTTTGTGCCGGGATCAGTCCGGATGCCGGGGGGATCAGTCTTTGTGCCGCGATTGGTCTTTATGCCGCGATGGGTTTGGGCCGGTTCAATCGTGTCTGAATTGCGCTTTGGCCGTGCGGATGGCCAGTAAAATTTTCGCGATCAGCTGACGTCGTTCGCGCGCCGGAAGACGTCAGCTGGCACCGCCAAGCCCGGCGGCGCGCAGGGCCTCTACCAGCCGGTTGGTCAGATCGGCGGGATATCTTCGCTCGACGAACGTTGCACGCGGATCGGCTGCGAATTTCGGGAATTTGGTCGTCAGTTCCTGCAGCAGCCTGCTTGCCAGCTTTTCGCGGCCGGCAGCGTTGGCACCGATCAGCCGCGCCGCCAGATAATGCGATTTCATTTCCGTCGTTCGCAAGCCGTCGCTGGCAAGCGTCGCCTTGTTCATGTCGCCCATCATGAACTCTCCTGCGAACAGCCCGTAATCCCACCATGTCGGATGGGCGCTGGCGATATCCACCGCGTGAGCAAGGATCGGGGTGCCCTCGCTGTACCTGCCGGCGAAAACGAGCCCGTAGCCATAGGCGGCGGCCATTGCGAGATCGTAAGGATTGAGTTCGTAGGCCTTGCGCATCCAGCGGATCGATTCCTCGGAATTGCCGATGCGCGAATTGAGATAACCAAGGGCGCGGTGCGCATAGGGGCTGGTGGGGCCCATCTGGATGGCGCGATGGGCAAACATCATCGCCTTTTCCATCGTCGCGTCGGCGGGGTAGGGGTAATGGTCGGTGACCGCCTCCAGATGCAAGGACGCGAGTTCCGAATAGACGAGCGACGACTTCGCCTCCCGGTTGGCAAGATCTTCGAGGCAGCGGTAGGCGGCTTCGTGCGTCTGCGCGTTCTGGTCGAGATAATATTTGCCGTTGAGCACCAGACACGCCGTCAGCCCGGTCTGGATGCCGCTCTGCTCGATGTAATTGTAGATCGTGCCCGAGGCGGGAAGAGCCGAGCTCAAAATGCCGGAGATTTGGTCCTCGATAGCGGTGTTTGCGCTGTCGCCGGCGGTCAGGTTGCGTGACAGCAGCACGCGGCCGGTCGCCACGCTCTGCAGCTCGAGCATAGTGTCGCCGCTGCGCGGCCCGGGCAGGACATCGAACACGAAGCTGGCGGCGTCGGTAAGTGGATCGGGCGGGCTGTCGGCATCACGACCGATGAAGTTGATGGTATCGAAGCCGCTAAGGCCGGCGCGCAGCGATGCGGCAACGCGGCGAGCCAGGTCGCTGTCGGCCTTGATGGTGATGTAGATTTGGGGGAGGTTTTCAACTGGAGGGGCCGCTATGCTGCCGGTCGCCACCGCGGTCTCGACCGCCGTGTCGCCGCCGGTCAGCAATACCACGCTGCCCTGGCGAAGGATCAGCACACCCAGCATGAGGATGACCAGCGCGATCGCCAGCCAGAAGAACTGCAAATGGCGCTGCAGTGACGGTGCGGCGGGGGTGAGCGCTGGAACGCTCAGCAACGCAGCCGGATGTGCCCGGTTGCGGGCATCCTCGAGCGATCCGGGCGGGGCGGTTGTCGCCGCGTCCTCTGTCGCCGGCTGCGGCTTGCTCTCTGCCTCGGCCTCCGCCGGCAAGCGAATGGCATTGAGTTCGTAGGATGGAACATAGCCGCCGCGCGGAATGGCGATGCGAACCGGTTCGGCAACGCCCTCGTTGGCGAAGTACTGCTGCAGCAGCTCGCGCAGCCTGCCGGCCTGCACCCGCACCACCGCATCGGTCGACGGATCGAAATCGCCGTCCTTGCCGAAGACGTCCATCGCTATAGAGAAGCCCTTGAGCCTATCGGCTTCGCCTGCCTGCTCGCGCTCGACCAGGTAGCGGAGCAGCTTGCGCGCGCGCTCGGATCGTCCGAACGTTTCGCTGGCAAGCAATCGCTCCAACGTTTCGCGCACTGCGGGGGCGGCAGGCGTGGTATGCTGCAAGTGTCGATCCCTTCGAATTCGGCACAGGTTGAGGTACGATCATATAGCGCTGGCGCCGCCTTACAAGCATGTGCTTATGGTGCGATAGCGTACCCACCGGATAAATATCCGGTGGCTGATGGCGCGGGCCTGGCAGTTTCGGCTAGCCGCCCTTCCGGCCGACGATGCGGTTGGCGGCCGAAACCACGGCTTCGAGCGAGGCGGCGACGATATTGGTGTTGATGCCGGCGCCGAACAGCTTGCCGCCCGGATGTTCCATCTCGACATAGGAAATGGCCGAGGCATTCGAGCCGCGCTGCATGGAATGCTCGGAATAATCGAGCACCGACATCGGCACCCCGACGTGGCGCGACAGCGCATCGACGAAGCCGTCGATCGGGCCAGTACCGGTGCCGGATATGGTCACCTCCTTGCCCCCGTCGAGGATCACCGCTTCGACCACACGCCGGCCCTTGACCTCGGTGTCGGGGTAGGTGTGGTGGTCGAGGAACTTCAGCCGCGCGCCGGGCTGGTCGACATAGGTGTCGAGAAAGCGCTCGTAGATGCGCTTGGCCGGCACCTCCTTGCCTTCGGCGTCGGTGATCGCCTGGATGGCCTGGCTGAACTCGATCTGCAGGTTGCGCGGCAGGTTGAGGCCGTAATCCGCATGCAGCACATAGGCGATACCGCCCTTGCCGGACTGCGAGTTGATGCGGATGATGGCTTCGTAGCTGCGGCCGACATCGGCCGGGTCGATCGGCAGGTAGGGCACCTCCCAGTGCGGCGTGTTGGCCTTGCGCAGCGCCTTCATGCCCTTGTTGATGGCGTCCTGGTGCGAGCCGGAAAAGGCGGTGTAGACGAGCTCGCCGACATAGGGATGGCGCTCGGGGATCTTCAGCTGGTTGGAGTATTCGTAGACGTCCTTCATGCGGTTGATGTCAGAGCAGTCGAGCCCGGGATCGACGCCTTGCGTGTACATGTTGAGCGCCAGCGTGACGATGTCGACATTGCCGGTGCGCTCGCCATTGCCGAACAGCGTGCCTTCGACGCGGTCGGCGCCCGCCATCAGGCCGAGTTCGGTGGTGGCGATGCCGGTGCCGCGGTCGTTGTGCGGATGCAGCGAGATCAACAGGTTCTCGCGGTTGTCGAGATTGCGGCACATCCATTCGATGCGGTCGGCATAGATGTTGGGCGTCGACATCTCGACCGTGGAGGGCAGGTTGATGATCAGCTTGTTTTCCGCCGTCGGCTGGACGATTTCGGTGACGGCGTTGCAGATCTCCAGCGCCACTTCGAGCTCGGTGCCGGTAAAACTCTCCGGCGAATATTCAAAACGATAGCCGCCGCCGGCCTTCGCCGCCATGTCGGTGATCATCTTGGCCGCATCGGTGGCGATCCGCTTGATGCCGGCGACGTCTTTCTCGAAGACGACGCGGCGCTGCAGCTCGCTGGTCGAATTGTAGAAATGGACGATCGGGTTGGTGGCACCCTTGAGCGCCTCGAAAGTGCGGGTGATCAGTTCCGGCCGGCACTGCACCAGCACCTGCAGCGAGACGTCGGTGGGCACGTTGCCTTGTTCGATGCACCAGCGGGCGAAATCGAAGTCGGTCTGCGAGGCCGACGGGAAGCCGATCTCGATCTCCTTGAAGCCCATGTCGAGCAGCAGGGCGAACATGCGCGCCTTGCGTTCCTGGCCCATCGGATCGATCAGCGCCTGGTTGCCGTCGCGCAGGTCGACCGAGCACCAGATCGGCGCCTTGTCGATCACTCTCGAAGGCCAGGTGCGATCGGCAAGGCCGACGGTCGGATAGGGCTGGTATTTGCGGGCGGCGTCCGGCATGCCCTTTACCGCAGGCTTGCTGATTTCCTCTACATTCAGGCGGATATCTTCTCGTGCGTTCATCGTCGTTTCTCCCGGCGGCTCGCGGATCCAGCTTCAGGCGGATTGGTGGCGAGCGGCGCCTTTACCAGAATTTCGTTCGCTTGATGTGACGTGCCAATTTGTGACTGGCCAAGGAGCGTGCGCGTGAGCGGCAATTCGACCGCCGGGCGCTCCTTCAGCGAACCCGGCGATCGCCGATAAGGCCGAGAAGCAGCAGGGTGGAGGCAAGCGCGCGAACGGTCTGGCCGGCAATGCCGGTCGGGCGGGACGCAAAAGAGGTGGCGCGCGGGCTCATGGCGGATTTCATACAGGAGCGGGCAAAGCGAGGCAAGTGGGAGCCTCGCCGTCGCAGAAGCTGCCGATCTCCCCCCGCAAGGGGGAGATTGGATGTCGCCTTGGTTTTCGCCAACATTCAAAGTTGAGGGTGGGGCAACTTTGTTCTTGCTTTGTGCCGGCAGCTATGCTACTAATCTGGCTATGGTGCTGATTGGCGCCGAGGACCCGCCGTCGAGGCGGGTTTTTTATTTCCGGCACCTCCCAGGAGGAAACATGACCACACCCGATCCGATCCGCCGCTTTGTCGAAGCCACCAATGCCGGCGATAGCGAAGCCTTCCTGGACAGTTTCACGCCCGACGCCTTCCTGAGCGACTGGGGCCGGTCGTTCAAGGGCCGCGAGCAGATTGCGCGCTGGAACCAGTCGGACAATATCGGCGTGCAGTCCAGGCTCAGCATCGTTCGCGTTGCTCCGGCGGGCGAGAGCTATCACGTGCGCATTGCCGTCACAGGCAACGGCTTCAACGGCGAGGGCGACATGGCGTTCACCCTGGACGGCGAGCGCATCTCCAGCCTGGTGATCAGCTGACGCGCTGCCCGGCTGGTCTTTACTCCCGAAGGCTTCTCGCCACCAGCCGCGCCACGCTTGGGCCGACCAGAAGCACAATCAGGAAGCGTGCCGATTGCAGCGCCATGACGAAGGAGATGTCGACATGCTGCGCGGCGGCGGCGATGATAGCGACGCTGTCCATGCCGCCGGGGCTGGTCGCCAGATAGGCGGTCAGCGGATCGATGCCGAGCAGGCGGCTGATCAGGAAGGCGAGGCCGCCGCAAAAGACGATCAGGGCAATGATCGAGCCGACGATCTGCGGCAGCGCGCGGGCCGCGTGGCGCAAGATGGCTCTGGTGAAATTCAGGCCGATGCTCCAGCCGATTATCGTATAGCTCAAGGCGAGCAGCCAGGGCGGCAGCTGCATGGTCACGCCGAGCCCGAGATGGATCACGGTGCCGAAAATGAAGGTGCCGAGGAAAAACGGCGACGGCAGCCGGAAAAAGCTTTCCGGCGAGGCCGCCGACCAGCGCCACGCCGAATGTTGCGGCCAAGCCCTGCGGGTCGACCGGCGGGAACCAGACGATGGCCGGCACCTCGATGCCTGAGGTGTCGACCCAAAGCTTGGCCACCAGGGCTGCCGTCATCGAGACGCAGATGACGCGCAGATAGAGCATGAAGGCGACGAGGCGCTGGTCGGCGTCGAAGGCACCGGCCATCAGCACCATGGCGGTGGCGGCGCCCGGCGACGAGCCCCAGACCGCGGTGGTGCCGGGCAGGATGCGCCAGCGGCTGATCAGCCAGCCGAGCAGGCTGGATGCCGCGACGGTCGCCATCACGACGCCGAGGAATAGCGGCCATTCCTTGTAGAAGACGGGAAAGATATCGGCCGAGATGGAACTGGCGATCAGGCAGCCGACGACCGCCTGGGCGGAGCCGAACAGAACCCGCGGCACGCGCACCGTGGCGCCGTTGGTGCCGGCAGCGATGGCAGCCAGCATCGGCCCGATCAGCAGTGCGGCGGGCAGGTTGGCGAGTTCCAGCGCGCCGGCAAACAGCACCGAGACCACCACCAGGACCGGCCACTGCCAGCCCTTGTGGATCCGCGCCAGATGCTCGATGGCCGGCGGGTTCGGGGAAGAATCCATAGATCGGCTCTTAGACCGGTCGCGAAAAAATGCGAACCCTTTTTGCGGGGGGAAAAGGGCTTGGGTGGTAATAGGACCACGAAGGCCGAAGTGACATTCAATCTCCCACTTGAGGGGGAGATGGCCGGCAGGCCAGAGGGGGGCGCTGTCCCGCCGGCCTCTCCCTCTATTCCGCCTTCGCCGGCAACCCAAACCCACCAACAGGATGCGTCTCCACCTGGAACTCGAACCCGGCGATGATCGGCCGTGCCTTGGCGATTGCCGCCTGGACTTCGGGCAGCTGCAGCGAAGCCTTGTGGCTTTCGGCGTCGGTCCACACTTCGGTCACCCAGATCGCGTCGGCGTCGGCCGGGTCGGTGGCGATGATGTAGTTCAGGCAGCCGGGCATGGCGCCGGTGCTGGCGAGCAGGACCTCCATGACCGCGTCGCGCTGGCCGCGCGTCGCCCGCATCTTGCCGATCAGTCCGTACATTCGCTTTGCTCCGTTGAGATTACGCAACCAGGAGTATGCAGTTCGCCGTCTACGGCATCAACTGGCCGCCATTCACCTCGATCACCTGGCCGGTGATGTAGCCGCTCAACAGATCGGAGGAGAGGAACAGATAGGCGCCAACGCAGTCCTCGGCGGTGCCGGCGCGGCCCTGCGGGATGGTGGCGATCATGCCTTTCATCTGGTCGTCGGTCGAGTAGCGCTCGTGGAAAGGTGTCGCGATCGTGCCGGGCGCCACCGCGTTGACGCGGATGTTGAAACCGATCAGCTCCTTGGCCATGCCGCGCGTGACGTTGGAGACGAAGGCCTTGGCGGAGCCGTAAAGGCCGGCGCCGCCACCGGCGCCGTTGCGCGCGGCGATCGACGAGGTGTTGACGATGAAGCCGCCCTGCCGCTTCAGCCATGGGATTGCCTTGCGCGAAGCTGTCAGCACCGAACGGGCGTTGAGGTCCATCACCGCGTCGTAATGCGCCTCGGTCTGCTCGGCATAGGGCACGCGGCCGAGCATGCCGCCGGCATTGTTGACGAGGCCGTCGAGCCGGCCGAAATGTTGCGCACTGTCCTCGACGACGCGCTCGACATCGGCGGGGATCGAGAAATCGCCGTGGGTCAGGAACACGTCGCCGCCACCGTTGCGAATGGTCGCCGCCAAGTTTTCGGCAGCCACCCGGCTCGAATTGTAGTGCAGTGCGACGCGACATTTCTGCGCGGCATAGGCAAGTGCAAGCGCCGCGCCGATGCCGGTCGATGCGCCGGTGACCAGCACCGCCTTTCCGGCAAGGTCGGGGATGACCAGAGAGGGGCTGACAAGGGTGGTGGTGGCTGGCACGTCTTATTCCTCCGGGGGACTCGGCCTGCTCTTCGTAGGCCCTCGCAGTCCTCGCGTTCAAGTCCGTAAAAGCCTATGGCCTGAGATAGGCGTAGCCCTGGCGCTGCAATTCGGCGAGCTTGACGACACCGCCTCTGTCGGCTGCATGGAAGCCGTCGAGCAGGTCGGCCAGGCCGATATCCATGCCGTGCATGGTATTGGCGCAGGCGTGCGGGCTGAGCCCGTCCTGGACAAGGCCGGCGAAACGCCCGGAAATGGCGGCGGATATGCCCTTCGACTTGAAGGCGGCAAGTGCTGGGCCGTGCACGACAAGCGCGATGTCGACCTTGCCGTCGGTACCTTCGAAGTGGTTCTTGATGTTGCCGAGCACGAAATTGACCTTGTCGAGATCGCTGAGGTGATAGGCGACCTTTTGCCTTTCCTCTTCGACGGGCTTGACTTCAATGGCTGCCGCCTTGGTGGGGCGCAGCCCGAAAAGCCCGGCGGCCCCGGCAAGACCGACGCGGAAAATATCGCGGCGTCGCATGGCTTCATCTCCCATTTAGCCGGCCCGCGCAAATTGCGTGGCCTCGGCCTCGATCCTAGCATAAATTGAAGCCACGTCTTGTCGGGGCAATGGAGGGGGTAGCATGACGTCGAGGACCATAATGGGGACCATTGTGGGCGCCGGGCTTGGGGTTGCCTTGCTTGCCGCCGTCGCCGGCACTGCTTTCGCCGACGACACGCTCAAACTCACCGAGCTCAGCCCCGACGGCAAGGACGCCTGTTTCGGCCGCGTCTACGACGCCGCGCATCTCAAGTCGCATCCACACCAGAAGGTGACGCGCATCTTCTTCTATTACGGCCGCGATCCGGTCAGCCGGCCAAACGAGGAGCCAAGCACCGGCATCGATTCCTCCTACAATGGCTTCATGGCGACGACGGTACGCGGCGCCAAGGCGCCGGAATGGCTCGGCGGTTGGTGCAGCCATGAATCGGAGGACGGCAAAACCAGTCCGATCCGTTGCGGCATGGACTGCGATCGCACCATGGCTTCGCTGAAGGTCGACGACAAGGGCCGGCTGATCGTCTCGGACGTGCAGCCCGATCTCTATCTCGACGCCGGATCGGAAGACGAGCTCGGCAAGGCGGAGTACGAAAGGCAGGCGTTGGGCAAGGACGACAACGGCTTCAAGCTCGACCCGATGCCGGCCGCGACTTGCAAGGCGGAGTTCGCCCGCATCGACCCGATCGATCCGGCACTTGGCCCGCCATTGCGCGAGCGGCTGAAGCCGGACCAGGCCTTCTGCTACGGGCGTGACTACGATGCCGCGCATCTCGGCTCGCATCCCGATCAGCTGACCCAGACGATCCGGGTTTATCGCGGACCGGTCGAGCTGGCGTCTTTCGCCGGGGCTGGCGATCCGGCCAATTGGCCAAGCGGCGCCGATATCGCCGTTTCGGTCACCACACGGCAGAAATCGGCCAAGGTCACGCAGGTCTATAACTGCCAGGGCGAGGGCGACCAGTGGCGCTGCGCGGCGAGCGCGAAGACGGGTGGTGCCTCCTGCGATATCGCGCAAAAGGAGGTCTTTCTTCGCCGCGGCGCCAACGGCACGATGATGCTGGGCAACCCGAACAGCGGCCTGCCGATCGTCGATCTGTGCTCGAAGGCGGCGGAAGGCGACACCAGCTCCGACGACAAGGTCTACCGGCTGGAGCCGATGCCGCAGGCCGCCTGCGGGCTGTAGCAACCGCAATGCTGGAGGGACAGCGCCCCCCTCTGTCCTGCCGGACATCTCCCCCACTTGGGGGGAGATCGGCCGTTACCGCCGCTTTCGCCAATCACCATCGTCGCCGGAGTGAGCGGCGCGCTGAAGCTGCCAATCTCCCCACTTGTGGGGGAGATGTCCGGCAGGACAGAGGGGGGCGCGAAGGATCACGACTGAGCGATTTTTCTGCGCGAATTGCTTCACGCGAACGGCACGGCCGTCGTGCCCTTGGGCAGTTTCGCTTCGTCGTCGGGCTCGACATGGATGATGACGCGGACGGAAGGGATCTCTGCCTGCAGTGCGTCCTCGATGCGGTCGCAGATGACGTGGCTGGCGCCGACCGACATGTCGGCGTCGACGACCAGATGGAACTCGATGAAGGTGGCGCGGCCGGCGATGCGCGTCTTCAGGTCGTGGACCTCGAGCGCGCCCTTGCAATTGGCAGAGATGATGTCGCGGATACGGATATGTTCCTGGGTATCGACGGCGCGGTCCATCAGCCCGTTCATCGACGAGCCGATGACGTGCCAGCCTTGCCACAGGATGTTCAGCGCCACGATCACCGCAAGAGCCGGATCGAGAACCTGCCAGCCGGTCAGCACGGCGCCGACCAGGCCGATGAAGACACCGACCGAGGTCGCTACGTCGGTCATGATATGCCTGCCGTCGGCAACCAGCGCCGGTGATTTTTCACTCCGTCCGGTGCGGATCAACGTCAAGGCCCAGACGGCGTTGATGACGGTTGCGACGCCGTTGACGGCAAGGCCGGTCCATGGCTGTTCGAGCGGGGCCGGATGCTGCCACGACCACCAGACCTCATTAAGGATCAGCAGGGCGGCAAGCACGATCAGCACGCCTTCCAGGACGGCCGAGAAATACTCGGCCTTGTGGTGGCCGAACGGATGGTCCTGGTCGGCTGGCTTGTAGCTGACCTGGATCGCCCAATAGGCGGCGGCCGAGGCAATGACGTTGACGATCGATTCCAGCGCGTCCGAATAAAGCGCAACCGAACCGGTGACGTACCAGGCCACCAGCTTGAGGCCGAGCACGACGAAGGCGACGACGATCGACCAGAAAGCGAGGCTGGCGACCTTCTGCCTGGCGGCTGCTTTGATTTCTGCCGCGGTCACTGGGGAAGAAATCCCAACACTGAGCCCTCGAATTAAGCGGCCTTTTCCTTGGCCTTGCGCGGCAGGTGCGCGACGATGTTCTCGATGATGCGCATGCCGGCATTGTGGCCGAGCGTCATGATCGATTCCGGGTGGAACTGCACAGCGGCGATCGGCTCCTTGCGGTGCTCGAAGGCCATGATGATGCCGTCCTCGGTCTCGGCGGTGACGACAAAACCATCGGGCAGCCGCACCGGATCGGCAAAGATCGAATGATAGCGGCCGACCGTCACCTCCTTGGGCAGGCCGGAGAAGATGATGCCCGGCTTCGACACGCGGATGCGCGACGGCTTGCCATGCATCGGGATGTGCAATTGCCGCAATTCGCCGCCATAGGCCTCGGCCAACGCCTGCAGCCCGAGGCAGACGCCGAAGATCGGCAGGTCGCGCGCACGGGCTCGCTTGATGGTGGCGGCGCAGTCGAAGTCCTTCGGCGTGCCGGGGCCGGGCGACAGCACGACCAGGTTGGGCTTCAGCCGGTCGAAGACCTCGTCCGGCACCGGCGTGCGCACCGTCGAGACATTGGCGCCGGTCTGGCGGAAATAATTGGCCAGCGTGTGGACGAAGGAGTCCTCGTGGTCGACCAGCAGGATGTTGACGCCATCGCCGACCCGCGCGGTGCTGCGTTCGGTGCTGGCGGCATTGCCTGACTTGGCGTCGCGGATGGCGGAGATCATGGCGGATGCCTTCAGTTCGGTTTCGGCTTCTTCTTCTTCGGGTATGCTGTCGAAGAGCAGCGTGGCGCCGGCGCGCACCTCGGCAATGCCGTCCTTGATGCGGATGGTGCGAAGCGTCAGGCCGGTGTTCATGTCACCGTTGAAATTGACCATGCCGATCGCCCCGCCATACCAGGCGCGCGGGCTCTTCTCGTTCTGCTCGATGAAGCGCATGGCCCATAATTTCGGCGCGCCGGTGACGGTGACGGCCCAGGCATGCGACAGGAAGGCGTCGAAGGCGTCCATGCCTTCGCGCAGCCGTCCCTCAATGTGGTCGACGGTGTGGATCAGGCGCGAATACATCTCGATCTGGCGACGGCCGATGACGCGCACCGAGCCCGGCTCGCAGACCCTCGACTTGTCGTTGCGGTCGACATCCGAGCACATGGTGAGTTCGGACTCGTCCTTCTTGGAATTGAGCAGCTTGAGGATCTGCTCGCTATCGGAAATGGCATCGTCGCCGCGCTTGATAGTGCCGGAGATCGGGCAGGTCTCGACGCGGCGGCCGTTGACGCGAACGAACATTTCCGGCGAGGCGCCGATCAGATATTCGCCCTCGCCGAGATTGATGAAGAAGGAATAGGGCGAGGGATTGATGCTCTTCAGCTTGCGGGAAATCTCGGAGGGCTGGGTTTCGCAGCGTTCGTAGAACATCTGCCCCGGCACCACTTCGAACAGGTCGCCGCGCTCAAAGCTCTTCATCGCCTTGCGCACCAGCTTGGCATATTCGCCGGGCTCGTGGTCACCGCGCGGCGGGATGCGGTCGGCGGTCCTGAACGGCTCGACGATTTCGTCGCGCGGCAGGCCTTCGGTCGAAAAGCCGTCGCCGGAATAGTCGTAGCGGTCGGTCCAGGCCTTGGTCGAATAATGGTCGACGACGAGGATCTCGTCGGGCAGGAACAGCACGAGATCGCGCTGGCTTGGCTTGCGCTCGAGCTTGTAGTCGACCGGATCGAACTGGAAGGCGAGGTCGTAGCCGAAGGCGCCATAGAGGCCGAGATTGGCGTCTTCCTCGGTTTTGAACAAAGCGGTGATGGCGCGCAGCACGGTGAACACGGAGGGAACGCGGCTGCGTTCCTCTTCGGTGAAGACACGGCCGGGCTTGGCGACCTCGAGGCGGATGAGTTTGTTCGACGTCTCGGCGATCGTGACGTCGTCAAGGCCGGCAAGCACCGTACCGATCACCGGCAAAAGCACCTCGCCACGGCGGTTCAGTGCCTCGATGCGCATGGCGCGGCCGCGTGCCGAGATCACCAGCGGCGGATCGATGATGGCGGTATCCCAGCGCGTATAGCGGCCGGGATATTCGTAATTCGAGGAGAACACGGCGCCGCGGCGCGAATTCAGGCCATCGACGTAGCCGTCGATCGCGCCCTCGTAAGGCCGGTCATGGCGCTGGCGGGTAATCACCACGCCACCCGCGGTGACGAAGCGCTCGGCGCCATTCTCCAGAATTTTCGTCGTCATTGCCGTCTCCATCAGCGTCTTTGGGGCAACGGACCCGGGAATGGCTTGAAAAAACAAATGGCCGCCCGGACATTCCGCTGCGGCCACCTTCTATTGTCACGCGAACGCGTTCGAACAGGCCGCTGTCAGCGAGCCCACCACCAAATGGTCTTGATCGAACGCATATTCATGGCGAAATCCATAGCCGCGAAAAGCGGTATGCGCAACAGGTTTGAAAGTCTGTGGGGTGGCTGCTGCTTTCGCAACCCATGGCACATGGCCAAGACCGGCAGTCCTGCCTAGACTCTGCATCAAACAGCAGGAAGACGGGAAAACATCGATGACCGAGCAGATCGACCGCGCACGGACGTTCCATTCCCTCCATGTCAAGGGCAACCCGATTGTCCTCTACAATGCCTGGGACCCAGGCTCCGCCAAGATCATCGCGCAAGCAGGGGCCAAGGCCATCGCCACCGGAAGCTGGCCGGTCGCGGCCGCTTTCGGATTCGCCGATGGCGAGAAAATCCCGTTGGAACTGGCGCTCGAAAACATCAAACGCATCGTTGCGGCGGTGGATCTGCCGGTAACCATGGACCTCGAGGGCGGTTACGGGGTCGCTCCGGAGGTTGTCGCCCGCAGCGTGGGGCTCGCCGTGCAGGCTGGAGCCGTCGGCTTTAATTTCGAGGATCAGATTGTCGGCGGCAGTGGGCTGCACGACATCGCCATACAGGTGAGGCGGATCGAAGCCGCCGCGGCGGCCGTGAAGACCTCGGGTATTCCGGCCTTCATTAACGCCCGAACCGACATTTTCCTGAAGGCGAAACCGGATGCGCACGACAAGGCTCTCCTCGATCAGGCGATCGAGCGGGCGCACGCCTACGAAAGGGCCGGAGCGCATGGCTTCTTTGCGCCGGGGCTTGCCGATGAAGGCCTGATCGAGGCGCTCTGCCAGGCAACGGCATTGCCGGTCAACATCATTGCACTGGCGCATGTGCCGCCGCGCCAGAGGCTTGCCGAACTCGGCGTCGCCCGCGTGAGCCATGGTCCGGTGCCTTACCGGCAGATGGCCGAATGGCTGGAGTCCAAGGCGCGACAGGCGATTTCGGGGTAGCCTGGCGGGTTGCGTCAGTCCTCCAGCGTCCCCGACCTTGCATCGGCACTCTTCCTGTCGCCGACCAGCTTCAAGAGGTCCTCGCCGGCGCGAATTATGCGGCGCGAGCGGCGTGTCAGGATGAGGCCGGCCTGGGGCGCCAACACTTCCGTGCGGCCGTCGGGCTCACCCGGCGCGTGGACGATGGTGGCAAGGCGCGCACCCTTGGTGACGCGGTCGCTCGGCTTCACGTGGTAGAGGATCGCGCCCGAACGGGGCGCCGGCATCATCTCGATATTTTCGATCGGCGCGACGAGTCCTCCGAAGCTGCCAGACGCGGGCAGCGCCTGATCCCGGATGACGCCGCGCGCCACCAGCAGCCGGTAGAGCCCTTCGGCGTCGGCGCTGGCGAGGGCGCCGTCGACGTCGAGTATGCCGCGATATTCGACGGTGGTGGCGACGCGCCGGTCCAGGCGCGCGACGTCGGCGGGGACGTTCTGATACGGCATGACCGAGGCGCCTTCGAAGGTGCCGTCGGGGTCTTCGTGCCACAGCATCACCGCATCGACGCCCATGGCCGCGGCACAATCCGCCATGGCCGGCCACAGGCTGGTGTGGACGTAGAGATAGGCGAGGCCTTCATCGTCACAGTGCAGGTCGAGCACGATGTCGTGGCCGATGGAGAGCTGCAGCAGCCGCGTCTTCAGCCGCTGATCGACCGTGCCGTGCGCCGGCAGGAGCGTGAGGTCGGGCGCGGCGAGCCGCGGAAAGCCGCGATTGAAATTGGTGCGCGTCCCCAGATGGAAGCGGCCCTGATGGTCGCCATAGAGATATTGCGCGCGGCCGATCGGATTGGCCCAGGGCACGATGGTCATATTGCCGCTGATGCGGCCTTCGGCTTCCGCCCTGCTGAGCATCGGCATCAGCGCATCGATGGCAACGACGCCCGGCAATTCGCCGGCATGAAGTGCCGCCTGCAGATAGGCCGAAGGCGCTGTCTTGTCCGTTCCGGTGAAGCGGAAGACGGGGAATTCGTAGGAAACGCCCTCGCTGTCGCCGGCGATGCGTTCGATGGATTTCTGCATGGACTGTCTCCAGGAAACGAGACCGAACACATGCCCTTTCGCCAATACACTGTCGATTGGTCCAGCTTTTCGCGCTATGGGCGCACGGCTCTATCCGGGCCTGGCGCTCAAAGGATCGCGAGATAACGCCTGCGCCCGGCCTATGCCAGCGGCTTCAATTCCTGGGCGATGGTCGGCAGAAGCTCCGAGACGTTCGGGTGGATGTGCACCGCGCGCGCCAGCGTACTGACCGGCGCCTTGGCATACATCAGATCGAGCACGCAGTGCACTGCCTCGTCGCCACCCGGGCCGAGCACCGAACAGCCGAGGATTTCCTTGGTGTCGGCATCGACCAGGATCTTCATGAAGCCTTGCGTCTCACCTTTTTCGACGGCACGGCTGACGCGGGTCATTGGCCGCTGGCCGACAAGGGCGCGGCGGCCGGATTTCCTTACCGCGGCTTCGGTCATGCCGCAGCGGCCGAGTGGTGGGTCGATATAGAGCGCATAGGCCTCGATGCGGTCGCTGACCTTGCGCGGATCGTTGTCGAGCAGGTTGGCGGCGACAATCTCGTAGTCATTGTACGAGGTGTGGGTGAAGGCGCCCTTGCCGTTGCAGTCGCCCATCGCCCAGATGCCGGGCACGCTGGTGCGCAGCTGGTCGTCGACGACGATGAAGCCGCGTTTGTCGACCTCGACGCCGGCTTTGTCGAGGCCGAGATCGTCGGTGTTTGGCGTGCGGCCCAGGGCCAGCAGCACATGCGAGCCGACCGCAGCCGCCTTGCCTGGCGAGAAGGTCACGGCGATTTCGTTGCCTCGCCTGGCGAAGCGGATATCGTCGGCGCCGAGATGGACGGCAATGGCTTCGTTTTCGAGGATCGACAAAATGGCGTCCGAGACGTCATCGTCCTCGCGGCCGATCAGGCGCGGGCTCTTTTCGATGACCGTGACTTCGGAACCGAAGCGGCGGAACATCTGCGCGAATTCGAGCGAGACATAGCTGCCGCCGACGACGATGAGATGGCGCGGCAGCACGTCGAGATCCATCATCGACGAATTGGTCAGGTAAGAAATGCCGTCGATGCCGGGCAGATCGGGCACCGAGGCGCGGCCACCGGTGTTGAGGAATATCTTTTCGGCGCTCAGCAGATCGTCGCCGACGCGCACCGTATTGGCGGTCACGAAGCGCGCATGGCCGCGATAGAGCGTGCATTTGTCCATGCCGGCAATCCAGTCTTCGAGATTGCCGCGAGCGTCGTTCGAGACTTTGTCCTTGCGCGCCTTGATCGCCTTGTAGTTGACGCCGACGGGACCGGAGAGCGTCACGCCATAGTCCGCGGCGCAGCGGGCGAGATGCGCGGCATAGGCGCTTGCCACCATCGTTTTGGTCGGCGTGCAGCCGGTGTTGACGCAAGTGCCGCCGACCAGCTTTCGCTCGATCAGCGCCACGCTCATGCCGGCCGCATTCAGCCGGCCGGCAAGCGGTGGGCCGGCCTGCCCGGCACCGACGATGATGGCGTCGAATGTCTTTGCCGTCATGCCACCGCCGCCACGATCAGAAGTCCGCCGACGATCGCCACCGCGTCCTCGATGAGGGCGGCGGGCGGGTCCTTGCCGAAGGCGGTGGCCAGGCGTTTACGCGCCTCGGCGCCGCCCAGCGTGCCGATCACCGCGCCGACGGCGCCGGCGATCAGGCCGCCGATGGTGGCGCCGCCGGTGGCGCCGATCACCGCGCCGGTGAAAGCGCCCGAGACGATGCGCGTGCCGAATTGCTGCGGCACCTTGCGGCTCGGCGCCGATGGCAGCTGGTCGGTGACCAGTTCGGCGATGGCCAGGATGGTGAAGATGCCGACGGCGATCCAGTGGCCCATGAAACTCGCCCAGGTGCCGGTGACCGGCAACCAGCCTAGCCAGGCGCCCCAGGCGACCGCGGCGGGCGCTGTCATGGCGCGAAGCCCGGCAACGATGCCAATCAGGAGTGCAAGAATGTACAGCATGATTGATCCCTCGATGGCCGGCTTGGGACAGGTCCGAGAGAGCAAGCTACCATAGGTCCGGTATTTGACCAGAGGTGGTGTCGCCGCCGGCGCTTCCGTATTTTCACCAGTTGTGCTTGGCAAAGATTGAGACTGGAGTTGCGGCCATGACGGGGAGCGAACGCACGAAAATGGCGGCGGGCGAGTGGTATTGCTGCCTCGACCCGGAACTGGAGGCGCTGCGGATCACGGCACGCGACGCGGTGTTCGAGCACAACAGCCTGCCACCACGACAGCGCGGCGATATCGGGCCTGCCTTGCGGGCGCTGCTCGGCGCTGCAGGCGAGGGCGCCCGGATCGAAGCGCCGTCCCACTGCGCTTATGGCTTCAACATCTTTCTCGGCGACCGCGTCTTCCTCAATGCCGGCTGCACTATTCTCGATACGGCGCCAGTGCGCATCGGCAAGGGAACGCTGCTCGGCCCGAATGTGCAGATCTATTGCGCCGAGCACCACAAGCAGGCTGCGGGGCGACGGGCAGGGCTGGAGATCGCCAGGCCGGTCGAGATCGGCGACAATGCCTGGATCGGCGGTGGTGCCATCATCCTCGGCGGGGTCAGGATCGGCGATTGCGCCATCGTCGGCGCCGGTGCCGTGGTGACGCGCGACGTGGCGGCGAACACCACGGTGGTCGGCAATCCGGCACGGGTAATCAGGAGCGGGTGAGCCGGATCAGCGTGAAGCGCCGCGTCTATCCAAATCGACACTCCTCGAGAATTCGCGCCGGTATTGCACGGGCGAGGTTCTGAGCCGCGCTGCGAAATGCTGGCGCAGCGAGGTGGCGCTGCCGAAGCCGGCCTCGAAGGCAACCGTATCCATCGATTTTTCCGTTGCTTCCAGCAGCCGCTGTGCGAGTTGCACACGCTGGTCGGTCAGCCAGTCGCCGAAACTGGTGCCGATCGTTTTCTGGAAACGGCGCGTGAACGTCCGGCGGGTGAGGCCGGCGAGACCGGCAACGCTGTCCAGACTGTGCGGATCACCCAGGGTTTTGCGCACCGTTTCGAGAGCCTGGGTGAAGCGGTCCGCATTGCCGGTTCTGGCGATGGGACGTTCGATGAATTGCGCCTGCCCGCCCTGCCGATGCGGAGAAAGCACAATCTGCCGGGCAAGGCGAAGCGCTGCCTCCGCGCCGTAACGAGCCCGTACGACGTGCAGGCAGCAGTCAAGCCCGGCGGCGACGCCGGCGGATGTCACGACATCGCCATCGTCGATGTAGAGCACTTCTGGTTCGACGAGAATGTCGGGATAGAGTTCCTGCAGCTGATCCGCGTAGGCCCAGTGCGTCGCGGCTCGCCGCCCCGAAAGCAATCCGGTCGCCGCGACAGCGAACGTTCCCAAGCACAGTCCGACAATCAGCGCGCCGCGCTCGTGCGCGCCAAGCAACGCCTCGATCAGTGTCGTCGGCGGTGAGATCCCGAGATTCTTCCAACTCGGCACGATGACGATGTCGGCATCATCGAGCGCTGAAAGCCCGTGCGGGACGCTGATGGTCAGCCCGGCATCAGTGCGGATCGGCCCGTTCTCAATCGCGCAGACCCGGAAGTCGAAGCGCGGCAGGCCGAGCGTCGTGCGATCCGCGCCGAACACGAGACACGGCACGGAGAGATGAAACGGGCTGATGCCATCGAAGGCGATGGCGGCAACGACAGGATCGGCCATGGGAGCTCCAGCAAAGGGTGACACCGATTGTCCCAATTCTTTCGAACAATGTCAATCGGGACACTTTTTGCGATCCGGCGCCGCGCTTATCGTCCACCCATCAATGCCAAACGGGAAAGGAAAACCCCATGTCGGACCCAGCCAAAGGCAAAGCTCCACGCCGCGCCCTCATCGTCATCGATGTTCAGAACGACTATGACGGCGGCAACCTCGCCATCCAGCATCCGCCGTTCCGCGAGAGCGTCGTCAATGTTGCGCGAGCGATGGACGCGGCCACCGAGGCAGGCGTCAAGGTGGTGGTCATCAAGCAGTTGGCACCGGAAACCTCATCGGTCTTCGCCAAGGGCAGCCATGGCGCCGAGTTGCACCCGGAAATCGCCAGGCGAAACCGCGACCACTACATCGAAAAGAACTTGCCCAGCGCCTTCACCGGCACGGATTTAGAGGAGTGGCTGCGCGCCAACTCTATCGATACGATCACGGTCATCGGCTACATGACGCATAATTGCGATCTGTCCACGGTCATCCATGCCGTGCATATGGGTTTTGAGGTCGAGTTCCTGTCGGACGCGACGGGGTCGTTGCCCTACGCCAACAGCGCCGGCTACGCTTCGGGCGAGGAAATCCATCGCGTCGTGACGATCGTATTGCAGTCGCGCTTCGCGGCCGTTCTCAAAACCGCCGAATGGATCGATTGCCTGAAGACCGGCGTGGTCCCCCAGCACGACACACCCTATGCCTCCAACCAGCGCGCGCTGGCGCGAAGCGCGGCGTAGGAGACTATTGCGAGCAGGCAGAAGGGCGCCGCAGCGTTGCGGCGCCCTTTGCCGTTCGAGCGTTGATATCCTTAGAACAGGCCCTCGATCTGGCCCATTTCGTTCAGGAAGATCTTTTCCGAGGATGGCGCTTTGGGCAGACCGGGCATGGTCATCACCTCGCCGCAGATGATGACGACGAAGCCGGCGCCGGCAGACAGCCTGACCTCGCGCACCGGCACGGTGTGGCCGGTCGGCGCGCCGCGCAGATTCGGATCGGTGGAGAAGGAATATTGCGTCTTGGCCATGCAGACCGGCAAATGACCGTAGCCGGCGTGCTCCCAGGCGTGGAGCTGGTCGCGCACCGATTTGTCGGCGATCGCTTCGGAACCGCGATAGATGCGCTGGACGATGGTGTTGATCTTCTCGAACAGCGGCATGGCGTCGGGATAGAGCGGGGCAAATTGCGACGCGCCGGATTCGGCCAACGCCACGACTCTTTTGGCCAGTTCCTCGATGCCGGCCGATCCCTGAGCCCAGTGCTTGCACAGGATCGCCTCTTCGCCCATCGAGGCGACATAATCCTTCATCGCCTGGATCTCTGCCTCGGTGTCGGAGTAGAAATGGTTGATGGCGACCACGGCCGGCACACCGAACTGGCGGATGTTCTCGATGTGGCGGCCGAGATTCGCACATCCCTTCTTGACCGCCTCGACGTTCTCCTTGCCGAGTTCCTCCTTCTTGACGCCGCCATTCATCTTCATGGCGCGAACCGTGGCGACGATGACCGCCGCTGCCGGCCTCAGGCCGGCCTTGCGGCATTTGATGTCGAAGAACTTTTCGGCACCGAGGTCGGCGCCGAAACCGGCTTCGGTGACGACGTAATCGGCAAGCTTCAGCGCCGTCGTGGTGGCAACGACGGAGTTGCAGCCATGCGCGATGTTGGCGAAGGGGCCGCCATGGACGAAAGCCGGGTTGTTCTCCAGCGTCTGCACGAGATTGGGCTGCATGGCGTCCTTCAAGAGTACGGCCATCGCGCCGTCGGCCTTGAGGTCGCGGGCATAGACGGCCGACTTGTCGCGACGATAGGCGACGATGATGTCGCCGAGGCGCTTTTCCAGGTCCTTCAGGTCGGTCGACAGGCACAGGATGGCCATGACTTCCGAGGCGACTGTGATGTCGAAACCGGCCTCGCGCGGGAAACCGTTGGCGACGCCGCCGAGCGAACAGATGATCTCGCGCAGCGACCGGTCGTTCATGTCCATGACGCGGCGCCAGACGACACGGCGGGTGTCGATGCCGAGCTCGTTGCCCCAATAGATGTGGTTGTCGATCAGCGCCGACAGCAAGTTATGGGCGGTGGTGATGGCATGGAAATCGCCGGTGAAGTGGAGGTTCATGTCCTCCATCGGCACGACCTGCGCGTAGCCGCCGCCGGCGGCACCGCCCTTGACGCCGAAATTCGGTCCGAGCGAAGCCTCGCGGATGCAGACGATGGCCTTCTTGCCGATGCGGTTGAGGCCATCGCCCAAGCCCACCGTCGTCGTCGTCTTGCCTTCGCCGGCCGGTGTCGGGTTGATGGCGGTCACGAGGATCAGCTTGCCGTCCTTGTTGCCCTTCACCGACTTGATGAACTCGGCCGAGATCTTCGCCTTGTCGTGGCCGTAGGGCAGAAGATGTTCGCTCGGAATGCCGATCTTCTGGCCGATCTCCTGGATCTGCTTCTTCCTGGCGCCGCGCGCGATCTCGATGTCGGACTTCACTTCGGCCATGACGGCTTCCCTCTGAATTGAACGGATTCGATTACTGTGGTCGCAAGCCCGGCACTGCAGGCGCGGGCATGTTCTACCCCTGTCGCTGCCGCGGCGTCAACTTTCATGCAACTATGTTTCCTACGAAGAAAGTGCCTCTGCGGTCGGCTGCCCTGCTACAGGTTCTTTTTTCGCGCCGGTCGCCGCGCCGTATAGAAGCCAGAGCAGGCGCGGTTCCGCCGTCTCAAAACAGCCGCGTAATACGCGAAAAGCGACAGAAGCAACGGCGCAAATTCACCAGCGCCGGCTGCGCGGAACAATCCGCTACTGCGTCAGCACGTTGCTGATCTCGACCATGTTCGAGCGGACCCTGAGTATGTAAAACCCCATCGTCGTCAGATGTGTCGGCAACAGCCAGCCGTCCTCGCGGCCATTGGCGATGATGAAGGGCTGGATGCGCAGCGCCGAGACGAATTGCGCGTCCATCGTATCCCACAGGTTCTGCAGGTGCTTTTCCTTGATGACGTCCTCGAAGTCGGCCTGCGCGCCCTTCATCAGCCCGTAATAGGCATAAAGCTGGCCATAGGCGAACCAGAAGCGGTCGTCGGCACGGGTGTCGAACCAGCCATTGTTGTGGTTTTCGGCACGCTCCTTGAGGATCGCCGAGGTCGAGCCGATGTCGGACGAGATGCGGTCGATATACTGCTTGAGATTGTCGGCGCGGGCATCGAACGTGGCCTGGCAGGCTGCCAGACGGGCGTTGAAGGAACGCAGCTTGCGCACCGCGTCGCGATAATAGCTCGGCGTCGGCGTCTTGGGACCAAACGGGTTCAAGCCGAAGTACCAGGTTTCCTCATCGAACTGCAGATTGCCGCGGGCGTCCTGCAGGTCGGCGTCGATCTGCGAGGTGGTGCGGACGCGGCCGAGATTGTCGGCAAGCTCGGTCGCCGTGCGCCGCACCGCCTGGTTGATGCCGCGCTGGAACGAAGCCTTGTTGTCCATGAACGGCGTGTGGTCCCAGTCGATGCCGAACAGGCCGAGCTTGTAGAGGATCATCGACGACACCCAGGCATTCTGGTTGACGTTGAAGTCGGTCAGGTCGGCCGCAACCTGGGCAATGGCTGAATTTCCGCAGGTCTTGGCCGTGTCGGTGCCGGCGCCTGCAGAGACCTGTTCACCGGCGGAGCTGTTGCGCTTTTCGAACGTGTATTTGTCGACGTAATTCGGGTCGAAATTGTTCCACCACTGGGTGGCGTAGAAGAAATTAATGTAGAGGCCGATCAGCACGACGACAGCCAGGCCGAGCACCGCCTTCAGGATCCAGCCGCGTTGCGTGTACCAGCGCCCCGCCCATAGGAACGGCCACAGGATCGCGCCGATGAGCAAGCCGATGCCGCGGCCAATCCACTGGAAAATCCGGGTGAAGAAATTCACGATCGGATCAAGCATGGCGATGTCACCCCCTCAGTCAGTCAAGCCGTAGAGGCGTGTGCGAAACGCCACCTTGTCCTTCAAATATGTGGTTTTCAGAACGTCCACAACATGCGATCGCCAAGCGTCGCTGAAGCCGTCATAATCCCTGTAGAAGCCCGGCTTGTTGAAGACGTAACGCGAGACGAAGTCCTGCGGCACGAAGTCCGAGATCAGCTGGTTGGTCAGCCAGGCGTCTTGATGGTCCGGCTTGGCGCGGATCACCAGGAAGCGCTGCTGCGGGAACACATCCTCTATCTTGAGATGGCCAAGTTGGGCGATCTCGCGCTTGGCGGCGTTGAGGAAGGGAAAATTGCCGTCCCTGGTGATCAGATCGGCGTGGCCGTGGATCCAGGTCTGCAGCCAGACCTTATCGACGTCGGTCAGATTGCGGTCGGGCTCGGCGTCGCGGATCAGGGCGCGCACCACCATTTCGGCGCGATGCTCGAGATAGCCGGAGGTTTCGATCCATGAGGCGCGAGGCAGCTCGATGCGGCCGGTCGAAGCGAGGAACTTGAACACCTTGTCGGCGTCATGGATCGAGAGATAGCTCACCTGCCACGGCCGCGAGCGGCGGAAGCCGGGCGCTGCCGGGTCGCTGATCACCGTCGTCACGTCGGGATCGACGAACACATAGAGCCCGCCGAAATGGCTGGTCCAATAGGCGTTGTGGCGGAAGATCACCTGGTCCGGCACCAGCGCATTCTCGCGGATGTCGCCGCAGACCTTCGCCAGCTCGACCATGTGTGCAAGCATGGCATTGTCGCGCCAGGCATCCGGTTCCTGCTTCAGCCGGTCGACCAGCTTGCCGAGCTCGGCGGCCTTGCCCAGCACGTCCTCGGCCGACAGCACCTTGAACTCGACCTGATTGATCGACAGCAGATCCTCGATGTCGTCGACCTTGGGGACTGAATCCTCGATCTCGCCGTAGATGACGTCCTTGATTGTCAGCGCATCGATGGCGCGCTGGTTCTTCGACATGAACTCGTACATCAGCAGCGAGGTGTTGGAGAAAGCCGTGTGCACCACCGGCAGGTCGATCTGCGACGGCGTCAGGATGATGAAGCGGCGGTTGACCTCGTTCGGATCGAGGTAGCTGTAGTCGCCGCATTCCTCGGCGACCTGCGGCGAAAAGCCGGTACGGTCGATCTCGAAGCTTTTCAGCTTGGTCGGCTTCAGCCCGAAGGCGACCATCGCCTTGTTGTAGCGCTGGATCAGATGCGGCTCGTCGACCGTCAGCAGCCGGCCGTAGATCAGCTCGTTGTCGCGTAGCAGGTCGGGTTTCTTGGCAGGGCTCATGCGCGTAGTCCCAACGGATCTTGCGCTGGATGACCGAGCTCCAACGCTGACGCCCCCCTCTCCCCGTTCTTCACGGGGAGAGGGTAAGGGTGAGGGGCAGCGCAAACGGTCAAGGACATGTCTCTCCATAGCCTTTGGCGGCGACAAATCGAAGATCACGCGTTTCGATATGGCGTTCGAGGCGCCCTTCGATCGCAGCCACCACTGTTTCAAGGACTGCTTCCCGCTCCTTCAATACGTCTACGTTCCAAAAGCGAAGGATAGACCAGCCATCGGAGACGATGAAGCGATCTCGGATTCGATCATATTGGCTGCCGACATGCTGACTGCCATCGACTTCGACGACGAGCTGGCAGTCTCTGCAGGCGAAATCGACGAAGTAAGAGCCTATCGGCAACTGCCGTACGAATTTATGGCCGTTCAGTCTGCGGTCGCGCAACTCCAGCCAGAGCGCGGTTTCTGCATCGTTGTCGGATTGACGCAGGCGCCTTGCGCGCTTGGTTGTGTCTATTTCTGGCCCACGCATGCGCTGCCCCTCACCCTTACCCTCTCCCCGTGAAGAACGGGGAGAGGGGGGCGTCAGCGTTTGAGCCACGTCTTTCAGCGTTGCTGTGGGAGCTTATGCATCGCACCGGAAACAGTGCTATCCGGTGAGAAGGAAGATCACGCATTCCACATTCCCTTCTTCTTCAACTCCTCGATCTCGCGGACGGCACGCTCCCGCAGACGGGTGTCGCGGATCATCTTGGTCACCGCCGCATCGTCCGACTTGTCGGAATAGCGGAATTCGGAATCCGCATAGCGGTTGATCTCCTGCATGACCATGTCCATCGAGAACGGCCCGCGCAGTTCCTCGATCATCGCCTTCTTGTCGTCGTAGCTTTTGTGCATGAAGGCTTCCGGCTTTTCGAACCACTCGTCGGGCAATTCGATGTCCATGGCGCGCATCTTGATCGCGTCGGTGACGTTCTTGATGGCGCGGCCGGTGAAACGCGGCTCGGCATCCTTGATCAAGTGCAGATAGGTGCCGATATCGGCCATCGACTTCGGCGCGCCGTTCTCCTTCATGTAGCGCTCATAGACCTTCATCAGCCCGTCTTCCTGCGGCTTCTCATGCTCCTCGTAAGCCTCCATCACCGCGCGCTGGATTTCCTGAGCGGCATAGAGCTTGTGGTCGCCGAGCGGGATCTTGTGGTTCTTGCCGGCGAGCAGGACGAAGATGTCGATGTAGTCGTCGCGGCTCTGCGGGCCGTCGACCAGCCAGCGGGCGCCGGCGCGCTGGCGCAATGCGTCGTCAACGTTTTCGGGATAGTTGGAAAACATGCCGAACGAGCAATTGCCGCGCACCACGGTTGCCGCGCCGGCAAATGCGTCCATCAGCACACCGGTGATTTCCTGCTGGCCGGCCGAGGCGCGGTCGTCTGAGCGGCGTGCGGCGACCTGGTCGATATCGTCGATGGTGCCGAAGCCGATGACGCGCGGGTTCAGCACATTGTTGATGAACTGGCGGCAGTTCTGGCCGGACTTGCCCTGGTAGGAGGAGATCTGGTCGACGCCGAAATTTTCGTAGGCGAAGGGATAGCCGGCGACTTGGCAGTAGCCGTTGAGAAGGCCGGCGATCATCTGGATCAGCGTCGTCTTGCCGGTGCCGGGCGCGCCGTCGCCGATAAACGTGAACAGGAAGCCGCCAAGCTCGACGAATGGGTTCAGCTCGCGCTCGAAGTCGTACGCCATCAGCATCTTGGCGAGCTTTACCGACTGGTACTTGGCGATGTGGTTGCCGACGACCTCTTCCGGTTTCTTGAAGGTCATCACCAGCGGTTTTGCCCGCTTGCCAGGGGCGACGTCGAAACCATCGAGGGTAAAATCGTCGACGTCGATGCGGATATGGGCGTTCTCGAACGGGCCGATGCCGTCGAAGCGGCCCTTTCGCGCCAACAGCCCGTCGATGGCTACGCGGGCAAAGGCGCGGGCGCGGGTCATCAGGTCGGCGTCGTCCTTCGAACCTGCTATCGCCCTGTCGAGCCCGGCCACGATCGACTTCACCGCATCCTGCGGGGTGTCGAACAGAAAGTCCGGCTCGGGCGTGTCGTTCGGCGCCTCGCCGTCGCTGTCGATCAGCTGGAACAAATAGGAGGCGAGGCTGAAGGCGGAGATGTAGGCAGAGGCCGACAGCAGCTTCTTGAAGGTGGCAGCTTCGTCGCCTTCGAGCGGCGCGCGGGCGTTTTTCGCCTGCAGGCTTTCGAGGTCCGAGCCTTCGGCGAAGACATCCGATATGGCTAGCGCTATTGCCGCCCCGCGCCGAGCGCGAAACAACAGCATGTGCTGCGGTATGGTCAGCAATTGGTCGTCGGGATGGACGGCGGCGACGGTTTTGGCGAGCTCGACCTCGCGCGTGCGGCGAACCGAGCCGACCGAGACGGTCGAGACGAAGCGGCGGTTGGTGCCGGCAAGCGCTGTGCCGGACTCGCGCGATGGGTCTTCCAGCACGACGATGCGGGTGATGAAACTTTGCGCAGTGGCGCGGTGCTTTTCAATTGCCGCTTCCGGGATGGTGGTCAGGCCGGTGTCCATGGAAGATGCTCCGCGATTTGACGGTCAGACGTCGCTGATGACCTGCCCTTTGGACAGGATGTGGACCTTGTAGCCCGAAAAGATCTTCTGCGCCTCGCCGGCGGCATAGAGCGCCTGATAGGCCTCGTGCGGGATCAGCGCATGGTTCTCATAGCTCGACACGCCCTGGCGCGCGGCCTCGAGATCGTCGGTATTGATGAAGAATTCCTGCGTCGTCTTTTCGCTCGAGAACAGCCCCTTGCGGCCTGGCTTCTCGGCCTTGGAAAAGACCTCCTGGATGGTCCAGGTCAGCAGCCAGGCGTTTTCCGGCTTGCGCACCTTGGCCAGCACTTCGCTTACCGTCGAATTGTTGTCGGTAATCCCTGCAGAATAGAACGGGCCGAGCACGACGCGACGCAGCTGCTTGGGATGCAGCGGTTCGAAATCCTTGTCGAGGTTGACCGCGATGGTCGCCGGCGACAGCGTGTAGGCGGAATTCTTCTCGGTGAAATCGTCGAAACGGTGGGCGAGCTCGGGATTGAGCAAGCCGTCGACCGGCAGCGGAATGTCGACCCTCTCATTAAGCTTGCCGCCGGAGTCGACCAGCTGCCGGATCATGTCGTCGGAGGAATCCTCGACCGTCAGCATATAGACCAGCGGCAGGTTGGCGCTGCCGTCGAAGCAGGCCCAGTGGACCAGATAATAGGGCCGCAACGTCTTCGGATTGACCGAAACCTTGGCCGTCTGGGCCAGCGTGAACGGGCCAAAGGTGGTCTCGCTCTTGACGTCTTCGAGGTAGAGCCGCTCGGCCATCGACTTCTGCAGCGCTTCGGGGAATTCCTTGTGGCGCAGGATGAAGTCCGCCATTTCCTCGCGCAGCTCGTCGGCCAACGGGAGGTTGGCGAGGCGCGCATCGGCCTGGCGGCGGTCGTTTTCCAGCTCGAGCAGGTTCTGGAAGACCGGAAAACCGCTTTCGGCGCGCGAGATGCGGAACGTCTCGGTGAAGCCCAGCCGGTTGCGCCAACACGAGAACGACTTGTCGAGCCGCGCGATGTATTCGGCGACGATCTTGGCGACGATGCCATGCCGGTAGAGCGGCGAGCGATCGTCGCGCATGAACACTTCGAGGCCGCCAAGTGCCGCCGCGATCGCCGAGAAATAGCGCGCCGCCGCTTCGTTTTCGGGGGTCATGCTGCCAGCCCTTGGGAGCAGTGCACGTGCAGCAATTACGACTGCACGTAATTTGCCGAATTGTGCTTCTTCATCACGTCGTCGAAGCGGCGGGCGAAGGCATCGTCGGCGAGCTTCTTGCGGCGCTGGATGTCGGCGGTGGCGACCATGTTCTTCTCGTGCATTTCAAGCAGATCGCCAATGTGCTTCTGCGAGGCAGCACCAATGCCGGCCATCGTCTCTTCGGCGGTGTTGTCGACCTGGCTGCCCAGCGTGTTGATCTTGTGGGCGACATCCTGTTGGGCGGCGGTCTTCAGCGAATCTTCCAGCGCCTTGTACAGCACGATGCGCTGCTCGGTATCGATGGTCAGCTTGTTGATCAGCGTCGATTGCGCCGCGATCTGGTTGTTGAGCGAATCGACGAAGGTCTGGAACATCGAGGTGTAGCGCTCCAGCGTCTGGCTTTCGGCCAGCAATTCTTGCTCCTTGGCCTGCTTCTCGTTGTATTCCGTGGCCAGTTTCGAACGCTCGCCTTCAAGCTGCGTGCGCTCCTTCTGGCTGGTCGAGGCGGCGATCTTGTTCTCGATGTCGAGCAGCATCGGGTTGAGCTCCTCGATGCGCTTCTGCACGGTCTCGAGATTGGACATCGTGGTCTTGCGGCGCTCGATCACCTGCGACAGGCTGGCCTCGGAGGTTTTGTAGCGCGTGTCGAGAACCTGCTTCTGCGCCTTGAGGATGCCGACGATGGTGTCGGACTTCGCCAGCAGTTCCTGCAAATTGCCGGCCAGCGACATGTTGCGGACGCGGTCGGTGCGCATGCGCTGCTTGCGCTGGCTGGAGAAGACGCCGACGAAACTTTCCCAGCCGGTGTAGTTCTTCATGCTCTCGAATTCGGCGCCGAAGACGTTGGTGGCGTCCTCGAGGCCGATGATCAGGTCGGCGATATTGCCTTCCATCACCTTCTGCTGCTTCAGCACATCCTCGATGCGGGCATTCTCGATGTCGAAATTGGCGTCGCCGATCCTCTTGTCGGCGGTGGCGAGCGTGTCGAGCACGGCACCGGACTGCTCAATCTTGGTGCGCATGTCCTGCACGACCTGCTTGGTCTTGGCAATCTCGGCATCGAAATTCTGCAATGTCGCCATTGGGGCCTCCCGCTTCGGCATCGGTTTCGTTTCGCAAACCGCCGCGAATATATGTGCCGGGTTTGGCGAATGAAAGACGGAAGACATGGGATTACAGGAAAACAAAGAATTTCAGGAGGCGACTGCAGGATAATCAAGCCATGATTACGCTGTAACTGCCGGCCGGTCAGGCACCGCTTCGACCTCGGCTGGACTTTTGCGCGGGAGCGACGCTCAGGGCTTGGGATCGGCTTTGAGGTAGGCGATGACGTTGGCGATGTCATCGTCGCTGGTCAGGCCGGAGAAGGCCATTTTGTTGCCGGGGATCTTCTGCCGGGGTGCGCGCAGGTATTCGGCAAGGTTTGCTTGGTCCCAGACCAAACCGGCGGCGCCGGCATCCTTCATCGCCTGCGAGTAACGGCTGAGATAACTGTCCGCGGTGCCGGCGGTGCGGCCGACGACACCCAGCAGATGCGGGCCGACCTTGTCGCGGTCGCTCGTTGCCTCGTGACAGACCATGCATCTGTTGAAGACCTTTTTGCCGAGAGCAGCATCGCCGTCGGCATGCGCGGCAACAACGCCGGCGATGAGGAAAGCAGTTGCAGACGAAATTACTCGAAGCATGGGAACTCCCGACGGCTCTGGCAGTGGATCAAAATAGGCGGCACGCTCAACAAAGGCTGCAATGGCGCGATTGCGGAACGAATGTCAGCCGGGAGGTCGGATGAAAGCAATAGCGCTGGTTTAGGCTTTGGTGAAGCCGATGAAATCGTCTGGGGCGGCGCGGCCCATTTCCTCTTCCCAATGGCGGCGGCAGAGCGAGACATAGACGTCCTTGCCGATCGCCACCTGTTCGCCCTGTTTGGCCACCTTGCCGTCGGCGCCGAGGCGCACCACCATCGTCGCCTTGCGGCCGCAGCGGCAGATGGTGCGCACCTCGCGCAGGTCGTCGGCGATCGCCAGCAGGGCGCGCGAGCCGGAAAACAGCTTGCCTTGGAAATCGGTGCGCAGGCCGTAGCACATGACCGGGATGTTCAGCCGGTCGGCGATGCGGGCGAGTTGCCAGACCTGCTCCTCTTCGAGGAACTGCGCCTCATCGATAAAGACACAATGGACCGTGGCGTGGTCATGATGCTCGGCGACCCGGGCGAATAGGTCGTCGCCGTCGCGGAACATCTCGGCTTCCGTCTCCAGGCCGATACGCGACGAGATCAGCCCGGTATCGCCCTTGCGATAGTGGCCGGCGATGAACAGCATCGTCGTCATGCCGCGCTCGCGGTAATTATACGAGGCCTGCAACAACATCGTCGTCTTGCCGGCATTCATCGTCGCATAGTGGAAGTACAGCTTGGCCATGCCGTCCTTTTAAGCCGAGTTGCAACAAAGCGGGGAGGGGGAGCGCCTACATTCCACCGGGAAAAGACGACTTCCATCCGGAAAGCGGCGGGCGTGTCGTTGATCGACCAGCCTGCGCCGTTGATCGTGGTTGCCTTAGTGCTTGAAACCGCAGCAGAATGGTGTTTGGCTGACGGAACAAAGGTGGAGATAAAACCGCCACTTCGCTTCACCGAGAACTGAAATGGGAGAATTTCTATGTCGCGCATGAATTCATTCGTCGCCGGTCTCGGCCTGGCGGCTTTTCTATCCACGACTGCGGCCTTCGCCGGCGATCCGGAAAGCTGCAAGGCGGTTCGTCTGTCGGATGTCGGCTGGACCGACATCCAGGCGACAACCGGTATAGCCTCGGTGCTGCTCACCGCGCTCGGCTACGAGCCGCAGGTAATCCAGCTTTCGGTGCCGGTGACGATGGCGTCGCTGAAGAACAAGGACCTCGATGTCTTCCTCGGCAACTGGATGCCGTCGATGACCAACGACATCAAGGACTACACCGCAGAAGGCTCCATCGAGACCGTGAGCGAGAATTTGAGCGGTGCCGGCTACGGCATCGTCGTGCCGACCTATGTCGCCGACGCCGGCGTCAAGACGCTGACCGATCTCGGCAAGTTCAAGGACAAGTTCGACGGCAAGATCTACGGCATCGAGGCCGGCAATGACGGCAATCGTATCATCCTCGACATGATCAAGAACCCGGCCGACAATCTCGAAGGCTTCGAGCTGGTCGAATCGTCCGAAGCCGGCATGCTCACCCAGGCCGAGCAGTCGATCAAAAACAATGAATGGATCGCCTTCCTCGGCTGGACGCCGCATCCGGTGATGGGCGCCATGAAGATCACCTATCTCGACGGCATGGGCGACACTGGCTTCGGCGCCGCCACCGTGCATACGATCGTGCGCAAGGGCTATACGACCGAGTGCCCGAACGCCGGCAAGTTCATCACCAACCTGAAGTTCAACCTGGACATGGAAGGCGAGATGATGGACGCGATCCTGAAGGGTGGCGACGCCAATACGGTCGCGACCGACTGGCTGAAGAAGCACCCGGACGCGGTTGCTCCCTGGATCGCCGGCGTCACCACCTTCGACGGCGGCGACGCGGCGGCAGCGGTGAAAACAGCGCTCGGAAGCTGACCTGACCGCTTGCACGACAAGACGAGGGGCAGCCACGGTAGAAATGGCTGCCCTTTTTCATATCCTGTGACAAGATGACCGTCCGGCAAAGGACGGCGCCGGCAGAAGAGGGGCTAGATGGATCCGATCTCCAAATTCCTGGTCAGCTACAAGATCCCCGTTGGCGCGTGGGGGAAGGCGTTTTTCGGCTTTCTCACCGACAATTTCGACACCGTCTTCAGGGCTTTCTCCAACAGCCTCAACTTCCTGCTCGACGGCATCGTCGACGGGCTGCTGTTGCTGCCGCCGGTTCTGCTGATCGCCCTGATCGCTTTGCTCGCCTATTTCCTGCAGCGTTCGAAAGGCCTGGCCCTAGCGGTGTTCATCGGATTGCTGTTCATCCTCAACCAGAACCTGTGGAAGCAGACGGTGGAGACGCTGGTGCTGGTCGTTGCCGCCGCCGCCGTCTCGATGGCTATCGGCGTGCCGCTCGGCATCTGGGCCGCGCACAAGCCGAAGATCTATCGCGTCATGCTGCCGGTACTTGACCTGATGCAGACGCTGCCGACCTTCGTCTACCTGATCCCGGTGCTGACCCTGTTCGGCCTCGGCAACGCGCCCGGCCTGATCGTCACCATCATCTTCGTCATCCCGACCTCGGTTCGGCTCACCCATCTCGGCGTCACCTCGGTGCCGAAATCGATCGTCGAGGCGGGCGAAGCGTTCGGCGCCACCAAGCGCCAGCTGCTGTGGAAGGTCGAGCTGCCTTCGGCACTGCCGACCATCATGGCTGGGCTGACCCAATCGATCATGTTGTCGCTGTCGATGGTGGTGTTCGCCGCCCTGATCGGCGCCGGCGGCCTCGGCACAGAGATCAACCGGGCGCTCGGGTCGCGCCGGATCGACCTCGGGCTTGAGGCAGGTCTGGCCATCGTCGTGCTCGCCATCGTGCTTGATCGAATGACGCGCATCGGCGTGGGAGGCAAGAAATGACCGTCGCCGTCGATTTCAGGAATGTCGACATCGTCTTTGGCGCCGACCAGGCCGGTTCGCTGGCGCTGATCGACAGCGGCGCCACCCGTGCCGAGATCCTCGAACAGACCGGTAACGTGCTGGGCTGTGCCGGTGCCAGCCTCACCGTGCACGAGGGTGAGATTTCGGTGCTGATGGGCCTGTCCGGCTCCGGCAAGTCGACGCTGCTCAGGGCCGTCAACCGGCTGAACGTCGTCTCGCGCGGCCAGGTGCTGGTCAAGGACGGCGATGGTACGGTCGACGTCGTCACCTGCGACGAGGCGACGCTTCGGCGGTTGCGGCAAAAGCAGGTGGCAATGGTGTTCCAGCAGTTCGGCCTGCTGCCTTGGCGCACAGTGGAGGAAAATGTCGGCCTTGGCCTCGAGCTCGCCGGCGTACCGGAAGCCGAGCGCAAGGAGCGGGTGAGCAAACAGCTGAAGCTGGTTCATCTCGACCAGTGGTCGAAGAAATACGCGCATGAGCTTTCCGGCGGCATGCAGCAGCGCGTCGGCCTGGCGCGCGCCTTCGCCACCGAGGCGCCGATCCTGCTGATGGACGAGCCGTTCTCGGCGCTCGATCCGCTGATCCGGACCAAGCTGCAGGACGAGCTGCTGCAGCTTCAGGCCGAACTGAAGAAGACCATCATCTTCGTCAGCCACGACCTCGAGGAGGCGCTGAAGATCGGCACCCACATCACCATCATGGAGGGCGGGCGCATCGTGCAGACCGGCGCGCCGGAAGACATCGTGCTGCGGCCTGCCAACGACTATGTCCGCGACTTCATCGCCAATGTGAACCCGCTCTCGGTGCTGACCGCCTGGAACGTCATGCGCGACCGCCGCGACCTCGAACATGGCGAAAACGGCTGGGTGTGGCTCGACCGCCGCAAGACGACGCGCTTCAAGATCGACGAGCATGGGCTGGTGGCGGCGGCCGAGCGCGACGGCAAGCCGGCGGTGTGGGTCTCCTGCGCCGACGTCGAGGCTCAGCCGGAGGAGACGGCGCAGGTGTTCTGGGCCAATCCCGGCACCTCGCTGAAGACGGTGATGCTGGCCATGCATCGCTCACAGACAGCACCCGTGGCGCTATTCGACGACCAATCGCGCTTCGTCGGCGCCATCGGCGTCAGGGATGTGCTGAGCGCGGTGTTGCGGCGGTAGTTTTTCTCCTTGGGGAGAGAACCAAGACCAACGCCGAGTTCTGTCGCGCCCCCCTCTGTCCTGCCGGACATCTCCCCCACTTGGGGGAGATCGGCGGTTTCGCAGACGGCTCTCACACTCCAACGTTTGTAGTTGGCGAAATCGGCGACGACAGCCAATCTCCCACCTGTGGGGGAGATGTCCGGCAGGACAGAGGGGGGCGCGAAGGAACGCCAGCTTAGCCCGATACCGCAAGCTAAACCGCCAGCGGCAGGCGCAGCTCCGTCAACAGGCCGCCATCGGGATGGTTGGACAGGCTGACTTCGCCGCCGGCGCCGCGGGCGATATTGCGGGCTATGGTCAGGCCGAGGCCGAGGCCGCCGGTCTGGCGGTTGCGCGACTGGTCCAGGCGTACGAACGAGCCGAACACGGCGTCGAGCTCGGCCTGCGGTATGCCCGGCCCCTCGTCGCGGATCGCCAGCGCGATGATCCTGTCCGATTGGCGCAGGTTGAGATGCGCCTTCTTGCCATAGGTCACCGCGTTCTGGACGAGATTGGTGACGCAGCGCCGGAGCGCGACTGGGCGCGCTATGCAGATCAGGCCGCGCGAGCGCGCATCGTCATTGTCGAACGAAACCTCTTTGTAGCCGTCGGCGACCGATTCGACGAGCGACCAGAAATCGATCCTCTCGCTCTTCTCTTCGGTCACCTCGAAAGTGGCGAAGTCGATGACCGAGCTGGCAATGCCTTCGATGTCGGCGAGGTCGTACCCCAGTGCGGCGCGAATGGTCGAATTCCTGAGCAGTTCGAGGCGCAGCCGCATCCTGGTCAGTGGCGTGCGCAGGTCGTGCGCGAGCGCCGCAGCGAGGTGCTCGCGGTCCTCGACATAGGCGCGCAGCCTTGCCTGCATGGCATTGACCGCCTTCGCCGCGGTACGCACCTCGCGGCTGCCGCTCTCGGCGATCGGCGGGCTCTTCAGGTCCTCGCCGATCCGCTTCACCGCGGTCTCCATCATCCGGTAGGGCGCCGTCAGCCGGCGCAGCGACCAGATCGAGGAAGCCACCACCAGCCCGGCGATCAAGGCATAGAGTGGCAGGCTATCGAAGCTCAGTATCGGCCCGGCCGGCGTGTTCGGTTCGGTGAAGTTCAGCCATTGGCCGTCGGCAAAGCGAAGCGAAGCGGTCAGCTTGTCGCTCTGGGCGAAATCGGCGGCCAGCACCAGCAGGTCGCGCTCGACCTGGCCAATATCGGGACCTGCGACCGTCCCACCGGGAGCGTCGGCTTCGTGCGTTGCCGGGTCACGGCGGACCCGCGCGTCGGTGATGCCGAACTTCGATAGCCGGCCGACCAATATGTCCTCCAATTCGGCCAGCTCGTCGTCGCCGGCTATCGACGAAGTAACAGCGGGCGTGCCGGAGACGGTGAGCGCGTAAGTGGCGTTGAACAAGCCGGAGGCCGTCGCCTTGCGCTGTTCCGGCGTGGCATCATGCATCAGCTGTACCAGCGAGAAGGCGCGGTCGTTGAGCCGGTAGAGATCGACGACGTCATTGGCGGCGGCACGGTCGCGCGAGACGATGTAAAGGGTCGCGATCTGGCTGATCAGCAGGCCGGCGATGACGATGAGCAGCACCCAGACCGGCAGCGTTTGCGGCAGGATGCGTCTCATTCGGAGGTCGTCTCAGGCAGGAACTGGTAGCCGCCGCTGCGCACCGTCAGGATCAGCTTCGGCGTTTTCGGGTCGTCCTCCATCTTGCGCCGCAGCCGACTGACCAGAATGTCGACGCTGCGGTCGAAGCTGTAGCCGCTGTCGCCGCCGGACAGCTCGATGAGCTGCTCGCGGCTCAGTACGCGCTGCGCGCTCTTGACGAAGGTCTGCAGCAGATTGAATTCGGCCATCGTCAGCTCGATCCTGACGTCGCCGGGCGCCATCAACCGGCGGCGCGAACAGTCCATCGTCCAGCCGGCGAAATGGTAGATCTGCCGCGAAGCGGCACGTCGTGGTTCGGCGGTGCCATTACGCCTCAAGACGGCACGAATGCGTGCGAGCAGCTCGCGCGGATCGAAGGGTTTCGGCACGTAGTCGTCGGCGCCCATCTCCAGGCCGACGACGCGGTCGGTGGTCTCGGTGACCGCGGTCAGCATGATGATCGGTGTCGAATAATTGGCGCGCAACTCGCGGCAGAGCTCCAGGCCGCTCTTGCCGGGCAGCATGACGTCCAGAACGATCAGGTCGACCTGGGCGCGGCGCAGCACGGTCTCCATCTCGGTGCCGTCGGCGGCGACCGATGTATGCAGCCCTCGCTTCTGGAAAAATTCCTGAAGCAGGTCGCGAATGCCCTTGTCGTCGTCGACGATCAGTATGTGGGGGTCGGATTTCACAGGAAACCTGTCATTTGTGGATCGCCCAAGCGGTGCTTCGGCCGTCAGCCAGACGATAGAATTCAGGCCATAAGTTGGCCAGTGGAGATCGGCGGCTTGATCCGGCCGCCCAGAAACAATCCAGAAACAAAATTCTACAATCCGGAAAAACTGCCGAAAAAAATCAAAGGCATAAGTGGTGCCGTGGCGGTCGGGTCATCGGCTGCGACACGCGTTACGGGATTACGGACAGACCAATGCAAAGGTTCTCGATCAGTCTGATGGGTGCGTTGCTTTCCATTTCGCTCGTCACGGCTGCGGTCGAACATGCCGATGCAAAGCTGGCCGATGCAAAGGCGGCCAATTCAAAGGCGGCCGATGCAAAGGTGGCGACCACCCGCAGCGAGCGTTGCATCGATCTGAACCGCCAGTTTGACGAAGCCCTCGAAACCCATGCCGCGGCAACGCAGGTCACCGCGGCGAAAGCACTTCAAAGAAAGGGAAACCGGTTCTGCGCCAACAAGAAACAGGCACAGGGAATCCGGATGCTCGCGAACGCTTTGAAGCTGCTTGGAGTGACACCGATCGATCCCGTTCAGTGACACTCAATCCGATCTGCACAAAAAGGAAGTGAAGCCATGAAAAAGTCCCTCCTCTCCGCCCTCGGTCTCGCCATCGCGCTGGCCCTCTCGATGCCGGTTCTCGGCGCCAGCAGCGCCAATGCCGCGACCACCACCTCGGCTGCGACGACAACGACGACCGCTGCGCCGGCCAAGGCCGTGAAGAAGGTCGCTGCCAAGAAGACCGTCAAGAAGCACAAGAAGCACGCGGTCAAGGCAGCTCCGAAGGCCTGATCAAGCGACATCTTCTGCCGTATGAGAAGACCGCTCCAGTTGCGATTTGCCTGGAGCGGTCATCTTTTGTTGGCGTGCAGACAGTACGGCCGGTCCCGGCCCACACCGCCGGTTGAACGCCAAACGGCAGTTCCCACATAGGCATGGATTTGTGAACTGCGCTCGCCGGGAAGCCGATCGCGCGCGGTTGAATGGACGACCGCTTTTGCCCATGTCAAAATGACCGCAAAGCTGTCGTACGCAATTGCCGGTCCAATGCCTGAAATCACGACAAAACCCCGTACCAGCACGAAGCCGAAGGTCGAACGGCCGAAGCTCTACAAGGTCATCCTGGTCAATGACGACTTCACGCCGCGCGAATTCGTCGTGACGGTGCTCAAGGCCGAGTTCAAGCTCAGTGAAGACCAGGCACATAGGGTTATGATCACCGCTCACCGGCGCGGCGTCTGTGTCGTCGCCGTCTTCACCAGGGATGTCGCCGAGACCAAGGCGGCGCGGGCAACCGATGCCGGCAAGGCTAAGGGCTACCCGCTGATGTTCACGACGGAGCCGGAGGAATAGAGCTCCTCCCTCGCCCCGTTTGCAGGGAGAGAGAAGGGAACTACCGTCCTTCGCGGTACCACATCGAGCCCATCGCCAGAAGCAGCAGGCCGAGGCCGAGGAAGCCGCCGAACAGCGGCACGCGCGAGACGGCCTTGAGCACGCTGTCGTCGGTGGTGCGCAGGCCGATCCAGTCGTTGCCGGAGGCAGCGCCCGAGGCACGAACCGGGACGATGGAGGGCAGCGTGACAGTGCTGGTGAGATTGCCAATCGCCGAGGCCGGCGCCAGCCGGCGAACGCTGCCGCCGGTTGCCTCAGCCGGCGGTTTCAGCCGGTTCTCGGTGGAGACGACGTCGGTGAATTCCGGCGCGTTGACAGGCCCGACATGGGCCAATGCCGTCAGGTCGCCATTGCCGACCTGATAGAGACCGATTTCGCTGGTCTCGACGCTGCCGAGGAAGACGCCTGGCTCGGATTTCTCGAGCCTGACGATCAGTGCCTTGCCGGACGGCGTGATGACCTGCGCCGGGCCGGGGTCGTCGCTCATCGTCTGGCGGCGAATTTCAAGCACCATGCCGCGGCCGTCGGCGGTCAGCCGCTCCTCCTCGAGTTCGGGCTCCTTCATCAGCCAGTGGGCGATGCGTCGGTAGAGCTGGACATGCGGGCCGCCGCCCTCGAAGCCGCGCGCCCATAGCCAGCCCTGATCGGACAAAAGCATGCCGACGCGGCCTTCGCCCTTGCGGTCGAGCAGCAGCAGCGGCCGGTTGTCGGCGCCCTTCATCACCACCTCGCCCTCGGGGTTCTCGACGCCGATGGTGCGGAACCAGCGGCTCCAGTGCGGCGGCTCGGTTGCGGAGCCGTCGAGCCCGCGCGTGACCGGATGGCGCTGGCCGGTATCGGTGAGACGTGGGTAGAAGGCCTTGTCGATGACCTCGCCGGTCGGCATTGCCGGCAGCGCCGACATCAGCGGCGTGCGGGCGATCGAGCTTTCGCCGGCATATTCGGGGCCTGCCGCGATTAGCAGCGCGCCGCCTTTTTCGACATATTCGGAAATGTAGTCGTAATAGAGGATCGGCAGCACGTCGCGGTGCTGATAGCGGTCGAAGATGATCAGGTCGAAATCCTTGATCTTCTCGACGAACAGCTCGCGTGTCGGGAAGGCGATCAGCGACAACTCGTTGATCGGCGTGCCGTCCTGCTTTTCCGGTGGGCGCAGGATGGTGAAGTGCACGAGGTCGACCGAAGCGTCGGATTTCAGCAAATTGCGCCAGGTGCGCTCGCCGGCATGTGGTTCGCCGGACACGAGCAGCACGCGCAGATTTTCGCGGATGCCGTCGATCAGCGCGATGGCGCGGTTGTTGGTATCGGTGAGTTCGCCCGGTTCGTGGTCGATGGCGAGTTCGACGATGTTGCGCCCGGCGCTGGGAATGGTCACCTGCAGCGGCATCGCCTGGCCGATGTTGGCGTGCTCGACCGATACCTGCTCGCCGTTGACCGATACGCGGACATCGACCGGGCCGGTTTCGTTGTTGGTGGCGATGACGCGATAGGTCATGTCGAGCGGCTTGCCGACGAGGCCGAAGCGCGGCGCATTCTCGAAGCGGATGCGACGGTCCTTTTCATGGTCGTTGCCGGTAATCAGCGCATGCAGAGGGGCATTGAAGTCGGGTGCGCCAAGCGGCGCGTCATGCACCTCGCCGTCGGTGATCATGATGGCGCCGCCAATGCGCGACGGCGGCACGTCTCGGAAAGCATTTTCGAGCGAGGAAAACAACCGCGTCTCGGTGCGCTCGTCGGCGGCTTCGGACTTGCCGGCTTCGACGACACGGACGTCGAACTGCTTGAAGCGGCCGAGACGCTGCTGAAGCCCGGCCAAGGCCGCGTCGGTCTGCTTGGTGCGGTCGCCTATATCCTGGCTCTGGCTGCGATCGACGACGACGGCGACGATACTTTTCAGCGGCTCGCGCTCTTCGTCGAGGAATACCGGATTGAGCAACGCCGCAGCCAGCGCAATCAGGGCTGCCAGGCGGAAGATCGCGCCGCGCTGGCGAAACCAAAGGCCGACCAGCGCCAGCAGCAGCAGCGGCAACAGAACCACGGCGAGCAGCGGCCAAGTGATGAGCGGTTCGAAGGCGAGCGACCAATTCATGGTCTATTGCCCCAGCCGTTCGAGCAGCACCGGGACGTGCACCTGGTCGGATTTGTAGTTGCCGGTCAGCATGTACATCATGATGTTGACGCCGGCGCGCAGCGCATAGATGCGCTGCATCGGATCCGACGGCACGGTCGGCAATAGCGGGTCGCCATTCTCGTCGACCGCCCAGGCGCCGGCGAAATCATTGGCGGTGATCATGATCGGGGAAACGCCGTCGCCGGTGCGCACCGGGCGGTGCTCGGTGTTGCTGGCTTCGAGCGATGCCTCGACCCAAAGCGGGCTGCCGGCAAAGCGGCCGGGAAACTCTGGAAGGATGTAGAAGGATTTGGTCAGCACGTGGTCCGAAGGCACCGGTTCCAGCGGTGGCACGTTGAGGTTGCCGAGGATGTCGCGCAGCCGCTCCGTTGCGGGGCTGGTCGAATCCGCACCAATGCCGTTGGCGAACTGGTCGCGGGTGTCGAACAAGACCGTTCCGCCCTGCTGCATATAGGCGTCGATACGGGCGATGGCGGCCTCGCTCGGCATCGGGGCGGCGGGATCGATCGGCCAGTAGATCAGCGGGTAGAAGGACAGTTCGTCCTTCGAGATGTCGACGCCGGCCGGTGCTCCGGGTTCGAGCGCGGTTTTTTCGATGAGAAAGCGGGTCAGGCCTTCGAGCCCGGCGCGGCTGATCGAGTCGACACCCGGCTCGCCGGTCAGCACATAGGCGATCCGGGTCTTTGAAATGTCCCCGATCGCCTCCGTATCTCCCGGTTTGGCGTCGTCGGCACGCGCGACGTCCGCGTGGCCAATCAAGGCGCCGAGCGCAATCAGCAGGACGGCTGCCGTCGCCGCAGCACCGGGACGGCGCGGGCGGCGCGACAACAGGCCGCCCATCCAGAATACGGCAAGCGTGTCGAGCACCATCAGCACCAGGGTGGCCGTGACAAGCGGACCTTTGAGGTTGCGCTGCTCGTCGAAGGCATACTGGACGGTGGTGACCGGCACGGTGATCTCAGGCCGGGCCAGCGGCGTGAATGCGCTGTCGCCACCGAGCAGATTGTGAGCGAATACCCCCGTCTCGGAGCCGTAGAGGCCGGGCGGGTTTTCCAGCGTCACCGGCAGCGGGCCGGCGCCGGGCACCAGCGGCCTGGCGTCCGGCGTCGGCGGCACCAGCGTGCCGTCGGCGGCGATCATGCGATAAGGTGCCAGCGACGTGGCGGCGGCTTCGGCATTGGCGACCGCCGCTCCCTGGTTGCGCGACAGTTGCACGATGCGCCGCAGCATCTCGACGAAGCTGCCGGAGATCGGCAGGTTGGACCATGTCGCCTCGGGGGTGACGTGGAACAGCACGAGCGTACCCTTGTCCTTCTTCATCCCGGTCACCAGCGGCGTACCGTCGGCAAGGGTGGCCCAGGTGCGCTCGACGATATCGGGCGTCGGTTCGGCCAGCACCTGCCTGGTGACGGTGACCTCGGTGGGCGGCGCGAGGTCGGCGAAGGGGCCGGTTTTCGGGAATTCGGTGACCGGCTGCGGCGCCGTCCATGACAGCGCGCCGCCCAGCGAGCGCTCGCCTGTGCGGAGCCGGACCGGCAGCAGGTCGTCGTCATTGCCGGCAGCGGCGAGCCGCGAACCGGCAAAACGCACCAGCGTGCCGCCCTTGTCGACCCAGTCGACCAGCCTTTCCCGGGCCTGTTCCGGAATGGTGCCGACATCGGCCATGACGATCATCGCCGGTTTCTGATCGAGCAGTTGCGGGATGGCATCGGCGAGATCGACGCTGGACGGCTCGACGAGATCGGCGAAGGGCTGCAGGGCGCGGCGGATGTAGTAGAGCGGCGACAGCAGCGGTTGCGCCTGGTCGGCCTCGGCCTGCGACAGCAGCCCGACGCGGCGGCGTTTCGAGCTCTCATCGAGCACGCGGACGGCACCGGCCTGGCGTTCGCCATCGAGCGCGATGTAGGCGAAGTCGTTGCGGAGTTCGAACGGCACCGCCATCGTGGCGGTGGCGGTGGTTATGCCCGGGGCAAAGGTCAGCGTCGCGTCGGCGATGCGGCGGCCCTTGTCGTCGAAGGCGCCGGCCGTCACCTGTGCAGGTGCCGGATCGCCCGGTGCGCGGATGGCGGTCAGGGCGAAGCCGTCGACCTGGTTATCGGCGCCGGTCAGGCCGGTCAGCGACAGTCGGTCGGAGACGGCCCAGACGACGCGTGCTGCGTTCTTCGACAACAGCGTGTTGAAGGCGGCTTCGTCGCCTTGCGCCGCCAGGCCATCGGCGAGCACGGCAACGCTGGTGCCCGGCAGCGACTCCAGGGCTGATGCGACGCGGGCATAGACGGCGGGGCGGTCGGTCGGGATCGGGCGCGGCTTTGCCGCGCGCAGCCGGTTGAGCGCGGCAGCGGCATCGAAGGGACCGATCTCGGCATTCGGCTTCTCGGCGGTGAAAGCGATGAGCACCGGCACACCGTTCGAATTGGCATCGGCGATCAGCCGCTCGGCGGTGGCGACGCGCTTACCCCAGTCGGCGGCACTTGCCCAGTCATTGTCGATCACCAGCGCCAGGGCAGCGCCCTCGGCCGGCAGCTTTTCGCGCGGGTTGAAGACGGGCTCGGCAAGTGCTGCCACGATAAGCGCGGCCATCAGCAGCCTGAGCAACGTCAGCCACCACGGGCTCTGCTGCGGCGTTTCTTCGCGCCTCAGCACGCGGGCGAGAATCCTGAGCGGCGGAAACACCTCGGTTTGCGGCCTGGGCGGGGTCAGCCGCAGAAGCCACCAGATCACCGGCAGCGCCAGCAGGCCCCACAGCACCATCGGCGCCCCGAAGGAGAGCGGCAGCCAACTCATGCGCGAGCCCTCCCGGCAAAGGCGCCCTCGGCGGTCATCGCCATGTGGATGCGCACCAGCGCCTCGGAGGCAAGGCGGTCGGTATGATTGACGGTAAAGCTCCAGCCAAGCCGTTTGCACCACGCGGCCAGTTCCTGGCGGCGGGCGGCATAAAGCAGGCGATATTCTTCGCCCAGCATTTCGGCGCGGCCGGCGGTCAGCTTGTCGCCGGTCTCAGGATCGGTGAATTCGGTGCGCCCCGCATAGGGGAAGCTTTCCTCGGCCGGATCGGCGACCTCGATCAGATGGGCGCGCACGCCGTGGCGGGCGAGCACGTCCAGCCAGGCTATGGTGTCCTCAACCGGGTCGAGGAAATCGCTGACGATGACGATGTCGCAGAAGCGGCGGATGCCGGACAGGTCGGGCTTTGCCGGCAGGTCGGCGGCGTGCATCAGTTGCGCCGCGATGCGCTCGGCGCCATTGCGGGCGGTGAACGGGTCGGTCAGGCCCGGCCAGGCAATGCGCTCGCCGCTGCGCGACAAAAGCTCGGCCATGGCCAGCGCCAGCACCAGAGCGCGCGACTCCTTGGAAACGCTGGCTCCGGTCGATTTGTAGAGCATGGAAGGCGAGGGGTCGGCCCACAGCCACACCGTATGGGCGGCCTCCCATTCGCGGTCGCGGACATAGGTGTGGTCGTCGCGCGCCGAGCGGCGCCAGTCGATGCGCGAGGAATCGCCTTCGACATAGGGCCGGAACTGCCAGAAATTCTCGCCGATGCCGCGCTTGCGACGGCCATGCCAGCCGGCAATCACCGTGTTGACGATGCGGCGCGCCTCGACCAGCAGGTCCGGCACCAGGGAAGCCCGCAACCGGCCTCTGGCGAGCGCATCGCGCGTCGCTGTCGGTGCCTGCGCTTCACCGATGCGCGCCATCAAATCCCTTTCGCGAGCTTCGCCACGACGTCGCGTACCGTGGTGCCCTCGGCGCGGGCGGCGAAGGTCAGCGCCGTGCGGTGCTGCAGCACCGGCTCGGCCAGTGCGCGGACATCGTCGACCGACGGCGCCAGCCGGCCGTCATAGAGGGCGCGGGCGCGGGCGCACAGCGTCAGCGCCTGACTGGCGCGCGGGCCCGGGCCCCAGGCGACGTGCTTGTCGGTATCGGCGTTGCCCTGGCCGGGACGCGCCGAGCGCACCAGCTTGAGGATCGCCTCGACGACGCTTTCAGGCACCGGCATGCGGCGGATGAGCGTCTGGATGTCCTTCAGCCGCGTCGGCTGCAGCACGTTTTCGGCCTTGGCATCCTCGATGCCGGTGGTTTCCAGCAGGATGCGGCGCTCCGCCTCGATCTCGGGGTAAAGGATGTCGACCTGCATCAGGAAACGGTCGAGCTGAGCCTCGGGCAGCGGATAGGTGCCCTCCTGCTCCAGCGGGTTCTGCGTCGCCAGAACATGGAACGGCGCCGGCAGGTCATGGCGCACGCCGGCAATGGTGACGTGGTATTCCTGCATCGACTGCAGCAGCGCCGACTGGGTGCGCGGCGAGGCGCGGTTGATCTCGTCGGCCATCAGCAGTTGCGCGAAGATCGGTCCGGAAATGAAGCGGAACGAACGCTTGCCGAATTCATCCTGCTCCATCACCTCTGAGCCGAGAATGTCGGATGGCATCAGGTCGGGCGTGAACTGGATGCGGCGCGAATCGAGGCCGAGCACGATGCCCAGCGTTTCGACCAGCTTGGTCTTGGCGAGGCCGGGCACCCCGACCAGCAGTGCATGGCCGCCTGCCAGCAATGCGACGAGCGTGCGCTCGACGACGCTTTCCTGGCCGAAGATGACCCGGCCGACGCCGTCGCGGACCCTCGAAATGTCAGCCAGCGCCTTCTCGGCCTGCGCCACCATGTCCTTTTCGCTGATCGGGCTTTCCTTGATCATAACGCTCATGCAGCATCGATCCTTCTGGTTGGAAATACCGCTTGGCACCTTGGGGGCCGCAGAATGCCGCGATTCGGCCTCGCATGGCGCCTGCAAAGAACTTAAATCACAGACTTAGGCTGACAAGCGGAACAACAGTGACTATTTCGTGACCATGACAGAAGCCGCCGAGCATCGTGAAGAGAGCCTGACGGCCGCGACCGAGGCGCGTGGGCTAGAGGCGCTGGTCTCGCGCGCGACGCGCGCCGGCAAGGGGCCGGCGCCGGTGGAACGCTGGAATCCGGCATTTTGCGGCGATCTCGACATGGAGATCAAGCAGGACGGCACCTGGTTCTATCTGGGAACGCCGATCGGCCGGATGCCGCTGGTGCAGCTTTTCTCCTCGGTGCTGCGCAAGGACGACGACGGCAAGACCTATCTGGTGACGCCGGTGGAAAAGGTCGGCATCCGCGTCGCCGACGCGCCCTTCATCGCCGTCGAGATGGATGTGTCGGGCGCCGGCGACGGGCAAATCATCACCTTTCGTACCAATGTCGGCGATGTGGTCGAGGCTGGGGCGGAGCATCCGCTGCGATTCGTCGACGAGGACGAGACAGGTGGCCTGAAGCCCTATGTGCTGGTGCGCGGGCGGCTGGAAGCGCTGGTGGCGCGGCCAGTGATGTACGAGCTGGTCGAGCACGGCGAAGAGATCGACATCGGCGGCAAGACGATGTTTGCCGTCCGTTCCAAAGGCGAGGTCTATCCGATCATGCCGGCTGAGAAACTGAAACGGCTGAGCGCATGATGGACCGCCTATGATGGATCAGGTGACGCCGGTGCCATTTTCCGCCGCCGAGTTTCGCCAGCGCGTCGTGGCGCAGCCGCAGGCGCATGCCGGTGACGATTTTGGCGACCACCGCTTCAATCCGGGTCATCCCAGGCTGAAACTGGCCAAGGCGCTGCGCGATGCCGCCGTGCTGATCCCGGTGGTCGACCATGGCCACGAGGCCACGGTCCTTTTGACCCGGCGGGCGGAAAAGCTGCGCAACCATTCGGGGCAGGTGGCTTTCCCCGGCGGAACCATCGATCCAACCGATGTGAGCCCGGAAGCGGCGGCATTGCGCGAGACGTTCGAGGAGATCGGTCTCGATGGGGATCATATCGAGATCCTCGGCCGCATGCCGGACTACGTCTCCGGCAGCGGCTATCGCATCGCCCCGGTGCTCGGGATTGTGCGGCCCGGTTTCAGCCTGACGCTGAATTCCGACGAAGTCGATGCCGTCTTCGAGGTGCCGCTGGGCTTTCTGATGGACCCCGCCAACCACACCAGGGACAGCCGCATGTGGAACGACCTCGAATGGTTCTTTTACGAGATGCCCTATGGCGGCCAGCGCATCTGGGGCGTTACTGCGGGCATCATCCGAACGCTTTATGAAAGGCTCTATTCGTGAGCGATCCGGTGTCGATCGCGGGCAAGGCCGGCTGGCTCGACGAAAGCCACTTGCAGCGCCTCCTCGCCGCGCTGACCGACGGTGGCGAGGAGGCGCGTGTCGCCGGCGGTGCCGTGCGCAATGCGCTTATCGGACAGCCGGTTGCCGACATCGACATCGCCACCACCACAGTGCCCGAGGAAACCATCCGGCGCGCCGAGGCGGCAGGCTTCAAGACGGTGCCGACCGGCATCGAGCATGGCACCGTCACCGCGGTCGCCCACGGCAAGGCCTATGAAATCACCACGCTTCGTGCCGATATCGAAACCGACGGCCGCCGCGCCAAAGTGTCGTTCGGCCGCGACTGGAAAGCCGACGCGGAGCGGCGCGATTTCACCATCAATGCACTCTACGCCGAAGCTGACGGAACTGTCGTCGATCTGGTCGGCGGTATCGCCGATATCGAAGCGCGGCGGCTGCGCTTCATCGGCGATCCGGAAGCGCGCATCCGCGAGGATTATCTGCGCATCCTGCGTTTCTTCCGCTTTTTCGCCTGGTATGGGGACGGCAGGCCGGATGCCGAAGGGTTGAAGGCTTGCGCCCGGCTGAAGCAGGGGCTCGACCAGCTCTCGGTCGAGCGCGTCTGGTGGGAGTTGAAGAAATTGCTGTCAGCGCCAGATCCGTCGCGGGCGCTGCTGTGGATGCGCCAGGCCGGCGTTCTGACCGGCGTTTTGCCGGAAAGCGAGAAATGGGGCATTGATGCCATCCACGGGCTGACCAAGACCGAGAAGGATCTGGCCTGGGCGCCGGACCCGCTGCTCAGGCTGGAAGCCATCGTGCCGCCGGATGCCGCGCGCATGAAAACGCTTGCCGAGAGATTGAGGCTTTCCGTGAGCGAGGCAAGCCGCCTGCGGTACTGGGCGATGACAGCTGCCATCGATCCGAAAACAACCGAAGGAGAGTTGGCGAAAAAGCTCTATTCTGGCGACCGCCAAGGCTTTGTCGATCGGTTGCGGCTGTCGCTCGCTTCCGCTCGAGCCCGCGCGGTCGAAGACAATGACGCACTGCTCGAAGCCGGCGGCTTCTCGCGCCTGCTTGCCTTCGCCGCAAAATGGCAAAGCCCTGTTTTTCCGATCAAGGGCGCCGATCTGACGACACTTGGCGCCTCACCGGGGCCGAAGCTTGGTGCAACGTTGAAGAATCTTGAAAAGGAATGGGTCGAGTCCGGTTTTGCGCTTGATCGCGGCGCGCTGCTCAAGCGCGCCGCAGAGGCACTCCAATCCTAACCATCACGCTGCGTCACGGACCTTTTCGATGCGCGAGCGGATCGCCTCGATCATCGTCTCGCGGATCACCGTCTCGCCATGCGTCTCGCGCAGATGCTCGACGGCACGACGCATGACCTCTGCCTCCTCCTCGGCGCGTGTGTGCCACTCGCAGCCGGGTACGAGCGACCCGCAATGGAATTCCTTCATCGGCTTCTCCTCATTTCCTCCTTGGAGCGCTGCGCAGCGCACTGACACGGAAGCTCCAGACCTTTGATCTCGCGCATGATCTCGAAACCGGGTTCCGGCATTCGGGTTATACGCTGGCCAGCTAAGCATAACACGATCGAACGGTTTTGGTTGCCTTAGAGCGCCGCGCGTCCAAGCCGACAAGCGGCGTTCTAGTGTACGGGTTTGCGAAAAGGCGGAGCATCGCTGCTCCGCCCTCTACGCTACCTCCGAGGCAAGACGTTGTCTTGCTCCAGCGGGCAGGCCATCACTTCACGATCTTGACTGCCTCGGCAATTTTGTCCTTGCCGCTCATATCCCACGTGACGCGGACCTTTTCGCCGACCTTCAGGCCAGGATCCTTGAAGGTCTGGGGCAACGTAAAGGTGGCTCCGTTATCCAGAACTAGGCTCATCGCCGTTCCATCAAAGCTTTTGATCGTGCCGGTGGTGTGCTTGACCGCGGCGAATGCGGCGGTACCAGAGGCGAGAACGGCAGCAGCGGCTGCGGTCATAATAAGCTTGCGCATGGCATGCTCTCCTGGAAAATGCGGGCACCTGCTTGGGAGAGGTACCCCACTTAATCATGGGCCGTCCGGTCACGTCGGGTCGCAGCTCTCGGGGGGTAAGAACCGCCGGCGTTTCCCGGCCCGACGCGACAAATAGCCCAATATTTTCAATAGTATATTAGACGAAAAAGATATTTTCTGGCGCGCCTTGCGCCACATTCGCCGTCAAATTCTCGGGATTTGGACCCGATTGCGGCTCACGTCGCGCTCACCGAGATTTTACGGCCATTTCACCTCTGGCGGCAGGCTGGACAGGATCGAGGCGACATTGCCGCCGGTCTTCAGCCCGAAGATGGTGCCGCGATCGTGAAGCAAGTTGAATTCGACATAGCGGCCGCGGCGGATGAGCTGCTCGTCACGGTCGCCATCGGTCCAGTTGTCGTTGAAGTTGGCGCGCACCAGATGCCCGTAGACGACGAGAAAGGATCGCCCGACATCCTGGACGAAGTTGAAATCGGCGTCCCAGCCGCCTTTGTCCTCGCCCGAATGCAGCCAGTCGAAGAAGATACCGCCGGTGCCGCGTGGCTCGTCGCGGTGCGGCAGGTAAAAGTACTCGTCGCACCAGGCCTTGAATTTCGCGAAGTCGGCGATCGCCGCGTTCTTCTCGCAGGCAAATTGCATCGCCCTGTGGAAGGCGATCGTGTCGGGGTCGTCCTGGCTGCGGCGGCGATCGAGCACCGGTGTCAGGTCGGCGCCGCCGCCGAACCACAGGCGCGATGTGACGACCATGCGCGTGTTCATATGCACGGCCGGCACGTTGGGGTTCCACGGATGGGCGATCAGCGAAATGCCGCTCGCCCAGAAGGACGGGTCGTCGTCGGCGCCCGGCATCTGCTTCCTGAACTCGGGCGAGAATTCGCCATGAACGGTCGAGGTGTGGACGCCGACCTTTTCGAAGACGCGGCCATGCATCATCGACATGATACCGCCGCCACCGTTGCCGGCATCGCGTTGCCACGGCGTCTTTTCGAAGCGGCCGGGCGACCAGCTGGCCTGCGGCCCCTGCAGGTCCTGCTCGATCTGCTCGAAGCTGGCGCAGATGCGCTCGCGCGACGTCTCGAACCACAGCCGTGCCTTCGTCTTCTTCTGTTCGATGTCGGCTGGCAGCCCCGCCGGTATCTCGGGTCGTTGCAAATGCTGTCTCCGGTTGCGGGCGCGCCCGACAAATGACTCGTCTTTTCCGGCCGCGATCCCTAATCTCTTGGATGCAAGGGTCAAGTTTGAATGGAGTTCTTTCGTGCGCACCCCGGCAAGACCGCCGCTGGATGGCCTGAAGAAAAGGCTCGACCGTTCGCGCGCCGAGAACGCGCGCATGCCGCGCGACGGCTTCCTGCGCGAGACCTTCGTGCTGCCGCGCTCCGACGCGCGCCTCAAGGCGAAAGAGTGGTTCGAGCGTTTTCCCAAGCAGGCCTATTGGACAGAGATCGAAAGCTGGTTCGAGCGGCCGGGCGACGTCATCGAATTCACCATCAGGCGGCTGCCGGCGGCGGATTAACGCTCGATCAACAGCCGTCTCGCTCCCGGCCCCCGGGTGCTCAGCCGATCGCCCTTGTTCCGCAGCGGGCATTTGTCAATCGACATGCAGCCGCAGCCGATGCAGTCCGTCAGCCCGTCGCGCAGCTTCTTGAGCTGGGCAATCTTCTGGTCGAGTTCGTCGCGCCAAGCCGTCGACAGCAGATTCCAGTCCTCGCGCGTCGGCGTTCGGCCTTCAGGCAGTGATCGAAGTGCTGTGCCGATCTCGGCCAACGAAATGCCGACCTCCTGCGCCACCTTTATGATCGCCACACGCCTCAGCACGTCGCGGCCGTAGCGCCGCTGATTACCGGCGGTACGGTGGCTGCGGATCAGCCCGCGCGCTTCGTAGAAATGCAGCGCCGACACCGCGACGCCGCTGCGCATCGCCACCTGGCCGACTGTTAATTCCGTTGCCGCAGCCATCTCCGATTTTCCGCTTGACCTCAAGTTAAGTTGAGCTTGTAACGAAGAAATTCTGGATAGGCAAACCGCAGGAGAAGGCGATGTGCGCCTGGGTTAGAATGACAAGCGAGGGCGCAGTCGTCGACCAGAAAGCGGCCGTACTCGCCGCGCGCGCTGACGGTCTGCAAATCCTATCCAAGCTGCCGCATCGCCTCGCCAGCCACCATGGCGACGGAAAGCGCGACGTTGATGCTGCGCGCGGTGCCCTGCATCGGGATGGTCAGTCGCGCATCCGCCGCCTCGTGGACATGATCCGGAACGCCTGCGGATTCGCGGCCGAACAGAAGAACGTCGGCGCCGGTGAAGACGAAATCCGTATAGGCGCTCGCGGCTTTGGTCGACAGCAGCACCAGCCGCCGCGCTTCGCCTTTACGCCAGTCCTCGAAGGCGTGCCAGTCGACATGCCGGGTCAGCGCCGCCATTTCGAGATAGTCCATGCCGGCCCGTTTCAGCGCCCGGTCGGAGAGCGGGAAGCCGGTCGGTTCGATGATGTCGACCCCAAGGCCGAGGCAAGCGGCGAAGCGCAGGATAGTCCCGGTATTGCCGGCGATATCCGGCTGGTAGAGCGCAATGCGGAGACGGTCGTTCATTTCCGCGTCTTTCTAATAAGTGGCAGATCAGCCACAGAGCTCTCGCGGTTTTGGAAATTCCTGGACTGGCGGGTGGTCATTTTCTGCGAAGTCGGTTATACGGCCAGCATTGTCAACCCGAACCGATGAAGGGGTAATTCATGATGGCCATGCACATCCACCACCCCTCTCGTGGGCTTACCAGCCCGACGGCGGTTTCGGTACGACGATTCTCCTGAACTTCTAGACTTCAATCGCACCGATTCCCGCCGAAACCTTTTTCGGCCTTCGAAGGAATCCGGCGATGTTTTTCAAGCTGTCGAAGGGGCTGAACGCCCCACCTGAACGTGCTTCGACCGATATCACCCTTGCCGCGCGGCGCGTGCCCACGGTCCGGGTTGGTTCACCCTTCTATCTGCATCTTCAACTGGAGGACGGACCGATGTTCGATCCCTGTAGAATACCCGGCTCAAGAAGCCTGCACGAGCGCAAAACCGCGACTTGGGCGCTTTTAATCGGCGAGACCTACTCGTCGGCGGTTCACGCCGAGACCCGCCAGCGTCCGCATCGCGGCATGCTGCCGGACGTCGATTTCTCGCATGCCGTTCCGGACTATAGCCGGCCGTCGCTGGTGCGCCGGATCATCAGGCTCATCCGGCCTGGTGCAAAAACCGGCGCGAAAATCCGGATCGTCAAAACGTCGTCAGCATCGTCAAACGAAACTGTCGGCGAAAGGCCCGCGACAACCTATATAGCGCGAAGCAGGACCGGCGAGGCGGACGATTCCGTATCGCCGGTCCTTGACGCCATGCGGTCTGGGCACGTCGTCCGTTCCCGTGCCGCGTGAGCGGAAACAATATTGTGAGCATCACTATGTTTAGCTGGTTTGAAAAAAGGCTCGATCCGTTTCCGGCTGCGGAACCGGTCGAGCCGCCGAGGACGCTGATCGCCTTCTGCGTGCATTATACGCGCGGCGCCTGGCCCTACATCGCTCTCGATGCGGTGCTGGTGACGGCCATCGCGCTGGCTGAGGTGTGGATGTTCGGCTTCATGGGCCGGATCGTCGACTGGCTGTCGGCGCAGAATCGCGAGACGTTCCTGCAGACCGAAGGCTTGAAGCTGGCCGGCATGGCCTTCATCGTGGTTTTCGCGCTGCCGGCGACGGTCTGGTTCCATTCGCTCCTCAACCAGCAGACGCTGATGGGCAACTATCCGATGCGTATCCGCTGGCAGGTGCATCGCTATCTGCTCAAGCAGTCGATGAGCTTCTATCAGGACGAGTTCGCCGGACGCATCGCGACCAAGCTGATGCAGACTGCGCTCGCGGTGCGCGAATGCGTCATCAAGCTCATCGACGTGCTCAATTATATCGTCGTCTATTTTCTCGGCATGCTGTTCATCGTCGGCTCGGCAGACTGGCGGCTGGCGGCGCCGCTTGCCGTCTGGCTTGCCGGCTATGTCCTGCTCTTGCGCTATTTTATCCCGCGGCTGGGCAAGGTCGGTGAGGAGCAGGCCAATGCGCGCTCGACCATGACCGGCCGTGTCGTCGACAGCTACTCCAACATCCAGACGGTCAAGCTGTTCTCGCATGCGCGGCGCGAAGCGTCCTTCGCCCGGGAAGGCATGGCCGGCTTTCTCGATACCGTCTATCGGTCGATGCGGCTGGTGACGCAGCTCTACGGCCTGCTCTACATCCTGAATTCGCTGCTGTTGTTTTCGGTCACGGCGATCTCGCTGTGGCTGTGGCTCGGCCAGGCCGTAACGATCGGCGCCGTCGCCCTAGTCATCGGCCTCGTGCTTCGGCTGTGGGGCATGTCGCAATGGATCATGTGGGAGATGTCCACGCTGTTCGAGAATATCGGCACGGTGCAAGACGGCATCAGCTCGATCTCGCTGCCCCGCCTCGTCGAAGACAGGCCTGGGGCCAAGGATATTGCCGTGACCAAGGGCGAGATCCGTTTTGAGGACATCCGCTTCCACTACGGCAAGCAGAAGGGCGTGATCGAAAGCCTGTCGCTGACGGTGAAGCCGGGCGAGAAGGTCGGCATCGTCGGCCGTTCGGGTGCCGGCAAGTCGACGCTGGTCAATCTTCTGTTGCGCTTCTACGACCTTGAAAGCGGCAAGATCCTGATCGACGGCCAGGACATCGCGGCGGTGACGCAGGACTCGCTGCGCGCCCAGATCGGCATGGTCACGCAGGACACCTCGCTGCTGCATCGTTCGGTGCGCGAGAACATCCTCTATGGCCGGCCGGACGCCAGTGACGAGATGCTGGTCGAGGCGGCACGCCGCGCCGAAGCGCTTGATTTCATATCAGGGCTTTCGGACGCCGGTGGCCGCAAGAATTTCGACGCGCATGTCGGCGATCGCGGCGTCAAATTGTCCGGCGGCCAGCGGCAACGCATTGCCATTGCCCGCGTTATGCTGAAGGACGCGCCGATCCTCATTCTCGACGAGGCGACGTCCGCGCTCGATTCCGAGGCCGAGGCGGCCATCCAGGAGAACCTCTACAAACTGATGCAAGGCAAGACCGTCATCGCCATCGCGCACCGGCTGTCGACGATCGCCGCCATGGACCGGCTCGTCGTCATGGACAAGGGCCGCGTCATCGAAGAAGGTTCGCATGAGGAACTCGTTGCCAGCGGCGGGCTCTACGCCCAGCTCTGGCAGCGCCAGTCGGGCGGCTTCCTGCTCGACGACGGCCCCTCTGCCAACGATGCAGCCGCCAACGATGCACTCGCCAAGGGTGAAGCCGCCGAATGATGACTGCCATCTACCGCTGGTTCGAGAACTGGGTCTATCCGTTCCGGGAGCCCGCGGACCTTCGGCCACCTGCCGGCGTCAGGGGTTTCCTCTGGCACTATGTCGGGCAGGCGAAGATCGCTTTCTTCGCCATGCTGGTGATCGGCGGCATCGCGCCGTTGGTCGAGGCCGGACTGTTCTACTTCGTCGGGCGGCTGGTCGACATCCTCGACCAGCTTCCTGGCGAACGTAGCTGGCATGCCTTGTGGACTGCCGCCGGCCCCGAACTTGTCTTCATGATCGCCGTGGTGCTGGTCATCCGCACCATCGTCGTCGGCCTGTCGGCGCTGGTCGACGAGCAGACGATCACGCCTGGTTTCTATAATCTGGTGCGCTGGCAGGCGCATCGCCATGTGTCGCGCCAGTCCTACGCCTTCTTCCAGAACGATTTTGCCGGACGTATCGCGACCAAGGTCTGGCAGGCGGGGCAGGCGACCGGCGATCTGATGGAAAGCTTCATCGAGGTCGTCTGGTTCATGGTCGTCTATACGGTGACGACGCTGGCGCTGGTCGCCGGGCTCGATCTCAGGCTGGCGGTGCTGGTGGTGATCTGGATCTCAGCCTTCGGCCTGCTGGCCAGACGCTATTTGCCGGCGATCCGCAAGCATGCCGAGGCCACCGCCGAAGCCGGCTCGATGATCGCCGGCCGCATCGTCGATTCCTATTCGAACGTGCAGACGCTGAAGCTGTTCTCGCCCGATGGCGACGACCGCTATATCAGGAACGGCTTCGACATCTATCTCGACGCGCTGCGCCCGTTCACCCGCCGGCTGACCGGCGTGCGCATGGCGCTGACCATGCTGTCGGGGATCATGATCACGGCGATCGCCTGCTTTGCCGTCTATCTCTGGGTCGAAGGCTCGATCACCGTCGGCGCCGTCGCCTTCACGCTGTCCTTGGTGCTGCGGCTGAACATGCTGCTCGGCCGGCTGATGATGCAGCTCAACAGTATTTTGCGGAACCTCGGCGTGCTGGAAAACTCGAAGGCGCTGATCTCGAAGCCGCTCGGCCTGACCGATGCGCCCGACGCGAAAGAGCTTCTCGTTGGCGGTGGGCGCATCGACGTCAGAAACGTCGAGTTCCATTACGGCAAGGGGTCCGGCGTGCTCAACGGCATCGACCTCGTGGTGCGGCCGGGTGAAAAGGTCGGACTGGTCGGGCCGTCCGGCGCAGGCAAGACGACGCTGGTCAACCTGATCCTGCGCCTCTACGACCTCGAGAGCGGCAAGATCACCATTGACGGGCAGGACGTCTCCAGGGTCACGCAGAATTCGCTGCGCGCTAATATCGGCGTCGTCAGCCAGGATACGGCACTTTTCCACCGTTCCTTGCGCGACAACATCAAGCTCGGCATGTCGGAAGCAACCGACGCCGAGGTGATCGCGGCAGCGGAGAAGGCCGAGGCGCAGGAGTTCATCCTCGGCCTGCGCGACAGTCGCGATCGTACTGGCTATGAAGCCTTTGTCGGCGAGCGCGGCGTCAAGCTCTCGGGCGGCCAGCGCCAGCGCGTGGCGATCGCCCGCGTCTTCCTCAAGGACGCACCGATCCTGGTGCTCGATGAGGCGACCTCGGCGCTCGATTCCGACATCGAGGCGGCAATCCAGGAGAATCTGGCAAGGCTGATGGAAGGCAAGACAGTCATCGCCATCGCGCACCGGCTGTCGACCATCGCGGCACTCGACCGGCTGGTGGTGCTCGACGAGGGCCGCATCGTCGAACAAGGCACGCATGACGAACTGGTTGCGCTCGACGGGCTCTATGCACGGCTGTGGAAACGGCAGTCCGGCGGCTTCCTGTTCAACGAAGAGAGCGCGTTGGCCGAGACCCGGCCGGCGGAGTAGTTTTCCATAAACCGGAGTGAGCCATGGCGGTGAGAATGCCATCGAATTTCGGACGGTCCGGCGCGCAGGAGAGCGCGTTGGATCTGCTTGGCCACGAAATCCTCGGCGAAAAGGCGGCAGCGCTCGGCCGCGCCGGCCGGCGCGTCGAGGAAACACTGACGAGGCTGCGCGAGAATGGCGACAGCGACGATCGAGCCCAGCTGCTCAAGGACGCAGCCGAAGCGGTGCACGGCTATTTCATCCAGCGCGAACTCTGCGGCCTGCGCAAGCACGACGCGGTGATCCGGGAATACAATATTCCCAAGGCCGTGCTGGCCAGGCTCGGCGCCAGCGTATGATCCGAACCGGAATCGGTTTGGGAGGCGTTATTCCAGCCACTCGGTGATGAAGCTGCCGTTCTCGTGTATGTCGGTGGTTTCCAGCGGGCCTGGCCCGAGATTGGTGAATTTGTGTGGCGTGTCCGGCGGTACGATCAGGATCTAGCCGGATGTGGCCTCGATCTGCCGGTCGCCGACGGTGAACAGGCCGGCCCCAGTCCGGATGATAAAAATCTCGCAATAGGGATGGCTGTGCAGCCTGGGGCCGCCGCCGATCTCAGGCAGGTAGTTGAAGATCAGGCAGCTGTTGGAGCCGTAGGCGCCGCACTGCAACTCGCCCTGCCAGTGGTCGGGCGCTTCGGCCCATTTGTCGCGGTCTATAACATGCGCCATAGGGCGAGGATAAACCGCGCCAGCGCCCGCTGTCGAGGCGAACGCAGTCGTTTGGTTTTCCTGCGATTTTCCAATCATTCCATCGGGCAAATTCCGTCCCCGCGACAATCTGCCCTTGTGCCTTCACCCGTCTGGACAAAAACAGGCTTCACGCATAAACCCAAGTCCCAAATGCCGGAGGAATTCGCTAGCCTGTTCGCCATGCGCTGTCGGGCCGGCGCGATTGAGCGGGAACAAGGCTCGGCCGCCGGCATGGAAGAGGCGAAAGGATCAGGCACCCGTGAGCGCAACCGACACCCAGGATCCCAACCGTCGTGATTTTCTCTACGTCGCCACCGGCATGGCCGCGGTGGTCGGCGCGGGCGCCGTCGCTTGGCCGTTCATCGATCAGATGCGTCCGGATGCCTCGACGCTGGCCCTTGCCTCGGTTGAGGTCGACGTCTCTTCGCTGACGCCAGGAATGTCGCTCGTTGTGAAGTGGCGGGGCAAGCCGGTGGTCGTGCGCAACCGCACTGAGCAAGAGATGAAGGACGGCGAGGCGGTCAATCTCGCCGAGCTCAAGGATCCAATTGCCCGCAATGCCAATTTGCCGGCCGACGCGCCGGCGACCGACGCCAACCGCACCACGCCGGGCAAGGAAGCGTGGATGGTGATGGTCCAGGTCTGCACCCATCTCGGCTGCATCCCGCTCGGCCAGGAAGGCGATTTCGGCGGCTGGTTCTGCCCGTGCCACGGTTCCGTATACGACACCGCCGGCCGCATCCGGAAGGGGCCGGCACCCGAGAACATGGCGGTACCGGTGTTCCAGTTTATTTCCGACACCAAGATCCGTATCGGCTGAGGCAAGGGATATTTCGATGAGCGAGGGACACTCGACCTATACGCCCAAGACCGGCATCGGACGCTGGTTCGATTCGCGCATGCCCCTGCCGCGGCTGGTCTATGACAGCTTCATCGCCTATCCGGTGCCGCGCAATTTGAATTATGCCTGGACCTTCGGCGGCATCCTCGCGCTCATGCTGGCGGCGCAGATCCTGACGGGTATCGTGCTGGCCATGCACTACGCGGCCGACAGCACTCTCGCCTTCGATTCGGTCGAGAAGATCATGCGCGACGTGAATTCGGGCTGGCTGCTGCGCTACCTGCATTCGAACGGCGCGTCGTTCTTCTTCGTCGCCGTCTACATCCATATCTTCCGTGGCCTCTACTACGGCTCCTACAAGGCGCCGCGCGAGCTGCTGTGGATCCTCGGCTGCATCATCTACCTGCTGATGATGGCGACCGGGTTCATGGGCTATGTGCTGCCTTGGGGCCAGATGAGCTTCTGGGGCGCCACCGTCATCACCGGCTTCTTCACCGCCATACCGCTGGTTGGCGACTGGATCCAGCAGCTTCTCCTCGGCGGCTTCGCGGTCGACAATCCGACGTTGAACCGCTTCTTTGCGCTGCATTACCTGCTGCCGTTCATGATCGCCGGCGTCGTCGTGCTGCACATCTGGGCGCTTCACGTCGTCGGCCAGAACAATCCGACCGGCATCGAGGTCAAATCGAAGACCGACACGCTCGCCTTCACGCCTTACGCGACCATCAAGGACGGGTTCGGCATGATCGTGTTCCTGTTCGTCTTCGCCTATTTCGTGTTCTACCTGCCGAACTATCTCGGCCATCCGGACAATTACACCGTGGCCAACCCGCTGAAGACGCCGGCCCACATCGTGCCGGAATGGTACTTCCTGCCGTTCTACGCGATCCTGCGCGCCATCACCTTCAATATCGGGCCCATCAACTCCAAACTCGGCGGCGTGCTCTGCATGTTCGGCGCGATTGTAATGCTGTTCCTGGTGCCGTGGCTCGACACCTCGAAGGTGCGCTCGGCTGTCTACCGGCCCTGGTACAAGCTGTTCTTCTGGCTGTTCACGGCCGACGCCATCCTGCTCGGCTGGCTGGGCTCGCAGCCGGCCGAGGGCAGCTATGTGTTCATGGCGCAGATGGCGACGCTGTTCTACTTCGCCTTCTTCCTGGTAGCGCTGCCGGTGCTTGGGCTGATCGAGACGCCGCGGCGGCTGCCGAATTCGATCACCGAGGCGGTGCTCGAGAAGAACAAGGGTGGCGGTGGACATCCTGCCGGCGCCACGGCCGCGCCGGAAACCAAAGGCTGAGCATGATCCCGGAAAGTGGAAACCGGTTTTCGGACAAGATCATGCTCGGGACGATGACCGCGCGTCAGAGAATCTCAAGGGGATATGGCATGAAGAAGATTCTCGCCTCGTTGGCGCTGCTTGGCCTTGTGGCCGCGGGCATTGGGGCCACAGGCACTGGAGCGAGCGCCCAGGAAGAGGCGCACAATGAGGCGGCGCCGACGCATTTCCCGATTGACGAACCGAAGGAAATGGACTGGAGCTTCGCCGGGCCATTCGGCACCTACGACAAGGCCCAGCTGCAGCGCGGGCTCAAGGTCTACAAGGAAGTCTGCTCGGCCTGCCATTCGATGAATTTGGTGGCGTTCCGTACGCTGGAAGGCCTTGGCTATTCGGATGCGCAGATCAAGACGCTGGCGGCCGAATATACGATCCATGACGGCCCGAACGATGCCGGCGACATGTTCGATCGTCCCGGCAAGCCGTCCGACCATTTTCCGCCGCCGTTCCCCAACGAGGAAGCGGCGGCGGCGGCCAATGGCGGTGCAGCACCGCCCGACATGTCGCTGCTGGCCAAGGCGCGCGGCGTCGAGCGCGGCTTCCCGCGCTTCGTGTTCGACATCTTTACGCAATATGCCCAGGGCGGCCCCGACTACATCCACTCGCTGCTGACCGGCTACGACCAACAGCCGCCGGCGGGCATGGTCATACCAGAAGGCACGCACTACAATCCGTACTTCCTGTCCGGCGTGTCGCTGAAGATGCCGAAGCCGCTCTCCGACGGCCAGGTTACCTATGATGACGGGGCGCCGCAGACGGTCGACCAGTATTCTCGCGACGTGTCGGCCTTCCTGATGTGGGCGGCAGAACCGCACCTCGAGGACCGCAAGAAGACCGGCTTTCGCGTACTGGTCTTCCTGCTGCTGTTCGGCGCACTGGTCTACCTGACCAAGCGCAAGGTGTGGGCCGGCGTGGCGCACTGAGCCCTGCGATATAAGAGAATGCGAGGGCGTCGAAAGGCGCCCTTTTCATTGCAGGCATGTCGATTCATCGCAGCCGGCGCTGAACAAGGCCCTTTGCCGGACAATTTTCCGTCAGGCGTCACATGGCGGTAGCCGGACTTGGCTGCACCGGGTTACGATTGGCCAATTCCTTTCACGTCTTTAGCCGAATCTGAATGGCCCGGAGAGCCGCTTGATGAAGTCCTCGCTCGAAGAGACGCTGCTTGCCGCGATCCGCACCATTCCGGATTATCCCAAGCCGGGCATCCTGTTTCGCGACATCACCACGCTGCTCGGCAATGCGCGGGCCTTCCGCCGCGCGATCGACGAACTGGTGCATCCCTATGCCGGCCTGAAGATCGACAAGATCGCCGGCATCGAGGCGCGCGGCTTCATCCTCGGCGGCGCCATCGCCCACCAGCTCTCAGCCGGCTTCGTGCCGATCCGCAAGAAGGGCAAGTTGCCTTACGAGACGGTGCGCGTCGCCTACAGCCTGGAATACGGGCTGGACGAGATGGAGATGCACAAGGACGGTGTTTCTCCGGGCGAGAAGGTAATCCTCGTCGACGATTTGATCGCCACCGGCGGCACGGCGGAGGCGGCCGTCAAGCTATTGCGGCAGATCGGCGCCGACATTCTCGCCGCCTGCTTCGTCATCGACCTGCCGGACCTTGGCGGCCGCGAGAGGTTAGAGGGGCTCGGCGTGCCGGTGAGGACGCTGATCGGGTTTGAGGGGCATTGAGCGTTTCTTCCTTCTCCCCCGTGGCAGAAGGGAAGAATTCCGCTCACCCCACCTTCACCAGCACGGCACTTTCGAATTCGATCACCTTGTCGCCCGTCGAATCGAAGGCCTCTGAGCGGAGCGTCAGCAGCCGCCAGCCCGGTCGCGAGGCAATGGGGCGGTGGGCCAGCGCCGTGCGGGTGAAAGTCACGGTTTCCCCGGCATAGACAGGTTTGGGCCATTTGAGGTTCTTGAAGCCGGGCGAGGGGCCGAATTCCGGCACCGGCCCGGGGCCGGGCCAGCGGGCGACCTCTGCCTCTATGCCAGCCTGGAGGTTCAATTTCATCCAGGTGGCGGCGGTGTGCCAGCCCGAGGCGCAGAGCCCGCCGAATATGCTGTTCCTCGCCGCCTCTTCATCGATGTGGAAAACTTGCGGATCGTATTTGCGGGCGAACGCCTTGATCGCCTCCGGTTCGAATCGATGCGAACCGAGTGTGACGGTGATACCGATGCAGAAGAATTCGTCGAGGCTCACGCACTGCCCTCGCGGGTGAGGAACATGACGGTGTTTTCGAGCTCGAAAACACCTTCGCCGCGCTGGTTGAACAACTCGCTGCGCATGGTCACCAGGCCAAGCCGGGGCTTCGATCTAGACAGGCGCTTGGCAAGGACGGTGGTGCTGCCGCTCAACAGGTCGCCGGCCAGGACCGGCCGTTTCCATTTGACCTGGTCGACGCCTGGCGCGCCCTGGGAGGTCGAGTCGAGCAGGAAGGCATCGCACAGCATGCGCATGAACATGGCGCAGGTGTGCCAACCCGAAGCCGCCAGCCCGCCGAGGATGCTGGCCTTACCCGCAGCCTCGTCGAGATGCATCGCCTGGGCATCGAACTCGCCGGCGAATTCTATGATTTCGGCGGCGCTTACCAGCTTGGTGCCGAGGTCGAGCGAAGCGCCCTCGACAAAATCCTCATAAGCCCAGGTCTTTGCGGTCATGGTCTGGAAATCCTGTTCAGGATTGTACGATCGCTGCGGGTCGGGGTCCCGGATGCAGGCAGCGCGGCATTTGGTCAAGCAATTTCTAGTGCGCCAGCCTGCGGCGCCCAAGCCGCAGCGGAGGTATTGATGACCCTACAGCCAGCCGCGGCGGCGGAAATACCAGAAGGGCAGGATTGCCGAAAGCACCATCATGCCGATGGCGAAGGGATAACCAAAGTGCCATTTGAGCTCGGGGATGATGTCGAAATTCATGCCGTAGATTGAAGCGACAAGCGTCGGCGGCAGGAAGATGACAGCGGCGACGGAGAAGATCTTGATGATGGCGTTCTGCTCGATCGAGATCATGCCGAGCGTCGCGTCGAGCAGGAAGCTGATCTTCTGCGACAGGAACGTGGCGTGGTCGGCGAGCGACAGCACATCGCGCGACAAGGTCTTGATGCGGGCGCGGGTATCCTTGCTCATCCTGGTCTGCGTGGAGGCATGGGCGAGGAAGCCGGCAAGGCGCTGCAGCGAGATCAGGCTGTCGCGGACCGAGGAGGCGAGATCCTCCTTGCGGCCAATGCCTTTCAACAGCTCCTGGAAGTCGCGGTTGCGCTTGGAAACCTTGGTCGAGCGTGCCTCGAAGATGTCGCGCGAGATCGCCTCGACGTCGCGGCCGGCGCGCTCCAGAATGTCGGCGAGGCGGTCGACGATCGCCTCCAGTAGTCCGATCAGGATGGTGTCGCCGCTGGTGCAACCGGTCGCCACCTTCTCGGCGCGCTGCGGAAAGGTCTTAAACGCCTTCGGTTCGTGGTACCGCACGGTGATCAGCCTGCTGCCGGCGAGCACGAAGGTAACCGGCGACATCAACGGATCGTCCACCTCGGTCTGCGCAGGCAGAATGGCGGTCATGAAGTAGGCGCCGTCCTCGACGTAGAGACGGCTCGAGATCTCGATCTCTTCCATCTCTTCGCGGGTCGGAACGGCGATGCCGAGCCAGGTCTCAATTGTCGTCTCTTCTTCCTTTGTCGGGTTGAAGAGGTCGACCCAGACCACAGTGTCGCTGTTCTGCAGGAGATCGTCGACCAGGCGCAGGCGATCATTGTCGACGACGAAGGCCTTGATCATCGCCGGGTCTCCCTTGCTGTTGCCAAAGAGCGTTCGTTGGAGGGGCGCGTCAGTCAGATCGCACGGACACGGGCAGGTGAGGCGCGAGGCCGGTGCAAAGGCCCCTTAGACCCCGCACGACGGCCCGTCAAGCAGCGCAAGAGGCACTGCGACCCCTGCTTTGAAGTTTGGCATCGAGCGGCGGCAATGGTGGCCGCTGGGCTCCCTCGCCTGGTCAGGTGTTGAACTTGAACAGCATGATGTCGCCGTCCTGGACGACATACTCCTTGCCTTCGTCGCGCGCCTTGCCGGCCTCCTTAGCCGCCACTTCGCCGCCCAGCCTGACGAAGTCGTCATAGGCGATGGTCTGGGCGCGGATGAAGCCGCGCTCGAAATCGGTGTGGATAACGCCTGCCGCCTGCGGCGCCCTGGCGCCCTTGTTCACGGTCCAGGCGCGTGTCTCCTTCGGCCCGACGGTAAAGTAGGTGATGAGCTGCAGCAGCTCGTAGCCGGCGCGGATGACCTTGTTCAAGCCGGGTTCGTCCAGGCCGAGCGTTGCCAGGAATTCCATTTCCTCTTCGTCCGAGAGCTGGGCGACCTCGGCCTCGATCGCCGCCGAAATCACAACGGTGCGGGCACCTTGCGCGGCCGCCATCTGCTCGACCGCCCTGGTATGGGCGTTGCCGATGGCGGCATCGGCTTCGGCGACGTTGCACACGTAAAGCACCGGGTGCGACGTCAAAAGGTTCAGTCCCTGCAGGATGCGCAGATCCTCAGCCGAGATGCCGTTGAGCAGGATGCGGGCGGGCTTGCCGGCCTGCAGTAGTTCAAGCGCCGCTTCCATCATGGGAAGTACGGTCGCTGCCTCCTTGTCCTTGCCGGCGGCACGCTTGCGGATCTGCACGATGCGGCGCTCGAGGCTGTCGAGGTCGGCAAGCATCAATTCGGTTTCGACGGTCTCGGCATCGGCGACAGGATCGATGCGGCCCTCGACATGGGTGATGTCGTCATCCTCGAAACAGCGCAGCACATGGACGATGGCGTCGACCTCGCGGATGTTGGCGAGGAACTGGTTGCCCAGCCCTTCACCCTTCGAGGCGCCGCGCACCAGGCCGGCAATGTCGACGAAGGAGATGCGCGTCGGGATGATCTCCTTCGACTTGCCGATCGCGGCGATCTTCTGCAGGCGCGGGTCGGGCACCGCCACCTCGCCGGTGTTCGGCTCGATGGTGCAGAACGGATAATTGGCGGCCTGTGCCGCCGCCGTCCTGGTCAACGCATTGAAGAGCGTCGACTTGCCGACATTGGGCAAGCCAACGATGCCGCATTTGAAACCCATTTTTGTCTGGTCCTATCGGGAAATCGAAATTTGATCAGGGCTATGGGCGAAAGCGCCGACGATCGTCAAGGCGCAATTCAATTCAGACGCTGCGCGATGTCATCGGTGCCTATCGCCAACGCGTGAACGCCGGACCTGCTCAGTATTTGCAGAAGATGCCAGAACGCGTCGACATCCGCGGTTCCGAAATCGATCGTCAGTTGCCCCTCGAGCAATTGCGCACTGTGAATGATGCTTCCTAAGGTCTCCGATGTTTCACGCTCGCCATCGATATCGAACCAGCCGCGAAACCATTCGTCGAAGAGATCGCCGTCAAGCTCATTTACGGGGAATTTGAAATGAACCTCGTCCCACTTGAACGGTGAGATGAGGACATCCATTCCACCGATCCCGGCGTGAATATCCGGAGAGAATTTCACATAGGTATCGCTATTGATGAACTGCGGATTTGGCTGTCCGTCATTGCCGACGAAATCAACCGCGATGAGATTTCGATAGAAGGAATCGACGTTCGAAAACTTGACCTCGGTCGCATGCGATCCTTGGCCGTTGCGAGCAAGTTCGCCGGCAGCGGCGACGAAATAATCAACATACTTCTGCCTCACGCGGCGAACCAATTGCTGGACGTCATCCATATTCATGGCTCAGTCCTTGCCGCCAAAAAGCTTCTTCAGCATCGCCGCCATCGGGCCGGTTTTGGGCAGCTTGGCCGCCGGTTGCTGCGGCCGTGCCTGACGGACGTGGCTTTGTGCCTTTGGCGCGTTGGGTGGCGGGCGGTCGTCGTCGTCCGTCGGCGTGAGCTTGTCGCGCAGCGCCAGCGTCACGCGATTCATGAACGAATTGTCGTCGCCCTTGGCAAGCAATCCGGCACCATCGGCGATTGCGTCGAGCAGCACGTCCAGCCATTCGCGGTCGGCCTTGGCGAAATCGCCGAGCACATGGCCATGCACCATTTCCTTGACGCCGGGGTGGCCGACGCCGATGCGCACACGGCGAAAATCCTTGCCGACGTGCTGGTCGAGCGAGCGGATACCGTTGTGGCCGCCGGAGCCGCCACCGACCTTGACCCGCACCTTGCCGGCGGCAAGGTCGATCTCGTCATAAAAGACAGTCAGCGCCGAAGGGCCGAGCTTATAGAAGCGCAAGGCTTCGCCGACCGATTGGCCGGACAGGTTCATGAAGGTCTGCGGCTTGATCAGGATCACCTTGTCGCCGGCAAGCGTGCCTTCGGCGATCAGCCCCTGGAATTTCTTCGACCAGGGCGAAAAGGAATGGCGGCGGGCGATCGCGTCCGCCGCCATGAAGCCGACATTGTGCCGGTTGTTGGCGTATTTCGCGCCCGGATTGCCGAGGCCTGCAAAGACAAGCATCGTCGCCTCCGGGCGGGAAGGGGTTACTTCTCTTCGGCGGCAGGAGCCGCTTCGGGCGCAGCCGCTTCAGTCGTCTCTTCTACGGCCTCCGGCTTCATCGCCGAGGAGCCGGCAATGGTCGCGATGGTGAAGTCACGGTCGGAGATCACCGGCTTGACGCCGGCCGGCAAGGTGACGGCCGAAATGTGGATCGAATCGCCAATATCGGTGCCGGTGAGATCGATGGTGATGAAATCCGGGATCGCATTGGCCGGGCAGTGGAATTCGACCTCGTGGCGCACGATGTTGAGCACGCCGCCGCGCTTGATGCCGGGCGACTTGTCTTCATTGATGAAGTGCACGGGCACGTCGACATTGACTTCGGTGTCCTTGCCGATGCGCAGGAAATCGACATGGACCGGGAAATCCTTGACCGGGTCGAGCTGGAAGTCCTTGGGCAGAACCTGGATCTTGTTCCCGTCGACATCGATCGTGGCGACCGTGGTCAGAAACCCGCCGCCATGGATCTTGTAGTAGATGTCCTTATAGGTCAGCGCAATCGCCAGGGGAGGCTGCTTGTCGCCGTAAATCACTGCAGGCACTTTACCGTTGCGGCGAACTGCACGGGCGGACCCCTTACCGACCTGTTCGCGCGCTTCGGCCTTGAGCTCGTAAGTATCGTGGCTCATGGCATTTCCTTTCGCGTTGTTCTGGAGCGTTCGCGGCCGGCAACGTGCCGGGGCCGTAAACGTCGAAAGCCGACATAGCTAACGCATGACCTGGTCCGAAAACCGGAATCCACTTTTCGGGATCATGCGGGAAGGCGGCCTTCCGCCGCGTTGCCTCCAAGGGTGTCTACGCGGGTGGCGGCTCTATAGCGGAAGGCGGCGCGAGGTGCAAGCGGGGCGGAAGGTGCCCAGGGACGGACCGTGTCCCATCAATGTCAGGCCGGAAACGGCAGTGCCGAAAGCAATGCTGCAATGTACAGTCCGACGCCAAAGGACAGATGGGTCATAAGGCTGCGCAGGCGCGCAGTGCGCGGATTGGGAACTTTCGAAGCCGCGATGCCGATCCCAAAAGCCGGTTGCATCACGAAGAACGGGGCGACGATGGTGCAGACGCCGACCAACAGGGCCGGAAGCACTGTCGGGTGCCGTGCCCAGTCGAGGCTCCACACTCCAATCAGCGCCGCGGCAAATACGATGCCGGTCGCGTAATGTGCGCTCCATCCAATGGCGGTTTCGCCGCGAACGCGAGCAGCTTGCGCGATATTCGCGTGCGCGAAACGGCCACGCGGAAAGTGTCCGATCCAGCGGCCGACCCAGGCGTAATCAAGCGATGGAATCGCGAGCATTCGCTTCAGAAACCATCCCCAAAGGTCCATCAGGGCTGTCGCGCCGATACCAATGACGGCCGCACGGACAACGAACTCCAACATTTTTGCTCTCCTGTTTCACCCGTCAGACATTAACCAATTAGAATCAATCATTCAACATATTGATTGATTGATTGATTAATGCTAGCCAAGTCAAATGAAAAGCACGGACGTTCACCACCCGATCTTCGACGAAGTAGCGGATCTCGCCCGCACCTTGGGGCATGCCCACCGGCTGGTTCTGCTGCGTCACATTGCCGATGGCGAACTGGCCGTCGAGCAGCTGACGCAGCTTTCGGGGATCGCATTGGCGAATACGTCGCAGCATCTTCAACATCTCAAGCGAGCGGGCCTGGTGCAGACCCGGCGAGACGGAAAACGCGTTCTGTACCGGCTTGCAGATGTCCCAATCGAAAACGTGTTCGCGGCGCTGCGAAGCCTTGCAAACCATAGACGCGAGCAGATCCGTGAGTTTATCAACGACAGCATTAGCCAGCCGGACAGGCTGGAAAACATCTCGCGCGAGGAACTCGTGCGCCGCATGCGAAACGACGAAGTCGTGCTGCTCGATGTCAGGCCGCAGAACGAATTCGCGACGGGGCATTTGCCGGGTGCGATCAACATTCCCGCTGATGAGCTGGAGCAGCGGCTTGCGGAGCTTCCACGAGAGAAGGTCGTTGTCGCCTATTGTCGTGGGGTCCAGTGCGTTCTGTCGGCCGACGCTTTGGCAATCCTGAGGGCACGAGGCTGGGCCTCGCGCCGTTTCGAAGGCGGCTTGCCCGAGTGGGCAGCTGCAGGCCTGGGTGTAGAGGGAACGAACTACGAAAGCGGCTGACGGCCGCCAAATCGGCGTCGCCGGGCCTGGCCCAAATAACCGCAGGCGGCTGGACGGGCGCGTCGGAAGAGGGGATTCGCTTAGAAACCGAACCCGGGCTTCACCCGACCGTGGTCACCTTCCTCGCTTCCTTCATGTTAGGCAGAAAAACCGTCAGCAGCCCGAGTAGCGGCAAATACGAGCAGACCTGGAAGACGAAATCGATGCCTTTCATGTCGGCGACGACGCCAAGCACGGCGGCCGCGATGCCGCCCATGCCGAAGGCGAAGCCGAAAAAGATGCCGGCGATCATGCCGACCCGGCCGGGCACGAGTTCCTGCGCGAAGACGACGACGTTCGAGAAGGCCGAGGACAGGATCAGGCCAATCAGCACGGTGAGAACCATCGTCCACTCGAAATTGGCATAGGGCAGGGCCAGGGTGAAGGGCAGCACGCCGACGATCGAGAACCAGATCATCGCCTTCTGCCCGTAGCGGTCGCCGAACGGGCCGCCGAGCAGGATGCCCAGGGCCGAGGCGCCGAGGAACAGGAACAGCATGACTTGCGACATCTGGACTGAAACGCCGAATTTATGGATGGAATAGAAGGTATAATAGCTGGCAAGGCTGGAAATATAGGCGTTCTTGGTCAGTACCAGCAGCGTCAGCACCAGCAGCGCTCCCATCACCTTGCGGCGCGGGAAGGGCGAGACGAAGCCTGCCGCCTTGCGGGTGCTCTGCGCGGCACGCAGGCGGCTGTACCAGCCGCCGACCTGCCACAGCACGATGATGCCGATCAGCGAGCCGCCGGCGAACCAGGCGATGCTGGTCTGGCCGAAGGGCACGACGATGAAGGCTGCCAGCAGCGGCCCCATGGCCTGGCCGAAATTGCCGCCGACCTGGAACAGCGACTGTGCCAGGCCGAACCTGCCACCAGAGGCGAAGCGCGCGATGCGCGAGGATTCCGGGTGGAAGATCGCCGAGCCAATGCCAATCAGCGAGGCGCCGATGAGGAGCAGCGAGTAATGTCCAGCATAGGCCAGCACGACCAGGCCGATCAACGAAGAGGCCATGCCGTAGGGCAGCGAATACGGCATCGGCCGCTTGTCGGTAATCATGCCGATCACCGGCTGCAGCAAGGATGCCGTCACCTGGAAGGTGAAAGTCAAAAGGCCGATCTGCCAGAAATCGAGACCGTAATTGTCCTTCAGCAGCGGATAGATCGCCGACAGCAGCGACTGCATGATGTCGTTGATGCAATGGCAGAAGCTCACCGCCAGGATGACGGTGAAGGCCGTCGCCTGAGCTGAAATGTGGCTGGCCGCTGCCGGCTTGGCGTCGGCGGTTGCTGTGGTATCGGTCAAGGCAGGCTCCGTGGTCTTTTTGGCGGGCGCTCCCGCAGGCGGTCTTATGGGCCGGCTGCCTTATACGTTGCTTGTCATGCGACTTCTTTCGTGGTTTGGTCCAATAGTTTCGCAAGTGGGCCATAGCTGATGCCGCATGGCAGGGAAATGTTCAGAGCGGGCGATACCGATCTTGGGCTGTTGCATGAGCGTCGCTGGCAATGGCTGGAGCAGGCCGTCGGGCCGGCGGTGGCGCTGCCGACCGAATATCCGGACGGCTATCACGTGCCGCGGCACCATCACAGCCGCAGCCAGTTGCTGCACGCGCTGGTCGGTGTCGTGCTGGTGACGACGCGGCATGGGCGCTGGATGGTGCCCCCCGACCACGCGATGTGGATCCCAGCCGGCACCGAACACTCGGTTGAGATGCTGGGCGACGTCAGCATGCGCTCCGTCTATGTGATGCCGGAGGCCATTCCCGGCCTGCCGGACGGGTTGCGCGTCGTCGGCATCACCGACCTGATGCACAGCCTGATCGTGGAATCGGAAAAGCTGCCGCAGGGCGCCGAGCTGGAGGGGCGGGGCGGGCTGATCATGAAGCTCCTGCTGCACGAAATCCCGAACCTGCCGCAACGGCCACTCGGACTGCCGTTCCCGTCCGACGCAAGGCTGGCAGCGCTGTGCCGGCGCTTCGTCTCGGCACCGTCACCGCACGCGACGATCGATGAATGGGCCGCTATCGTCGGCATGAGCCGCCGCTCTTTCACCCGCGCCTTTCATCGCCAGACCGGATTGTCGCTGTCGACTTGGCGCCAGCAGGCCTGTCTGTTCGCGGCGCTGCCACGGCTGGCCGACGGCGAGCCGATCACAAGGGTGGCGCTCGATCTCGGCTATGACAGCGTGCCGGCGTTCATCACCATGTTCAAGCGCATGCTGGGAGCCTCGCCACGCGGTTACATGCGCGGCGCCCGTGATGCTGGTGAAGGTGTGCGGCGAATAAGCGGTCCGGCTCGGCCTGAGTCGCAGCCCTAAAGCGCGTCGCGTTCGACCGGTCTCATGCGACGCGCTTTAGGGTCTTGTTTTATGCATGTCGTTGTCGCAAAACCGCTGCTCACTTTTGCGCGACATGTATTAATCGAACAGGCTCGACACCGATTCCTCGGTTGCCGTGCGGGAGATCGCCTCGCCCATCAGTTCGGCGATGGAGATGACGCGGATATTGGCGGCGTCCAGCACTGCCTGGGTCGGCTGGATGGAATCGGTGATGACCAGTTCCTGCAGTTTCGAGGCGCCGATGCGGGCGATGGCGCCGCCGGACAAAACGCCATGGGTAGTATAGGCGGTGACACTGGTGGCGCCGTCGGCAAGCAGCGCATCGGCCGCATTGCATAGCGTGCCGCCCGAATCAATGATGTCGTCGATCAACAGGCAATCCTTGCCGCGCACGTCACCGATGACGTTCATGACTTCCGATTCGCCGGGGCGCTCGCGACGCTTGTCGACGATGGCCAACTGGGCATCGATGCGCTTGGCGAGGGCACGGGCGCGGACCACGCCGCCGACATCCGGCGACACCACCATGACATTGGCGAGCTGCTTGTATTTCGCCTTCACGTCACGCGCCATCACCGGCACGGAAAACAGATTGTCGGTCGGGATGTCGAAGAAGCCCTGAATTTGCCCGGCATGCAGATCCAGCGTCAGCACCCGGTTGACGCCCGCCCGCGTGATCATGTTGGCTACCAGCTTGGCCGAGATCGGTGTGCGGCCGGAGGCGCGGCGGTCCTGCCTGGCATAGCCGAAATAAGGAATAACCGCAGTGATACGCTTGGCCGAGGAGCGCATGAAGGCGTCGATCATGATGAGCAGTTCCATCAGATGATCGTTGGTCGGGAACGAGGTGGACTGCAGGATGAAGACGTCCTCGCCTCGCACGTTCTCCTGGATCTCGACGAAGATTTCCTGGTCAGCGAAGCGCCTGACGCTGGCCTTGCCCAGCGGAATGTTGAGGTAGCGGGCGACTGATTCGGCCAGCACCCTGTTGGAATTGCCCGCGAAGAGCTTCATGCACCGTTCCTGGCGAAGGATTGAGAGACTCCGATAGCACTCCAGCCTCTTAGTCGGGCTTTTAGCGGCCCGCGCCGGTATTGCAAGCGTCGTGAATGGGAATCCGCCGGCTAATCTCAATAATCGCTTACGGCTTGACGATGCGGCGATAGGTCCACTTCGATGCCGACAGAATCGGGATAGCTTCTATCTTTCAGTCTGAGCATGCTCTTTTCCGAAAACCGGATTCCACTTTTCGGAATCATGCTCCAGGTCAGCCGGCGCCGCCGCCAAGCCAGGTGGCGAACTGGTCGATTGTCTGGTCGGCAATCGCCTGCATGGTCGCCGGCGCGACCGCCGCCCAGCCTTCGCCGCCACCGACGGAGGGCGCCTTCTGCTGGCCGTTGATGCGATGCAGCCGGTTGCCGGCCGGGTCATAGATGTCCCAGACATAGATGACGGTGGTGTCCTTGCCTTCCGTCATGGTCGAGAAATAGCCCTTGAGCACGTGCGTTGGGGTCTGGTCGGTGCTGCCGGCCAAGGTGATGCCACGCTGCCTGGCGCGTGTCTGAAGCTCGGCGGTCAGCGGTGTCGCGGCTTCTACCGAGGCGCCGACGATCGGCGCCACCTGCAGCCGGGTTCGCGCAATGGCAGCGGCGCTTTTGGCGGGCGGCACGGCTGCTGCCGCCGGAGGCTGCGCTGTATCTGCAGTTGGCGCGGTGCCGGAAGACGGCGCCGCAGTTGAGGGGGGCGTTGCGGCGCCGCCGGCTCCGGGCAGGGATTGGGTCGATTGCGGGGCGATGGCCGAGGGTTCGAGAACGTCCTTCGCATTGGTGCAAGCCGCCAGCGCCAGCGCCGCGAGCAATGACACGGTCGTCACATGCGATCGTCTCATTAGCCTGAAAACTCCTTGGCGACGAACGCCCCTCACACTTTTTCCATTATGGATTCACTGCACGATCAAGTCGAGATCATGGCGGGACAGCGGCTTCGGCTGGGATTCGGTCGTCAGGTAGGTGCGGCCAAGGGTCATCGCCGTTTCGGTTTCGGAGTCCATGATGATCATATGGGCGAACAGCGTCATGTTCGGCGCAATCGGTTCGGGATTACCCTGATAGAACATCGGCATATCCATCCAGGACGGGGTGAAGCGGGCGCCGAGCGAATAACCGCAGGCATTGAGCCGGTGCTTGGTCAAATTGTGGGCTTCGAGCGTGCGGGCATGGGCGTCGAACACGTCGCCGAACGTATTACCAGGTGTCATCGCCTTCTCGACTGCAAGTAGCGCGGCGCGGGCGGCATCGAACAATTCCTGGTGGCGTTTCGATACCTTGCCGGTCAACACCGTGCGCATCATTGCCGCATGGTAGTGATGGAAGACACCGGCCCATTCGAGTGTCAGCTGGTCGTTCTTGGTGAGCTTGCGGCGACCGGCCTTGTAGCGGCAGAGCAGGGCGTCGACGCCCGAGCCGATGATGAACTCGTTGGCCGGATAATCGCCGCCGCCGGCAAAGATCGCGCCTTGCATGGCGGCGAGGATCAGCGCCTCATCGCCGCCCTGCTTGATCAGCGGCAGTGCTGCGTCCAGCGCGTCGTCGGCCAGATTTGCGGCTTTTTCCGCCTTGGCGATTTCGGCCGGGCTCTTGAACAGCCGCAGCCGGCTGACAATGCCAGAGGCATCTGCGATCTGCCCGAAGGTCTGCAACTGCTCGTCGAGGCGCCGGCCATTATATGCCGTCAGGCCGTGGGTGTCGTATTCGACGCCGATGCGGGCGCCGAGCAGGTCAAGCTCGTTGAGCAAATTGCGCAGGTCGACCGCCGGATTGGCGCCGTTGCGATCCGTCCACAAAACGATGTTGTCGATGATCGAGGTGTGGCGTGCCTGGCGCAAATCGGCCGAACGCGTCAGCAGTACCATCGAGCCGTCGGCCTTGACCACCAGGCACTGGAAAAAGCAGAAGCCGAACGTGTCGTAGCCGGTTAGCCAATACATGCTTTCCTGCGCAAACAGCAGGACGGCGTCGAGCTTCTTTTCGGCGATCTCGATCATCAGTCGATCGCGCCGCGCGTCGAATTCCGAGCGTTCGAAATGCAGCGCCATCAGTCAGTCTCCAAAACGATTGCCGAAACCTGCCGTCCGTAGTCGGGCTCGTTGCGATGCGTGCTGCGCCGATAGGAGTAGAAAAGCTCTTCCTCGGCATAGGTGCAGCGGCCGAGCCCTTCGGCATTGACGCCAGCCTTGGTCAGCCGGTCGACCGTGTAGCGGTTGAGATCGAACATCGCGTGTCCGGCATTTGCGGAGGGCGCGAAATAGCGGGCATTACCGGCATCGGCGTCGACGAAGCGGGCGACGAATTCCGGTCCGACTTCGTAATTCTGTGGGCCGATGGAAGGACCGAGCACTGCGACGATGCGGTCACGCCGGGCGCCGAGGCTTTCCATTGCCGCGATGGTGTTTTCCAGCACTCCCGTGAAAGCGCCTTTCCAGCCGGCATGGGCGGCTCCGATAATGCACGCCTCGGCGTCAGCGAAGAGGACCGGTCCGCAATCGGCGGTCGAGGCCCCGATGGCAATGCCCGGCCGGTCGGTGACGATGGCGTCGGCCTTGGGACGCTCGCCGGCAAAAGGTTCCCTGGCGATGACGACGTCCGGCGAATGAACCTGATGAGCAGTCAGCAGATGGCTTGCCGCCACGCCCATCCATTCGGCGACGCGGCGGCGATTCTCGCGCACCAGCGTCTGGGCGTCGCTCGATCCGGTGCCGATGTTGAGGCCCCGGTAGATGCCGCTGGAAATGCCGCCGACGCGTGTGAAGTAGCCGTGGCGGATGCCTTGCACCGTTTCCAGCAAGGGCGACCGAACGGGATCCGGTTTGGTCTGATTCAGCATGGCGGCTTTGTTGTCCGTATGGGCGATTTCGTCAAGCGCGTTGAAGGCGGCGAGTTGAAGGTAGGCAAGTTGAAGGTAGGCGAGTTGAAGGCGGGCGCAGTTGAAGGCGAGTGCAGTTGATGTCGGGCGCAGCCGGAGAGGGGAGAGTGGTAGAGGCGACAGCGAAAAGTCAATCCGCGCTTGCGAACGGCGGAACGGCAATGCCGGAAGGAAGGATGGCAAGCACCTTGAAGAGCTCGCCCATGGCCTGCTGACCGGCGAGGCGCTCGACGTCGGCCGCGATCTTTTCACGAGCTGCCTGATCGGCATTGGCGCCGAGCCGGCCAGCTCGTTCGAGAAGCCCCATTTTGAGCAGGAATTCACCTTGCGTGGAGAGGTGGGCATCGAGGCTGTGTGCCCGAACGGTTGCCGCGAGGGCAGCGAAATCGACATGGGCGGTGAGATCGGCCTCCCCCGGATTGGCCAGCACGTCCTCATGATCGTGCTTGCGCAAGGCCTGCAAGGTGTCGCCGATGCCGGGCTGGAGGTGACCGTAGTCGAGAAACAGGCCGGCGCCGCCAAATCCGGCAAGTCGCCCGGCGATGGCCGCCATCAGAGCGGCGCGGGCCGGCGCCACCTCGACGATCGCACCTTGCGGCGCATTCTCGGCACCCTCCGGCAGCAGCATCGGATCGAGCGAGCCGGCGCCGACGAAAAAGCGCAGCCGGTTCGCATCGTCGAGACCGATCATCCGTTCGCGCCAGCCGGCTCCGGCGCGGACGAACTGGCGAATAGGCACCGCGTCAAACAGCTCGTTGCCAACAATCAGAAGCTGCCCCTGCGGTAGTGTGTCGATGGTTTCATTCCAGGCGATGGTGGCCGACGTCCCGGCAAGCGTCCGTTTCTGGACCTCGGTCAACCGCGGACTGGTCTCGATCAAGGCGAATGATGCGCTGGCGGTAAGCGTCGGATCGAGCCGCGAAAGCGTGCGCAGCATATCTCTCATCAGCGTGCCGCGGCCGGGGCCTATTTCGGCGATGGCGACCGGCGTCGGCCGGCCGATCGCCAGCCATGCCTGGTAGAGCCAGACGGCGACCATCTCGCCAAACATCTGGCTGATCTCCGGCGCGGTGACGAAGTCGCCGGCGGCGCCGAACGGCTCGCGTGTCGTATAATAGCCGTCCTGCGCATCGAACAGGCAGAGCGCCATGTATTCGCTGATGGGGATCGGTCCCACCGCACCGATCAGCTCGGCGATGCGTGTCTTCAGCGGCGTCATGCGGGCTGCGGTTTTGTCACCGGCTTGGCTGTAGCCATCGCCCAGATGCCGGCCAGCACCATCGGCAGCGACAGCACCATGCCCATGGTGAGCCAGCTCGTGCCAAGGAGATAGCCGAGCTGCTGGTCGGGCTCGCGGAAGAATTCGACGAAGACGCGCGAGGCGCCATAGCCGGCAATGAAGGCGCCGCCGACGAAGCGCGGCGTCTTCAGCTTGAGCCGCGAATGAGTGAGAAAGCGCAGGACAAGGAACAACACCAGCCCTTCGAGCAGCGCCTCGTAGATCTGGCTCGGATGGCGTGCAAATGGGCCGCCATTGGGGAATTCGAATGCCCATGGAACGTCGGTCGGTCGGCCCCATAGTTCGGAATTGATGAAGTTTGCCAGGCGAACGAGGCCAAGCCCCACCGGCACGCCGGCGGCAACAACGTCGAACAGCGACCATGTGCGGATGCCACGCGCCCGGGAAAACAGCGTCATGGCGAGAATGACGCCGAGCAGGCCGCCATGAAACGACATGCCGCCCTGCCAGACGGCGACGACATCGAGCGGATTGGCGATGTAACGCGGCAGGTCGTAGAACAACACGTAGCCGGTGCGTCCGCCGAGCACCACGCCGATGGCCGCCCAGACGATGAAGTCGTCGAGATCCACGGGCTTCATCGGCAGGGTGCCGTCGGGCCAGAGTTTCGGGTTGGTGACGAGGCGCTTGGCATACCACCAGGCGAACAGGATGCCGACGATGTAGCCGACGCCGTACCAATGCACCGCCAGCGGTCCGATCCGGACGATGACCGGATCGATGTTGGGGAAGGGCAGGGCAGCCAGCGGCAGCAAATATTCGCTCAACAGGGTCTCCCGGTTCCGGTCAGGTTCGGGCGCGGACCATGCGGCAGGGTTTTGGCAGGGTCAAGGCGAGCATATGCTTGCATTCCGCATCGTGCGCCACTACGTCAATTCGACCAAGCGAGGATTTGCCATGGCGACCGGACCGAACCGCATTCTCGATGAATTCGCCAAGCTGATGACCGACGCAGCCGGTGCCGCGCAAGGCGTGCGGCGCGAGGTGGAGACCGCCTTCAGGGGCCAGGCCGAGCGGATACTCAACTCCATGGACGTCGTGCAGCGCGAGGAATTCGAGGCCGCTCGCGACATGGCGGCGAAGGCCAGGGAAGAAAACACCCGCCTCGCTGCTCGCATCGAAGCGCTCGAGGCCAAGCTTGCCGAAATGACCGGTCAGGCAGCGCCTGTGGCTTCGGCAAAGCCGCGTGCAAAAAAATAATAAAAATATTCGTTAAACTTTTCCACAAAGCCGGATCGCAAAAAGCGCTTTGTCGTGAATCGCTTACCGGTACTGCGTGGATCTTTCCGACAGCGCCTTTCCACATGCGAATGACGCAGTGCGAAAAATTGGGCTGGTCACGCGACTCCCGATCAATAGACTGAATTTGTTGCATGATTCGGAGCAGGGTCATGCGCCGGGCGGTGGGGTCCGGTCCGGGGTCTTTGCGTTGACGAAGTCCTGGCCGTCCGAGTTCTAGGCAGAATTGTTCGAGTGTGCCTCTCCCGCGGAGCGTGTGGTGGCGCTCCCAGAACGACAGGAAGCATTTCATGGAACTTCTCGAACTCGAATTCTCCCGCGAAATCCATCCGGTGGATGTTATCGAGCAGGTGGCGCACAACAACGATTGGTCCTTCGAGCGGGCCGGCGATGACGAGATCTCGATCTCGGTCGCCGGAAGCTGGACCGACTACCACGTTTCATTCTCCTGGATGGAGGACTACGAGGCGCTGCACCTGGCCTGCGCTTTCGACATCAAGGTGCCTGAGGCGCGCGCGCTCGAGGTGATGCGGCTGCTTTCGCTGATCAACGAACAGATGCTGTTTGGGCATTTCGACCTCTGGGAGCAGGAAGGCGCCATCATGTTCCGCCAGTCGCTGCTGCTGGCCGGTGGGGTTGAGCCGTCGAGCCAGCAGGTCGAGGTGCTGCTGTCGTCGGCGCTGGAAGCCTGCGAATGCTATTTTCAGGCCTTCCAGTTCGTCGTCTGGTCGGGGACTTCGGCCAAGGACGCGCTGGCCGGCGTGCTGTTCGAAACCTACGGAAACGCCTGACCGTCGATGGGTTCGAGCAACGCGAGAAAAACCGAGATCAGCTTCGCCGATTTCGACCGCGTCGACATCCGCGCCGGCACGATCGTCGAGGCCGAGCCTTTTCCCGAGGCGCGCAAGCCGGCGATCAAGTTGAAAATCGATTTCGGTCCCGTGATCGGGGTGAAGAAATCCTCGGCCCAGATCACGAAATACTATACACCTGAAAGCCTGATCGGCCGGCAGGTGTTCGCGGTGGTCAATTTCCCGCCGCGTCAAATCGGGCCATTCATGTCGGAAGTGCTGACGCTCGGTTTTCCCGATGAAGAGGGCGCCGTCGTCCTCGGCGCGATCGAGCACAAGGTGCCGGACGGCGGCAGGTTATTCTAACTGCGGTTTGCTCAGGCGGCCAGTTTTCGCGTGGTACCCAGTGCTCCTTCGACCGTTTCCATGAACATTTCTGCACAGGCCTTCCAGCTGTAGCGCATAGCACGTTGCCGCGCCTCGGTGCGGTCGACGAGAAGCGCGGCGAGCGCTGCTTGCCTCAGGTCTTGCGAGACTGCGCCGCCTATGCCGTCGCCCACAATATCGATCGGCCCGGTGACGGGATAGGCTGCGACAGGCGTGCCGCTGGCCAACGACTCGATAATGACGTTGCCGAATGTGTCGGTGCGGCTGGGGAAGACGAAGACGTCGGCCGAGGCGTAGATCTCGGCCAGTTCGTCGTTCGGGCGATGGCCGAGAAAATGGGTATCGGGATATCTGGCCTTCAGCTTCGCCAATTCCGGCCCTTCGCCGACAACCACCTTGCTGCCGGGCAGGTCCAGGTCGAGGAAAGCCGGCAGGTTCTTCTCGATCGCGACGCGGCCGACGCAGAGGAAGATCGGTCCCGGAAGCCCCAGGTCCTTTCTTTTATCCGGCCGAAAATGATCGGTATCGACGCCACGCGTCCATGGCCGAAGCTTGGTGAAGCCGCGTGCCGCAAGATCGTCGGCAAGCGACTGGGTGGCGACCAGCGTGCCCTGTCCTGAATTATGGAAATCGCGCAGCCAGCGATAGGCCCATGCTTCTGGCACCGGCAGACGCGCGCTCAGATATTCCGGAAAACGTGTGTGATAGCTGGTCGTGAACGGACGGCCGGCGTTGCGGCAGTAGCGCCGCGCCATAATGCCGAGCGGTCCTTCGGTGACGATATGGATGTGATCCGCCTTGCGTGCCTCGATCAGCTGCGCCACGCGGTGCGGCGTCGTCAGCGCCAGCCTGATGTCGGGATAGGTCGGCAGAGGCAGGGTGCGAAAGATGTTCGGCGTCAGGAAGTCCGTCTCGACATCGAAGGATTTCAAAGTCTCCGAGAGGCGCTCCAGCGTGTGGACGACGCCGTTGACTTGCGGGCGCCAGGCATCGGTGACCATCAGGATGCGCATGGCGGTCCCTTGGCGGAGAGCTTGATTGCTTTGCCGCGATGCCTGAACGGCGACCACGCCGCCGCTCTGGCCTCGCACCAGCGCACCCGGGCAGGCGCGGGGTCGAAATGAGGCCGCAGGGCCGAATCAATCAGGATCGCGCGCTTCATTGGCGCTCTTCACCATGGTTTCATGACGGGCGGATGAAGGCCGGCCTCGCTCCCGTCAAGCCGGAACCTTGATCACCGCCCGCAGGCCGCCGAGCGGGCTGCGTTCGAGGACGATGTCGCCGCCATGGCTGCGGGCAATGTCGCGTGCGATGGAAAGGCCAAGGCCGGTGCCGCTGGCGTCGAGGTTGCGGGCCTCGTCCAACCGCACGAAAGGCTTGAATACATCCTCCCGCTTTTCGGGCGGAATGCCCGGACCGTCATCGTCGATAGTGACGAGCAGCGAACCGCGTCCATGATTGGCATTGATCTCCACCGTCTTGGCATAGCGGAATGCATTGCCGACGACGTTGGACAGCAGCCGGGCAAAGGCATTGGGGCGCACATGGACATGCGGATCGCCGGCAAGCACGGTCGACAGCTTGCGCTTGCGCAGCGCGGCTTCCTCGCGAAGCTTGTCGAAGAAGGCTTCGAGGTCGAACCGGCCGGCGTCTTCCGATGCTTCGCCGCGTGCAAAGGCAAGGTAGCCTTCCAGCATCGACTGCATGTCGTCGATATCCTGGTCGAGTGCCTGGGTGTCGGCCGCCTTGGTCCCGGCCAGCGCCAATTGCAGCTTGAAGCGGGTGAGGATGGTCCTCAGATCGTGGCTGACGCCGCTCAGCATGGCGGTGCGCTGCTCGAGCTGGCGTTCGATGCGTTCGCGCATCTGGATGAAGGCAAAGCCGGCGCGGCGGACTTCCTCGGCGCCGCGCGGGCGAAAATCGCGAGGCATCGGCCGGCCTTTGCCGAAGCTCTCGGCCGCCTCGGCCAGCGTCAGAATCGGCCGGATCTGGTTGCGCAGGAAGGGAATGGCGATCATCAGCAGCACCAGTGAGGTGCCGACCATCCAGATCAGGAAAATATGGGTGTTCGATGCATAGGCCTGGCTGCGGCGCACGAAGACCCGCAGCACCTTGTTCTCGAGCTGGACGCGGACCTCGACGATATTTGAATTGCCGACCGTATCGATCCAGAACGGACGGTTGATCTGGCGGGTGATCTCGGACGAAAGGATCTCGTCGAGGATCGAGAAGAACGGCTTTGGCCCGGGTGGCGGCAGCGGGTCTGGCGGCAGGAGGTCGACCTTCAACTGCATGCGATCCTGGGCGATGCGGATGACGTTGGCGTAGTCGGCGTCGTGCGGATAGGTCTCTATCAGGTCGATGATGGCGGCGATGTCGCGCACCGTGGCCTGCGACAGGCGCTGCGTCACGGTCTGCCAATGGCGCTCCATGAAGACAAAGGCGACGACCGACTGCAGCATGATCATTGGCGCGATGACGATGATCAGCGAGCGGGCATAGAGCCGCTTCGGCATGTAAAGCGACACCAGGCGCCAGAAACGGTTCCAAGCGCGCGGCACGGCCTTGAGCGCCCGCGTCGCGCGGGCGCTCAAGCCGCCATCTTCCGGCCGTTCGAGTTGCGTGGTCGCCATTCGTCTTTTCGCTCACCGGCGGCCCAGCAAAGGACCGCTGTCGGCGGCATTCTATTCCACGCTGAGCCGATACCCAATACCGCGCACGGTCTGCAGCCAGACCGGATTGGACGGATCGCGTTCGATCTTGCGGCGCAGCCGGTTGATCTGGACGTCGATCGTGCGCTCGCCGACCTCGGACTCGTCGCCGACAAGCTCATGCCGCGGTATCGTTTCGCCGGCACGCGCAGCGAAGATCGCCAGGATTTCCTGCTCGCGGTCCGTCAGCTTGAGCGCCTCGCCGCCGCGCTTCAGCTCACGCCTGGCGATCTGGAAGGTATAGGGGCCGAAGACCAGCTGTTCGACCTTGGGCGTCGTCGCGGGGCCGCCGCGGCGCAAGATATTGTTGATTCGCAGGATCAGCTCGCGCGGGTCGAACGGTTTTGGCAGATAGTCGTCGGCGCCGGCCTCGAGCCCGGTGATCCGGCTGTCGGTTTCGGACAGTGCGGTGAGCATCAGGATCGGTACGTTCTTTTCCGCCCGCAGCGCCTTGGTGAGATCGACGCCGCTTTCACCCGGCATCATGACGTCGAGCACGATCAGATCGAAATCGAGGCCGGTGAGCTTGCGCCGCGCCTCGCCGGAATTTCCGGCAACGGTGACGCGAAAACCGTTTTCGGTCAGATACTGTTTCAGAAGATTGCGGATTCGGGTGTCGTCGTCGACCACCAGCAGATGCGGCGCGTCGTCTTCCGGTGCTGTCGGATGATCAACCCTCTCAATGGTCTCCATGGCTTTTCCCTGACATCTTTGCGGGCACAATGTCGATCTGCGCCCTTAGTTCCGGATTGACCATCGCCTCAAGGAACCGTTCGATAACGGCGCGTTCGGTGGCTCCGGAATCCTCCAATGCAGCATGGATGCGGCGCGACTGTGGCCGCGCCAGTGCCAGCGCCAGCGCACGGCCCTTGGCCGTCGGATAAAGCTCGCGCTGGCGGCGGTCGCGAGGGCCCTGCAATTGCACGATATGGTCGGTGTCGATCAGTTGCTTGAGCACGCGCGCCAGGCTCTGCTTGGTGATCTTGAGCACGTCGAGGAGCTCGGCGACCGTCAGGCCGGGCCGGCGATTGACAAAATGCAGAACCCGGTGATGAGCACGGCCAAAACCGTAGTCGGCCAGGATCTGGTCCGGATCGGAGGTAAAGTCGCGATAGGCGAAGAAGAACAACTCGATGATGGCGAAATCGATGCCATCCTCGTCGGTGATCGCCGTCCTGATCGGCTCTGCGGCTGCGTGGCTCGTCATCTTTTCTCCGTGTGAAGCAGGAAATTATGTCAGCACTATTGACGTATTTACCGCGCGATGGTAATTTTTGGCAAGCTTTTCGGCGGATTGCGAACGAAAAGGCAAACGAAGCCCTTTTTTCCGGAACTTCCTGAGTTTGCCAGACCTTAAATATCCGCCTACGCTTTGAGACAATGGCCGCCCGCGGCGGCCGAGGCGAAACACGCAACGACACAATGATGTGCGGGCTGCCGCCCGCGGGAGGTTACCATGGCATCCGTTCCCTTCGACCAACTGGACGGCTTTATCTGGATGAACGGCGAATTCGTCAAATGGGCCGCCGCCAAGATCCACGTCTTGACCCACGGGCTGCACTACGCCAGCGCGGTATTCGAGGGCGAGCGCGCCTATGGCGGCGAAATTTTCAAGCTGACCGACCACACCGAACGCCTGCATGAGTCGGCGCGCCTGCTTGGCTTCAAGATACCCTACTCGGTCGCCATGATCGACGACGCCTGCCGCACGCTGTTGAAGAAGCAAGGTTTCCAGGACGCCTATGTCCGGCCGATCGCGTGGCGCGGCAGCGAACAAATGGGCGTTTCGGCGCAGAACAGCCGGATCAACTGCGCCATCGCCATCTGGCAGTGGCCGAGTTATTTCGACCCGGCGCAGAAGCTGAAGGGCATCCGCCTCGACATGGCCGAATGGCGCCGCCCCGACCCGCGCACCGCACCGTCGAAATCGAAGGCGGCCGGCCTCTACATGATCTGCACCATGTCCAAGCATGCCGCCGAGGCCAAGGGCTATGCCGACGCCATGATGCTCGACTGGCGTGGCCAGGTGGCGGAAGCGACAGGCGCCAACATCTTCTTCGTCAAGGACGGCAAGATCCATACGCCCAAGCCCGATTGCTTCCTCGACGGCATCACCCGCCGCACGGTCATCGGCCTTGCCAAGGACCGCGGTTTGGAGGTGATCGAGCGCGCCATCATGCCGGAAGAGCTTGAAGGCTTCCAGCAGTGCTTCCTCACCGGGACAGCGGCCGAGGTGACGCCGGTTTCGGAGATCGGCCCGTACCGATTCGAGGTCGGTGAGATCGCCAAGACGCTGATGAATGACTATTCTGCAGCCGTTCAACCCAACCACGCGATTGCTGCAGAATAACGAAAGTCACAGCTTTTTTATCAAGTAGGGGCGGTTTTCGGGCCGCCCCTTTTATTTAAGCGTTTGCGCATTTGACTTTCGTCCAATTCGGCGTCTCATGATGGCGTCGGCCCGGGAGGCTGGCAGCTATGGAGGGATTGGAAATATGGATATGAACACGCTTCTTCCGATCATTATTCAGGTGATTACGGGTATCATCGGTGGTCAGGCGGTGGGCGCGGCTATCAAGACGGCGGCGATGGGTCAGCTTCCCAAAATCCTGGGCGGCGCTGTTGGCGGCGTCGGCGGGGCGGCCATCCTCAGCAGCCTGCTGGGCGGTGGGGCGGTCGATCCGGCAGCAGCCGCCACGGCGGCAGGGGCCGGCAGCGCGTTGAACATTCCCAACATCGTTGGCGGTGCCGGCGGCGGCGCCATCCTGACCGGCATCATCGGTGCGGTCATGAACGCGATGAAGAAATAAGCTTTCGACGTTTCAGGCTTTTCAAATGGGCGGCTTCGGCCGCCCATTTCGTTTGCCGTTTGCGGGAGCGGTGGACGCCGTCCGCGTGTGTCTCTACATCAGGGCCTGATTCAACAAGGTTAGAGCTTTCCTGACGCGTTCGAGGGGACGCGCGGAGCTCCGACAGTGTGAAAGGACAAATATGGGTCAGCTCAACGCCGGCATCGTGCCGGTCACGCCGTTCCAACAGAACTGCACCATCCTCTTCGACATGGACGACAGACAGGGCGTCGTCGTCGATCCGGGCGGCGACATCGACAAGGTGCTGGCGGCGCTCAAGGACAATGCGATCACTGCCGGCGCGATCTGGATCACGCATGGCCATATCGACCATGCCGGCGGGGCCATGGAACTGAAGGAGGCGCTCGATATCGAGATCATCGGCCCGCATGCCGCCGACCGTCCGCTGCTCGCCAATCTCCAGAACCAGGCAAAGCGCTACGGCATCACCGATCCCGTGCGCAACTGTGTCCCCGACCGGTTCCTCGCCGAGGGCGAGACCGTTTCGTTTGGCTCACAGGTGTTTGAGGTATTCCATTGTCCGGGCCACGCACCCGGCCACATCGTCTACTATAACCGGGCGGCGAAGTTCGCCCATGTCGGCGACGTGCTGTTCCGCGGTTCGGTCGGCCGCACCGACCTGCCGGGCGGCGACCACGCCGCGCTGATCGCCTCGATCAAGGAGAAGCTGTTGCCGTTGGGCGACGACATCGGCTTCATCTGTGGCCATGGTCCCGGCGGCCGTTTTGGTGAGGAGCGGCGGAGCAATCCTTATTTGGTCTAAAGCCGGCCTGGTCTGAAACCGCGAAAAACAAAAAGCGCCACCCACCGGGCAGCGCTTTTGTTCAGGACAGGAAAACTGTCTTAATTGGCGGTGCAAAAATGCTGTTCGCCGTCATAGCCAGTGAACGTGCCGGTACGCGCGTTGAAGCTCTGGTAGCGGTCCGAGCAGTATTCGTACCAGCCGCGGGTCCACGGCTCCGCATAGCTTTCGGCATAGGCTACTCGCGGCTGCACGTAATAACGGCGCACCGGGGCAGGCCGGTAGTATTCATCATCATAGGCCGGGTCGTAATAGCGGGGCTGCGGGCTGGCGAGGGCACCGCCGATCAAGGCACCGGCCGCAAGACCAAGGACGCCGGCCGCAACGGCGTCGCCGTGGCCGTGGTGGCGGCGGTGATGGCGCCATTCATCGGCACTGGCCGCAGGCAAGGTCGCAAGCGTGGTCGCAACGACCGCGGCGGACAGGATGGCAGTCTTGAAAATTCCGTTCATGTCGGTCTCCTTCGTGCCGGCCCGGGTCGTTTTCGGGGGGGATGCGGTCCGGCTTTAACGAAGATTAATATGCGACCGTGGCTGAACGGGGGCTGAACGAAATTTGACCAAGCGGTTCATTTAACTGGGGTTCAAACATGCGGCAAACACCGCAGGCCAGACCGGCCCACGTCCATTCTGTCCGGGGCTGGTTCAGCCGATCGACAGGTTGACGGCTTTCGGACCCTTGCCGCGCTTGTCCGGCTCGGTGTCGAATGTCACTTTCTGCCCATCCTCAAGACCGGGAAGACCCGACGCCTGCACGGCCGAAATATGGACGAAGACATCCTTTGCCCCGTCGTCCGGCGTGATGAAGCCGAAGCCCTTGGCGTGATTGAAGAATTTGACGGTGCCGGTCTGCGGCATGGGAAGCTCCTTTGATCCCACAAGTCCAGTCTCGGGCCGGCAAATGCCCGGACGGAAATTTGTCCTTTATTTTAGTGCCATCGGCAAGAGAAAGTTTTGCGGGTGCCGGCAAGCATCCCGGAACACAAAAGGCGCGACGAAAACCGCCGCGCCTTTATAAAATTCGAGTTCACACCAAAAGCCTTGCAGCATCCTCACACACCCGAAAGGACGCGCGGCACGCCGCCGTTCAGGCGGCGCGGAGATTGACCGCTTTCGGACCCTTACCCATACGGTCGGGCTCGACATCGAAGGTGACCTTCTGACCGTCGACGAGCGTGCGCAGCCCGGAAGCCTCTATCGCCGAGATGTGGACGAATACATCCTTGGCGCCGCCATCGGGCGTAATGAAGCCGAAGCCTTTGGTAGCGTTGAAGAATTTAACGGTGCCGGTCTGGGCCATTGGGGAAACTCCTTCACCCGTGTCAGTCTTGGTGGTTCCGCCCGCCGCCTGGCGCCGTGGGCAAGTCCCGGTGGTTGCTTCGGCAGTCATGCATTGGCGCATGGTAAAACCCCCCGCCGAAAACGGGGCTGTCAGAGATTCACAGTATCGGGGAAAGGTCGTCCAAAACGTTCCGCTCTCCGGGTCGCAAATGCCCGAACACAAAATTTATCGCACGGAAACGTGATGCTTGCAAGATAGAGCCGCGGGCGGCCCAACAGGCGCATCCCGACGCATCGCACCGATAGAACTGGTTCTCCGCGCGGTCATCGGCCAGACGCAACCCAGGCATGGTCCAGCAAGCTGGGCCGGTGCTGTTTTGGACTTGCGCCGGCATACCGCCTTGGTTTGCATGCGCCAGGCTGCAAACGGGGTTGCATTTCGCAGCAGAATGGCGAGATTGACGAAGATCGGCCCGATGCAGGCGCGATTACGCGGGGGCGGGAGTTTCGAGGGAGGGAATATTTATGCGGCTTCTTGCGGCAATCTTCTCGCGGCAGGGTTTTTCCATCTTGTTCCTGTCGGCAATTCTTGCGGCCTGCACCGTCGTGGTCGATGAGGGGCCAGGGCCGCGCCCGCCACGGCCGGGGCCGCAATTCTGCACCAGGCAATATGACCCGGTCTGCGCCAGGCGCGGCGGCGACCGCCAGACCTTCGCCAATGCCTGCCTTGCCGAACGGGCCGGATACCGCATCATCCGTGAAGGCGAGTGCCGTGGCGGTGGCGGCGGCGGGGAGCAGACATTCTGTACCCGCGAATACCGCCCGGTCTGTGCCCGTCGCCATGGCGAACTGCGCACGTTCCCCAATGAATGCGAGGCCCGCGCGGCGGATTATCGGGTCGTCGATGATGGGCCGTGCTAGCGCACCGGCCTCACTGTTCGTCCGGATAGGCACCATCGGCGGGGCCGACGTAGAGCTCGGCGCCGTCCTCGTTGGAGATGCGCAGGCGATCGGGGATCTGCGGCATCATCAGCGTGTGAAGCAGCGTGGCGGCGCCTTGCAGGGCGGCGCGCAGGTTCGGTGCCTCCAGCGACACTCGATCGAGTGTCGCTTCGTCGGCATCGCGCGAGCGGTAGAACTCGATGACGAAGTTCAAGCACGCCTCCAGGCAGATTGTCGTGCGATCGAACCCTAGCCTTTGGACTTGGGTTTCACAGCGGTCTCCGCCTGCTTGACCGCCGAGCCGAAGGGCGAGGCTGGTTTTGCCGCCACCTTGTCCTTCTTGGGCTTGCGTGTCTCGCGATTGCTGCGCTGTTGACCCTTGGCCATTTTCTGATCCCTTATACGTGTTGCGGATTGCTTTCGGCTCAGTTGGCCGGGTTGTCGACCGGTTCGAGATTGTCTTCCGTGGTGACCCGCTCATAGGTCTCCTGATCGCTGCGAATGCGATATTGCGGCGAGCCGTCCTTGACCGGCAGCCGGCTCTTTATCTGGAACAGCTCCGCGGTCTTTTGGGCAAGGCCGGTGCGGCTCTTCATGCGAACAGTCTGGCCGACGGTGAAGATATGCGAGGGCGTGTCCGTGCGCCGCGCACTCTGCTGGAAGCGGATCATGTGGCATTCTCCTGGTCGTGCCGAAGCGCTGCTTCGAGTTCGGCGTGGTCGACGGCGACAAGCCGGCCGGTTGGGCTTTTCACCGTCCTTGCCGGCAGATGGATGAAGGTGGCGACGCGGCGCCAGGCAAGCCACGACATGCCGTCGATCAGTTCCTCGTCGTGGTCGATGTCATAGTCGCCGGCCGGCTGCATGCCATCCAGGCCGCCAAGCACGAAAGGTGCCGCGAAATGCGCGATGGAATGAGTGGTGCGGGCAGACATTCTCGTGCCTTGAAGTTTCTTTCCGGCCTGGCTCCGAAAGCGGAGCCTGCATTGCGGTACCAGGTGTCGGCGATTTGGATCAGTTTGGCGGGCCGAGAACCCTGACGCCGCGAGGGCCCAAGCATGACCCAAAAACGGTTTCATACCATTAGTCCGAAAATGCGGCTTATTCAAGAAGATTCCGGCCTCTTACCCCTACCAACGCAAAATTACTTTTCTATAGTTATTTGCAGAACGATGATACGATCCCGGTGCACCTCAAAAATTGTTTGAAGAACTTCCGGAAAAATTCCTCCGGCATTTGTATTTATTTAGGTATGAAAGGAAGAGAGTCATGAATTCCGCAAGAACACCGGATGTCCCGACAGTTGCAGTCAATCCCGTCGCAAAGCCGATAAAGGTTATGTCGCCGCGCCTCACGATAAGAAGCGACGAGGCGGCAAGGCGAAGGCTTGCCGACACCGATGGCACGGTGCGGCGGGCGCGCCAGCTTGCCGAAAGCAACCGCCTGATTTGACGCGCAGCCATGACACTCAATTTTCCCAATCCCAGCCGTTCCTACGACGCGGCGGCCAAGCGTATTCGTTTCGTCGGCCATGACGGCATGTTCGAAGTCCCGTTCTTCGTCGAGGTTGCGGCACTTTCGGCGGCAAACCCGGCCGCAAGCGGAGCCGAAGCCGAATTTCTCAGCGCCTTCGACGCCAAGCGTTCGTCGATCCACGATATTGCGCGCGAAGCCTACTCGCATGGCCGCAGGAACATGTATGTGCTGACGCCGGCCGACTTCCGCTAGTTTGGGGTTTGCTCCATAGTGCCCGTCGTCTGCTCTTGCACGCGCCGCAGCGATGGCCTAGATCGCGGCAGGCGGACAACACGGCAGGTTTCCCATCAACAGAAATCCGAGACAACCGGCAGGCGCACGTTACGGCTCAGGCGGGCAGCCGCCCCTGGGGCTTGACCAGTACGTGCAGCAGGCGCTGCAGCTGCACCAGGCGGGGCGCCGGCAGGAGGCCGAGGCGCTTTACCGTCAGGTGCTGGCGCAAAAGGCTAACCACTCGGCCGCCGCGCATTTCCTCGGGCTTCTGCTGCACCAGACCGGGCGCAGCGCCGAGGGGCTGGCGCTGATCGAACAGTCGGTTCGGCTGCAGCCGAACAATCCGGATTTCCTCAACAATCTCGGCACCGTGCTGCGCGACCTCGGCCGGGTCGCGGCCGCAGCCGATCTCTTCCGCAAGGTGGTGGCAACCAGGCCGGACCAACTGGCGGCGCGCGACAATCTCGGCTCGTCGCTGAAGCAGCTCGGCCAATTCGAAGGCGCCGAGGATATTTATCGCGGTACGATCGGCCGCAACCCGTTCCATGTCCGCGCCCGTGTCGGGCTTGCCGAGACGCTGCAGGAAGCGGGCCGGCTGGATGAGGCATTAGCTGTTTTTCGCGAGGCGCTGACGATCCGGCCGAAGGATGCCGATCTTTTGCATGGCCTGGGTGTCGGGCTGATGGAAAAGGGCAGTCTCGACGAGGCTGCGGATCTTTTCAGGCAGGCGCTGGCGGTGGATCCCGGCATGGCAAGGGCCTGGCTAATGCTCACCCAGGTCAAGCGCCAGAAGGAGCGCGACGCCGAGCTTGCCCGGATGGAGGCGGAGCACGCCAGGGCGCCGCAAGGCAGCCTGCCGCGCATGCAGCTTTCCTTCGGCCTCGGCAAGGCCAATGACGACCTCAGGGATTATGGTCGCGCCTTCGACTATTTCGCCGAAGGCAACGCGATCCGCCGCCAGGGCATCGACTACGACGCCGACAAGACGCGCGGCGAGTTCGAGGCGATGAAGGCGGTGTTCGACAAGGCCTTTTTTGAAAAGCACAGGCCGAGCGGGATTACCGACGACACGCCGATCTTCATTGTCGGCATGCCTCGTTCCGGTACCACGCTGGTCGAGCAGATCATCGCCAGCCACCCGCAAGTCTATGGCGCTGGCGAGCTCAGCATATTGAAGACGGCGGTCGGCAAGCAGTTTCCGCTCAGCATGAAGGGCGGCTTTCCCTGGGGCATCGCCGACATGTCCGATAAGGCCTATGCCGAGGCCGGCCAGGCCTATCTCGATATGCTGCACACCCGCTATCCCGGGTTCCGGCACGTCACCGATAAGATGCCCGGCAATTTCCTGTTGGTCGGTTTCATCCACATGATGCTGCCGCAGGCCAAGATCATCCATTGCGCGCGCGATGCGGCAGCGACCTGCCTGTCGATCTACAAGGTGCACTTCCGCGGCGACAGCCACCGCTACGGCTACGATCTCGGCGAACTCGCCGATTTCCACAATCTCTACACCGACATCATGGCGCACTGGCACGCCGTGCTGCCTGATGTCGTGCACGACGTTCGCTACGAGGATTTCGTCGCCGACCAGGAAGGCCAGTCGCGAGCACTGATCGCCCATCTCGGCCTGCCATGGGATGACGCCGTGCTGTCGTTTCACCGGACCGACCGGCCGGTGCGCACGGCGTCCGCCGCGCAAGTGCGGCAGCCGATGTATCAGGGCTCGGTCGATCTGTGGAAGCGCTATGGCGACCGGCTGAAGCCGCTGCTCGACAGGCTGGCTTAGAGCGCCGCTGGGCCTTAAAAGCGCGTCGCGCTCGATCGGCCTCATGCGACGCGCTTTAGATCCTTGTTTTTATGCATGTCGTTATCGCAAAACCGCTGCGCGACATGCATCAAAGCTCCATAAACGGCTGAAAGCCGCCGAAGATCATGCGCTTGCCGTCGAACGGCATCGTCGACCAGTCCGACTTGATGCGTGGGTCGGCCATCACCTTGGCCATCACCGCGTCGCGGCTCTGCCGCGATTCATAGACGACCCACGAGAAGATGACGACCTCGTCGTCCTTGGCCTGCACGGCGCGCGGGAACGAGGTGATCTCGCCATAGGGCACGTCGTCGCCGACGCATTCGACATAGGCAAGCGCCCCGTGCTCCTTCCAGACGGCGCCGGCGGTTTCCGCCAGCTTCTTGTAGGCATCGAGCTTTGCCTTCGGCACGGCAAGTACGAAACCATCGACATAAGACATCTGATTTCCTCCATGCGATTGTTTTCCGCCCTCTTGAGCGGTGATTTCCGGTACATACCTGTGTGGGGATCCTAAGCCGCTTTCACCGGCGCGTTCATTGCCCATTCGACGCCGAACGGATCACGCATATTGCCCCAGCGGTCGCCCCAGAACATCACCTGCAACGGCACGACTTCCTCGCAGCCCGCCTCGATGGCCCGCTTCCACCAAGCGTCGATGTCGTCGCTGCCGAGATGGAGCTGCATGGTGTAGCCCTGCGGCTTCACAGCGGGCATTCCATGCTCGGGATAGAAGTCGGAAAGCATCAGCGTCGAACCGTTGATGTGGAGATGGATATGCATGGTACGGCCCTGTTCGTCCGGCGGATAGGCAAAGACCTGCTCGGCACCGAAGGCCTTTTGGTAAAATTCGGCGGCTTTGAAAGCGCCGTCCAACTGAAGGTAGGGCGTCAATCCGCCAAGCACTTTGGCGGCGGGCTGGGTCTGCGCCTGGTCATTCATGTCATGCTCCTCTTTGCGTCTGGTTTGCCTTTGCGAACCACAGGACGAACGAAATGGCGACGATCCTACACGGCCGATGGTTTTTTGGATTCGAAATGGCGCCTGCCGCAACGGCCAACTGCCACCTTTCAACCTTCGATGCGAATCCGCGGGCTGTTTTGCGCGTCGACGACGATTTCCGGCCAGCCGATATCTTTGCGCAACTCGATCGGCAATGAAAGGATGGCGCGTTCGCTGCGATAACGGGCGCGAGCCGCCGAGTAACGCGTCACGGCGTGACCTATGGATGACAGAATAGACATGATGCTTTCTCCTCGATTGGCGCCGGCATCACCGTGTCGGCAACCCAAGGACGTGGCATGCGATCATCATCCGACAGAGCGCCGGAATTTTTTTTCCGCAATTTTTCAACCGCCGGTTTCGGCAACGTCCCGGAAGAAAGCTTCCGGGTCGTCGACCTCGGTCAGCCGCCGTTTCTCGATCAGCCAGAAGCGGTTGCCAACCGCGCGGATGAAGGAGCGGTCGTGCGAGGCGAGCAGACAGCTCGCCTGACGTTCCAGCAATTCCGCTTCCAGCGCTTCCTGGCCATCGATGTCGAGGTGGTTAGTCGGCTCGTCGAGTAAATAGAAATTGGGATTGGCGAGCCTGAGCGCCAGCATCATCAGCCGCGCCTTCTGTCCGCCCGACAGCACGCCAATCCTGCGCTCCTGCATGTCGATGCTGACGCCGGCGCCCGCGAGCAGCGAGCGGGCGCGCTGCTCGCCAACGTCGAATCTGTGCGAGAGCATCGCCAGCGGCGTGTCGTCGCCGCTGATGCCCGACAATGCCTGGTCGCTATAGCCGAGCACCGTCGACGGCGTCACCTTCAGGCTTTGCGCCGCCATTTCCGGCTCGACGATGGCGTTCCGGATCAGGCCGATCAGCCGTGATTTGCCGACGCCGTTACGGCCGAGCAGGACGATGCGGTCGCCTTGGCAGATGTGGCGCTTGCCGGTGCTGAACAGAACCGTGCCGTCAGGTGTTCCGACCACCAGATCATCCAGCGTGATCAGCACCTTGGCATGGCTGCCGCGATTGGCGAGCTTGATCGCGCCCGCCGATTTTTCGCGGTGTGCCGGCGCTGCCGCTTCTTCCAGGCGCTCTGCCCGCTGGTTGAGCTGCTTGGTCTTGACCGTCAAAAGGTCGCTGCCGGAATTGATGCCGATATTGTTGAGCTTGGCCGCCTGCCGGCGCAGCTTCTGCGCCACTTTCATGTCGCGCTGGAATTTTCGCTCGGTCGAAGCGTCGACCTCGTCCAGCGCAAGCCTCGCCCGTGAATAGGGCAGCGAGAACACCGGTGACTGTTCGGGGCGCAGGAACATGGTGCGGTTGGTCGTCGCATCGAGAAAAGCCCGGTCGTGGCTGGCAATCACAACCGGCACCTCGCGCGGCAGGGCGTTCAGCCAGGTCTCGAGCTGGCTGATCTTGCCGAGGTCGAGATGGTTGGTCGGCTCGTCGAGAAGCAGGACGTCGGGATCGGTGACCCAGACGCGGGCGATCAGCGCCAGCCTTTGCCAGCCGCCGCTCAAGGCCCGCATCGGCCGCTCGCGCATTGGCTCGGGCACGTCGAGCGAATCGAGGACCACATCGACGCGCCACAGCTCGCTTTCGGCGTGCTCGGACGGCAAGGCATCGGCCACCACCTCATGAAAGCTGCGCCCGGCCAGCGCTGCGGGAATGACCTGCTCGACATAGCCGACGCGCAGGCCGCGCGTGCGGGTGATGTCGCCTGATGTCGGCTCCATGTCGCCGGTCAGGCACTTCAACAAAGTCGATTTGCCGCGACCATTGGCGGCGACGATGCCGAGCCGGTCGCCGGCGCCGATGGTGAGATCAAGGTTGGAGAAGAGCGGCGCACTCATGGTGACGCCGAGGGACTTGAGGCTGATCAGGGCCATTTTGATTTCTCTGGTCTTGCCGGAGTCCGGCTCAATGCACTTTGACGGTGCGCGTGCTGGCCATCAGGCTCGGCGTTGCGGCACCACGAAGGGCAGACCAAAAAATCGAAGCGGGAAAACCCGGACCGTCCCTGGTCAGCCCTGCAAGCAAGCTCGCAGGGCAGAAATCGGGCCACGCTGACGATGGTGGTCGAAAGACACGCAGCCCTCCTTTCAAGAAGTTTGAGTGAGGGGAAGCGATTACACCAAAGGCAGGGCGGATGGCAAGGGAGGGGTGGAATGCGGGGTGTCAGCCTCGCCTGATCCCTTCGGCCCAGGCCACCAAGTCCTCCTCGCTGCTGCGCAGCCGCTTCATGACCCGTTGCATGGGCCAGCAGGTCACTCCACTTGCAACTTCGAGGGCCGCGTTGATTTCCCCTTCGGGATCGTTGTCATCCGTCAGCCAATGCCCACCGAGTTCCTTGCGGAGCACCTCACCGCAGTAACATCCCAACGCAAACAGGCGTGGCCCGACATCTTGTGAAATCAACCCGCCAGAGATGGGTTCTCCATCCTTCGTCTGCTCGCGAAAGAACCGTTCTACCTCCGATATGCTCCGTGGCGTGAAATCGACGCGATAGCCCGAACTTTGCAATGCGCTGGATATCCATTGCGCGGCGACCGGAATGTCGTCCTGCAAGCGCCGCGGCGCGCTCGTTGTTTGAGACGTCGCGCGTGACGGCAGGAAGGCTGCGGCAACGGCGGCGAGAAGTCCAAAGAAACGACGCGTCATCATCTGTAGCCACCCAAGCGGTGGCGTGAAGTTACATGTGTCGCTTGAGGAGCGCCATGGGTAGAATCGCTGCTATTTCCCTGGTCTGCCAGTCTTGCCAGGACGACGCTTTTCGCGCTGGGCGTCGCCTGGATCTTCGTAGGAGCCGATGCCGGCGCGCTGACGAACGACTGGCTTGACGGAATCGTCGCGATCCTTCGCGCCCCCCTCTGCCCTGCCGGGCATCTCCCCCACAAGGGGGGAGATCGGCTGTGGCTTGGCCGGCACTTTTCCTTCGACCGGTTTTTCCGTCCGCCGCACCGTCATTTCGTCCAGCGAATTCTTCTTGAACAGCGGCTTGTTTGGCTCGCCCGGGATGCCGAAGTCGGAGCCGTGTGCTTCCGATGCCGACTGCTTCTTGAACAGCGAGCGCGACACCGCGCCGGCCAGCGTCGGCATGTCGGTGCCCGGTCCCATGGCGTCGAGCGAGGGTTTGGCGAATAGCGGCTTCTTCACCGGCACGGCGCCGTCGGCGCCCATCTCGTCCAGCGCCGGCTTGCGGAAGAGGTTGGGCCGGGCAGCCTTGGCCGCTTCTTCAGCGGCATGTGCTTCGTCGAGCCTGCGGAAACGCTCCCGCTCCTCTGATGTACGATGTTTGGCCACGCCCTTGTTGTGCTTGCCCTTTTCGCGGCCCGAAACCGGGCTTTCCATGTCGGCATATTTGGCCAGCGGGTCGTCGGAGATGGACAGCTCCATCTCGCGCAGCCGCTTGATCTCGTCGCGGATGCGGGCCGCCTTCTCGAAATCGAGGTTGGCGGCGGCGTCGCGCATCTGCTTGTCCATCGCGTCGAGATGGGCTTTCAGATTGTTGCCCATCATCGCGCCGGCGCTGTCGGTGAACTGCGAGATGTCGGCGCGGACATGGTCCTTCTCGTAAACCGAGTCCAGGATGTCCGAAATGCGCGACTTGACCGATTCCGGGGTGATGCCGTTGGCCGCGTTCCACTCCATCTGCTTTTCGCGACGGCGGTTGGTCTCGGCCATCGCCCGCTCCATTGAGCCGGTGATCTGGTCGGCATAGAGGATGACCTTGCCGTCGACGTTTCTGGCGGCGCGGCCGATGGTCTGGATCAGCGATGTCTCGGAGCGCAGAAAACCTTCCTTGTCGGCATCGAGAATGGCGACGAAGCCGCATTCGGGAATGTCGAGGCCTTCGCGCAACAGGTTGATACCGACCAGCACGTCGAAGGCGCCGAGGCGCAGGTCGCGCAGGATCTCGATACGCTCCAGCGTGTCGATGTCGGAGTGCATGTAGCGCACGCGAATGCCTTGCTCATGCAGATATTCGGTCAAATCCTCGGCCATGCGTTTGGTCAGCACGGTGACCAGCGTGCGGTAGCCGGCCTTGGTGGTCTCGCGGATTTCGCCGACAACGTCGTCGACCTGGCTCTTGGCCGGGCGCACTTCGACCGGCGGGTCGATCAGGCCGGTCGGGCGGATGACCTGTTCGGCGAAGACGCCGCCGGACTGCTCCATCTCCCAGCCGCCGGGCGTTGCCGAAACCGCGACGGACAGCGGGCGCATGGCGTCCCACTCCTCGAAGCGCAGCGGCCGGTTGTCCATGCAGGACGGCAGGCGGAACCCGTACTCGGCCAGCGTCGCCTTGCGGCGAAAGTCGCCGCGATACATGCCGCCGATCTGCGGTACGGTGACGTGGCTTTCGTCGACAAAGACCAACGCATTGTCGGGGATGTATTCGAACAAGGTCGGCGGCGGATCGCCCGGCTGGCGGCCGGTCAGATAGCGCGAGTAATTCTCGATGCCGGCGCAGGAGCCGGTCGCCTCAAGCATCTCCAGGTCGAAGCGGGTGCGCTGCTCCAGCCGCTGCGCCTCCAGCAACCGACCGGCCCGTTCGAGTTCGACCAGCCTATGCTTGAGTTCTTCCTTGATCGACTTGATGGCCTGGTTCAAGGTCGGGCGCGGCGTCACATAGTGCGAATTGGCGTAGATCTTGACGCTCTTCAGCTCGCCGGTCTTTTGGCCCGTCAGCGGATCGAATTCGGTGATCGCCTCGATCTCGTCGCCGAACAACGAGATGCGCCAGGCACGGTCCTCGAGGTGAGCCGGGAAGATCTCGATCGTGTCGCCGCGCACCCGGAACGAGCCGCGGACGAAGTTTATGTCCTGGCGCTTGTATTGCTGGGCGACGAGGTCGGCGAGCAACGCGCGCTGGTCTAGGCGGTCGCCGATCTGCATCTGGAAGGTCATCGCCGTATAGGTCTCGACCGAGCCGATACCGTAGATGCAGGAGACCGAGGCGACGATGATGACGTCGTCACGCTCGAGCAGCGAGCGCGTCGCCGAGTGGCGCATGCGATCGATCTGCTCGTTGATCGAGGATTCCTTCTCGATGTAGGTGTCGGTCCGGGGCACATAGGCCTCAGGCTGGTAATAGTCGTAGTAGCTGACAAAATACTCGACGGCGTTTTCCGGGAAGAATTTCTTGAACTCGGAATAGAGCTGCGCGGCAAGCGTCTTGTTGGGGGCCAGGATCAGAGCAGGGCGCTGCGTCTCCTCGATCACCTTGGCCATGGTGAAGGTCTTGCCGGAGCCGGTGACGCCGAGCAAAACCTGGGTGCGGTCGTTGCTGTTGACGCCCTCGACCAGATCCTTGATCGCCGTCGGCTGGTCGCCGGCCGGCTCGAAATCCGAGACCATCTTGATGGCGATGCCGCCTTCGGATTTCTCCGGTCGGGCAGGGCGGTGCGGCGTCCACAGCACGCCGTCCTTGTGCAGCGGATTGCCGGATTCGATCAGCGCCGACAGCGCCGCGACGGTGGCGGTGACGCCGCCCGAAGCCATGGTCTCGGCCTCTTCCAGTGAGACATCGAGGCCGGCGACAGGATTGAGACCGGCCGCGGTGCGCTCCCGCGCCGAAGCCGCGCCGCCCATCGAGGTGCCGCGTGCCGTACGGCCGGGGGAAGACGAGCGCTCGGGGATCTTTTTCGCCGGCTTCGCTAATTTGCCGCCGACTTTGCCGGAAACGCGCCCTTCCTTCTCGGCTTCCTGCTCGATCTGCTCGGCCCAGTCGGCGATCGAGCCGGTTAGCGGCGCGCCGGTGAGCTCGGCCTGCGGCGCTTCGGCAAAGCCGTGCAGTGGCTCCGAGGCATCGAGGAAATCGGTCAGCGGGCTGCGCCGCTTGGGCGGCGAAGCGCGATCGTCATTCGCCGGCGGCGGCGTTTTCTTGTCAGAGAGTCTGGCCATGGCCCGAATATGGGAGGTATCGGCCAAAATGGAAAGAGCGGAGTGGTGAGGGGTGCTGCGCGCAATTTGGCTGCTGACAGCAGGGTGTCAGGAGCACCGTCCAAGCTTCCCGCTCAATTAAACCACAACGCGAACGTCAGAAACCCGGCGCCGCCGAATTGGCGCTGGATCTGGTCGAACTCCTCGCTGGTGAGAATCTTGCCGCGCTCGAGATAGGGCGCGATGGCCGGGCCGGTGATCGACAGCACCAGGTCGAAGGGCTTCGGCTCGTCGAAGAAGCGCTTCATGTTGATGCCTTTGTCGGCGATGCGGAAATGCGGCAGCAAGGTGCGGCCTTCCAGAAGATCCTCGGCCATGGCCAAGGCGGCGAGCCAGGCCTGCACCTGCTGCTCGCCGACGTCGAGGCCGGTGAGCGGGCTGGCGCCTTTCTGCTGCGGCCCGGGCAGCCATTCACGGTCATTGTCGGTTTCGGCGCGGATGGCTTTCCAGTCCTCGCGCGACAGCCGGATCATTTCCATGAGATGGCGGCGTGCCGCTTGCCGGCGCTCCGGCTCGACCACTTGCCAGTTGATGAGGTGCACCAGGGAGATGAAGTCGGCGAGGCGCCATTCGGACGTCAGGATGCCGCCGCCCATGCCGCCGTCCAGCGGCACGAGCGTGTCCTGAAGTGGCAGTTTGGCGTGGGGGAACAGCATGTGGAAGGAGCCGTCGAACGTGTTCCTGAAATCATGCGCCAGCCAGAAGTCGGCCTGCGCCATCAGGAACTCGGCATAGCCCTGCAGCCAATAACCGTCGGCGCGGTCGAAGCGGAACGTGAAGGCGGGTGCGGCCGCGTCTGGCGCACCGCCGCCGCGTGACAGAGACGCCATGACCGCGGCGGCACTTTCGTCCGGCGCGATCTGGCCGTCCTCGTTGAGGTCGATGCCGAGACGGGTCAGGTCGATGACCATGCCGATGTCGGCGTCGGCGGGTACCGAGCCCAGCGTGGCTGCGGATTTCTCCAACCGGTCGCGGAAGGCGACGAGAATGGCGCGGAATTGTTCGTAGGTCAGCGGCTCGGGATCGGCATTGTCCGGCACCGGCAGCCGCATCAGCGGCAGCATGAACGATTGCGGGCTTTCGAAACCGTGGCGGTGCAGACCGCCGGCCAGGATCTCCAGCGCGGTGAAGAATTCACCGGCGCCGGTGGCATAGGCCGATGCAGGATCGCCGGGCGCGGCGGCTTCCAGCGCGGCTAGCGCGCTGTCGCGCTCGGCCACGGTTTTTGCCTCGAACAGGGCCGCCGGTTCGGGAGCCGCGGCTCCGGCCGCGGACAGCGGCAGGAGAAGAACGATGGCGCCTGCCATCAGCCTGGAAAAACGCTTCATCGTGATCGCCCCTTTTGTCGCTCCGCAGTGGATCATACACGCATTTGGTTCGCGCGCCTGTAGCCCTGTGGTTCACCGATAACAGTCGAAGCTTCAATCAATCCGGCGGACGGTTTACACAGGGCAAACGATTGGGCGTCGCGTGTCGAATTATCCGCTTTCCTACAAACTGTCCTGGCTGCCCCGTTTCCTCCGGCCTTCGCTCGGCGGCGCAGCTCGCGGCTTCGCTCCGATGGCGGCAACCCTGCTCGAACCGGCGCCGGCGCGGACGGTACGGCTGGCTTTCGTCGGCGACATCTCGGCGGTGGCCAATCGCAGCGCGCCGGAATGCGATCCGGCGATCGCGGCGCTGCTCGCCTCGGCCGATCTGGTAGTCGGCAATTGCGAAAGCCCGGTGGTGGAACGGCCGAGCGCTGTTTGGGGCACAAGGCTTGGCACGCACCATGCGATGAGCGAGCGGTTTCTTGCCGAGGCGCTGGCCGCCGCCGGCATTTCGCCGGAAAGACTGGTGCTGTCGCTGGCCAACAACCATGTGCTCGACCAGGGCATTGCCGGCTTCGACGAGACCGTTGCCGCGCTGGCGCGGCTCGGCATCCGTACTGTCGGTGCTGGGGTTCCAGTCGAGCGGTTTGCCGTCGGGGCGCTGACCATCGGCCTTGCCGCCTTTACCTTGTGGCGCAATGCCGATGCGGTCCAGTTCGCGGGCCGTGTCTCGATGGCAAGCGATCCGGGACAATGGCCACGCGATACAGTTGAGAGTGTCGACCTCCTCTGCGCGGTACCGCATTGGGATTGGGAATTCCGGCATTTTCCACGTGCGAAGACGCGGGCACTGGCGCGGCTTCTGGCCGAACATGGCGTCGGCCTGGTCGCCGGACATCATGCCCATGTCGTGCAGCCGATCGAGCGGCTCGGCAAGACGCTCGTCGCCTATGGGCTCGGCGATTTCTTCGGCACCGCCTTCGCGCGCCAGCCATGGCCGGGCCGTATCGGCGCCATTCTCGTCGTCGACATCAGCGACGATCTCGACACGCGCGGGGCCATCGCCGCCTACCGGCTGCATGCCTTCATGCGGCTGCGCGCCGGCGATCATGAGCGGCTGGTCCCGGTTGAAGCGCTAGCGGGAAAATCGAGGCAAAGGGTTCTGGCCCGCCTTGATGCGATCTTCGCCGCGCGCTGACGGCTGCGCTGACGCGGTCCACAAAACCAGCTATCATGCGCTACGCGGGCAAGCTTGTGGCGGCGGGTGGGCGATGGAAACAGCGGATTTCATGCCGAGCGAAGCGGTGATCGCCGGCATCAGGAAGAACATCGAGGCCTACGAGGCCGAAAGAGCTTCGGCCCATCGCCAGACGCGCTGGCGGGTGCCGATGTTCATCGGACTGCTGCTGGTGTTCGTGGCGCTTGTGGCCTGGCTTTTCAACGGGGTTGCCGACCCGAACGAGCAGTGGTTCTCGACCCCGCATGTGTTCCTCTATATCGGCGGCTTCCTGGCGGCGATCCTGCTCTATTTCCAGGCGATCAAGCCGGCGGGCAAATTGCAGCAGTCGTTCCGCAGCACGCTGCTGCCGATCGTCTTCGGCTTCATCGAGGACATGCGGTACCGGCACAATATCAAGCCGAATTCGTTCGACCGGCTGCCGCGCGAGACGGTTGGCCCGTTCAACCGGCAGTCTTTCGACGATGTTTTTTCCGGCCGCTATGAAGGGTTTCCGTTCGAGCTTTACGAAGCAGATCTCCGGGAAGGGACGGGCAAGAGCACGACGGCAGTGTTCAAGGGCGTCATCGTCGCCTTCGAGACGATCGTGCCGTTCCCCGGCACATTGGTCGCCGCGCGCCGGACCAACAAGGTCGTCGGCTTCTTCCGCGGCATCTTCGGCAGCAAGATGCAGGAATTGTCCAGCGGCGTGCCGGAGCTCGATGCCGCCTACGAGTTCCGCACCGACAATATCGAGGCGGCGCGGCCGCTGGTGACCGGCCGGCTGGCGCAGGCGCTGCAATGGCTCGGCGAAACCCGGCCGAACGATCCGGCACGCGTTGCGCTCAGCGGCAGTGACGGTTTCCTGCTGCTGCCGCAGGAAAGGAATTTCTTCGAGCTGCCGGATATCTCCACGCGTCTCGACTACACCAAACACGTCGCGCCGATGATCGCCGACATGGGCGCGATCCTGGCGACCGCGGCACTGGTACGAAAGATCGGCGTGAAGGATGTAGAAGCCGGTTGAACTGGAATTCAGCCGTCAACAATCGAAGCCATAGTTCTGGCGATAATAGTCGGCGTCATCCTTCGACATCTTTTTGAAGAGAACGCAGACAGTGAAACTTCCCACCCGGCGGCCGTTCTTCATATAGCCCCAGTCGGAAATATCGTCCCGGCTGAATTCGATCTCCTGGCCTGCCACGACGTTGTGAACGGTCTGCGGCTCGTTGTCCAAGGTTCCCGCAAATCCGGCCGCCGTACGGTGGAAGGGAATGACCCAGAAATGTTCAGTGGCGTCCCCATCCCTGACCATGACTTTCAATTGGAAGTCGGCCGTTCCGGATGGCGGCGCGTCGGCCAATGCCAGGAAGTCGTCGAGACCGGCACGCGCCTGCTCGATAGCGGCCGCCATCTCCGGATCGTCGCCAGCTACGCTGACGACCTTGTCGTCGCCTTGACCAGGAGTCTGCGCGCCGGCTGATGATGCCGGAGCAAACGCGAGCAACATGGCAAGTGCGGTACGGGCTGCAAGCTTCATGGTGAGACTGCTTTCGACATTTCCGCCAGACAAACCGGATCATCATTCGCCGAACGTCTGATTGGCAACTGGTTTTTGTCTCCATCCGGCGCTATTCCTGGGACAGTGGGGTGGGGCTATGATCGAGGAACGCAAGGGGTTTCGCCTGTCGCGGCGGTTGCTGCTGGGTGCGGCGGTGGTCGGCGGCGCGATGGTCTGGGGCGGCACGACCGTGGCGCGGCTGGCGCGCGGCCCGTCGGCGCAGAAGAATTCCGGCCGCATTGCCGACATTGACGGCATCGACCTGGCGCTGAAGCCGCTGGAGAACGCGCCAGCCTACGATCCGGCGCTGCCATGGCTGACCAAGGGCGGCGACATCAACGATGCCAGCGGCCTGTCGATGACGCCGGTCTACGGCGTTATCGAAGTCAGCGAGGAAGACCACATTGCGAGCGCGTTGGCCTTTGCCCGCACCAATGGCCTGAAGGTCTCGGTCGCGGCGGTGCGCCATTCGATGGGCGGCCACGCTTTCGACGATAATGCGCTGGTCCTCGACATGCGCAAATTCAACAAGGTCAGCGTCGATGCGGCGGCGAAGACGATGACCTTGCAGCCGGGCGCGCGCTGGCACGACATCCAGGACCTTTTGCACCCGCGCTTCGCGGTGAAGGCGATGCAGTCGACCGACATCTTTTCGGTCGGCGGCTCGCTGTCGGTCAATGCGCATGGCATGGACCATCAGGCCGGCTCGGTCGCCGGCTCGATCCGTTCGATGCGGGTGATGCTGGCCGACGGCTCGGTGACGACCTGCTCACCGGCCGAAAACACCGAGCTGTTCCGCCACGTCGTCGGCGGCTACGGCCTGTTCGGCGTGGTGCTGGAGGCGACACTCGACATCGTCGACAACGCCGTCTACCGCACCTCGCGCGAGATCATCAAATCGGACGATTTCCCGACGTTCTTCGCCGAGGCGCTGGAGCCAAACAGGGCGATTGGTCTGTTTTATGGGCATCTGTCGACTGCGCCGGGCAATTTCCTCGAGGATATGATCGTCTATCGCTATGACAAGGTCGCCGACCAGCCGCCGGCCGACCAGCCGGCAATCGGTGAACCGGGCTCGGTTGGGCTCAAGCGGGTGATCATCAACCTGGCGAAATGGGGCAGCCTGTTCCAGGAGCTGAAATGGTTCACCGAAAAGACGCTGGAGCCGCAATTCGAGAGCTGCACGGTGGCGCGGACGACGGCAATGGCCGAGGGCGAGGCCTGCCTGGTCACGCGCAACAACCCGATGCACGATTCAGTGCCCTATCTGTTCAACGACCTGCTCGACGAGACCGACATACTGCACGAATATTTCATCCCGCGGGCGGCCTATAACCCGTTCATCGCGGAAGCGCGCGAGATCCTGCGCAACCAGAGCCTGCCGGTGCTCAACGCGTCGGTACGCATCGTCCACAAGGAGGATGTGGCGCTGAATTATGCGCCGGAGCCGGCCTATTCGCTGGTGCTCTACATCAATCAGCCGACCGACGCCGACGGCAATGCCAGGATGCGGGCACTGACAAGGGCGCTAATCGACGTGACGATCAAGCATGGCGGGCGTTTTTTCCTGCCCTACCAACTCCACTACACGGGCAAGGAGCTGCTTGCCTCCTATCCGGAACTGCCGTCCTTCCTGGCGAAGAAGCGCCAATACGATCCGGGGGAGCTGTTTTCCTCGACTTTTTACCGCGCCATCAAGGCACTGATCGGCACGGCCTGAAGTGCCGGTTACAGACCGTCAGGCAGCTTCGCCGCCAGCCAGTTCGCCGAGCGCCTGGCGATGCCGATCGTTGCCGATGCGGCGCGGCCGAAATCGGTCTTGACCACGGCGTACCCGGTCTTCGTGCGGTAGAGCAGGGCGCTGCCGCCATCGACCGCCGCTTCGTAGGCGACCGGCCGGACGGCTTCTGTTTCCGTCGCCGTCGCCTGCGTTCCGACCGCTGCACTGGGCCGATGGCTCAGTTCTGCTGGCAGCGGGTCTGTCGCGGCCGTGCTGGCCGTCGTCAATTCGGGCTCCGAAGTGGTCGCCGCGAGCTGCGATGACGAAGACGAGTTCTGTGTCCGGCAGATGCCCGAGACCAGCGGATAATCGAAATTGCGCTCGCGCAGCATCTGGCTTTTCATTGCCGCTTCGCATTCAGCGATGGTCGACCACTTGGCGGGCGTCTCGCCGATATATTCGCAAAGCCTGGCGTCGCAGTCGCAGCCGACGATGGTCATGGCGACAAGGGCGGTCTTGATCACGGTCTTGTCCCTCCGAATTGCCCGGCGCATGTGCGCAAGATCAAAGTGCTACGGCATCATCAATCGTTGCGGAACAAGGCGGGATTTGGCCGCGATTGTGGCATGAGCGTGGCGGAGCGTCACGCAGCGTCTTGCCGAGGCCGGCTGTGACTGAAAGGCCTCAGTAATCGTAGACGTGTTCGAGCCTGGCGCCTGCCGTCATCAGCGCCGGCAGCACGATGTGCAGCTTGCGCACGGCGACGGTCAGGCCGGTGCGGCGCGTCGAAGGTTCCGCCGGAAGCGGGTAGCTGAACAAGGTGCGTGCGCCTTGGGGAACATTGATCTCGTCATTGGAAAGAACGGTGACCATGATCTCGTCATTGCCGCCGATCTCGACGAAGGAGACGCCCTTGCCGATCAGGCGCGGGATCATGTCGGTGAACACCTGATAGCGCCTGGTGACGAAGACCGTGCCGTCGGCGCCGAGATCGCGCTCCAGCAAGGTGTCGGGCTCGTTGCGGGTCACCTCGCTGACCGGACCCTTGGCCCAGACGTGGATGTCGAGCAAGGCCGGGTCGGTGGTGGCGGCGAGCGCCGACTTGATCAGATCGGCGTAACCCTGCTTGATGGTGTAGGCGAGGCCGAAGGCGAGCTTGCGTTCGCTGGTGCGGACGGCGCTGTCGTCCGCTGCCGGCTGGACGGCAAACAGGCCGGCACGCTTTTCGGCATAGGGAAACTGGTACCACGGCACCTGGTCGAGAAAACCAGCATAGTCGGCCGCTACCTTGGCCTGGTAGATGTCGACGGCGGTGCGCTTGCCGGCCGTCGCTTCGGTAATGCGGCCGACCGTATTTTCATAGGCCCACTGGATTGCGTGCTCGATCGTGTGGCTGGTGCCGATGATCACCAGCATCTGGTGGTTGTTGAGGTTGAACTTGTAGGCGGAGCTGGCGCGGACGACCATCGCATAGTCCTGCCAGAAGCGGCCGATATAGGAGAGATAGGGAAAACCACTCGGCTGGTTCTTGTCGATGAAGCCGGCATATTCGCGGGCGGCGTAGACGATGGCCCATTCCGGATAGGTGAGAAAGGTCGATTCCTCCGGCCGCTGGTAGCCGGGGATCTCGGCACGGACCTTGTCGGCCAGCGCCTTTGGCGGGGCACCCTCGGCGATCCCCGGCAATGGTGTTGTGTCCAGCGACGGCGTCGTGAGAAAGCCGTAGGCCAGCCCGGCGATCGGGATCAACACGACAATGACGACGAGCCAGAGGATCGCCTTGATGATGCGCTTCAGCCAGCGGAACAGGAACATGGCCGCTCAGGCCGTGGCGAAATGGTCGTACACGCGTTTCGACAGCCAGAACCCGACATAGACGGCGAAGCCGCCGATGACGATGTGCGGCAGGTTGGCGAAGAAGCGGGCCGGGAATTCGATGTCGTTCAAGGAGCGGAAGCCGTTGATGAAAATGCCGCCATCGAGGCAGCCGGAACCGGTGACCAGGCCGAGCACGCCGTCGAACAGATAGACCGATCCGAACAGCTTGAAATAGAACACCGCCTGGCGGTGCGAGATGAAGGCGGCGGCCAGCGCCCACACGCCGGAGAAGGCGTGCAGCAAATCGTCATACCATTGCAGCGAGAACAGGCCGAACAGATTGCCGCCGGCATCGTTGAAGGCCGGCACATAGCCGATCGCAACAACACCGAAGAACAGGAAAGCATAGGCAACAGCAAGCTTCTGGATGAGCGTCATGAAGTATCCCCCTGCCGTCAGCCTTCTCAAACGGCCCCCGACGGCTAATGGATAGTAGCTGATTTTGGCGCAGGGTGAAGCGTCGCCGGCAAAATCGTCAGGCGGAGCCACAAAGACAGTCGGCGCCGGGATTTCTCCCAGCGCCTCCCTGTCAGATCAGGACACGGTCGCGGCGGCAACTCCCGAAAGATGTCCCGCCATGCCGGCCTTGATTTTGACGGTCCCGCCAGTCGCCACCCGAGGGCAGCGTCCGTTCCGGACCACGCCGGTCTCCACTCTTGCGAGCTTTGCCCAGCGCGCCATCGAAGGTTTTTGCCGTCCTTCATGGCAGCATCGGTCCGCCGTTGGCGTTCGCACGCTTTCCGCGGCCCCGTAGGTCTCGGCTTCCATCCCTCCAACAAGCAAGCCTGTTCTCGTTCAGGGCCGTACGGGCCTCAGGAAATCCGCCGTTCCGCTTTGCCTTTCGGCGTGGCGATCGGTAGCCGCCTGAGATGGGTTTAATGTACGCCGGATAAGCGTTTGGCGAAACTGCCGCAAGCCTGTGAATAGCGGGATTATCGGGGACTGACCCTGCCAAAATAGCGACTTTCCGATCTCTGCCGACGCCGGCCGGGATTTGCCGCCTCGATGCGGAGGCCGCATTGTCGGACATTCGATCTTGCCCCGCGGGCCGGCGCGGGCTTCAATGGCGGCAAATGATTGGAAGGCGTGTTCGATGGCCTTGGGGAGGCAGGCTTGAAGGTCGCGGTGGTTCTCAATCCGATCGCCGGCGGCGGCAGGCTCAAGCGGCATTGGCCAGAGGTTGCGGCTTCGCTGAAAAGACATTTCGGCGATTTCGAGCTGCGTGAAACGCAGGCCGAGGGCGATGCCGAACGGCTGGCGCTCGACCTTGCCGCCATCGGCTTCGAGCTGGTGATTGCGGCCGGCGGCGACGGCACCGCCAGCGAAGTCGCCGACGGGCTGCTGAAGGCTTTCCGGGAAAGCGGCCGGACGGCCGAACTTGGGCTGCTGCCGTGCGGCACCGGCATCGACTTCGCCCGCGGGCTCGGCCTATCGAATAATGTCGATCTGACACTGAAGCGGATTGCCGAGGCCAAGGGGCGCAAGGTCGATGCCGGGTGCATCAGCTATGTCGACGACCACGGCGCGCTGGCCAGCCGCCATTTCATCAACATCGCCAGCCTCGGGCTTTCCGGCGCCACCGACCGTGCCGTCAACGCCGACAAGCGCAAGGGCAAGGTTTCGGCCAAGGCGCTGTTCTACTGGCGCACGGTCTGGGAATTCCTTCGCTACCGGTTCCAGGACGTTGCGATCACCGTCGATGACGGTGCCCCGGTCGAGGCGCGCATGGCGCTGGTGGCGGTGGCCAACGGGAAATTCTTCGGCGGCGGCATGATGATCGCGCCCGACGCCGAGCTTAACGACGGCGAGTTCGACATCGTCATCCTGCGCGCCGCCGGCAAGCTGAAGTTGATCTGGGACATTCGCCTGCTCTATGGCGGGCGGCACCGCAACCATCCGGCGATCACCATTCTGCGTGGCAAGAAAGTGGTTGTCGAGCCGCTCGGCGATGTGCAAAAGAACGCCGCGCTGATCGACATAGATGGCGAATCGCCGGGTCGCATACCGGCGACCTTCGAGATACTGCCCGGCGCATTGACGCTGAGATATTGAATCAAGCTGTTAAGACTTTGATTCAGTTGACTGCGGCTCTGGTTCCGGCGATCTCTCCAATCGACTGAAATCAATTGATAATCCGGCCAATATCAACTTGCGAGTTTAGCCGGGAAACCGGGTGCGCGCAGGTCGGTGCCGACGGCATCCTCGAGCAGTTTCACGATCATTGTCGACCAGGCGCTGCCGCCATAGGCCTGCTTGCCTTGCCTGAAGATTGCGTCGACGCGCGAGGCAAGCTCGAGCGGCACGCCGAATTTTTCACCCATGCCGAGGGCGAAGCCGAGATCCTTCAACGCCGGGTCCATGGTGAAGCCGATGTCGTAGGAGCCGTTCAGCACCAGCTGGCTTTCGGTCTCATGGACGAAGCTGTTGCCGGAGGAGGCGACGATGGCGTGATAGGACTGGGCAAGGTCGAGCCCGCCCTGTTTGGCCAGCATCAGCGCTTCGCCGGCGGCGACCAGATGGATGAAGGCCAGCATGTTGGTGATGACCTTGATCACCGCCGCCGAGCCGACCGGACCCATCAGGAACGAGCGCGCGCACATCGCCTCGACGGCCGCGCCGTGGCGCGCATAAAGCGCTGCGTCGCCGCCGACCAGCGCAGTGATCTGTCCGGCCGCCGCCAGATGAACGCCGCCGGTGACCGGGCATTCGAGCGTCTCGACGCCTCTTGCCGAGGCGAGGGATGCAAGGCGCACGATCTCGTCTTGGCCATTGGTCGACATCTCGATCCAACTGCCGCCTGCGGGCAGGCCTTCGAGCAATCCGCCGGGGCCGGCCAGCACCGCCTCGCTGACTTTTGGCGAGGGCAGGCAGGTGACGGCATTGCCGGCGCGGCCAGCGGCCTCAGCTGGGCTGTTGGCGGCATCGGCACCAAGCATCACCAGCCGCTCGACGGCCGCCGGGTCGCGGTCGAATACGGTGACGGCAAAGCCGTTGCGGATCAGGTTGGCGGCGAGCTGGCCGCCGAGATGGCCAAGACCGATGAAGGCATAGCTCTGACGCGCGCTCACGGCATCAACGGCGTCTGCAGCATCTGCAAATGCAGGTCCTTGCCGGTCCAGGGATGCGCCTCGCAGACGGCTTCGTCGAGCTCGACGCCGAGGCCTGGCTCCTTAGACGGGATGACGTTGCCGTCCTGCCATTCGATTTTCTTCTTGAGCAGCTTCGCGTGAAAACCGTCCCACTGTTTCAGCGATTCCAGAATGAGGAAATTGGGTAGCGTCACCGCGAGCTGGATGTTGGCGGCGCCGACGATCGGTCCGCAATAGCAGTGCGGCGCGATCTGGATGTGATAGGCCTCGGCCATGGCCGCGATCTTCTTGGTTTCGAGAATGCCGCCGGAGCGGCCAAGGTCCGGCTGAAGAATGGTCGCCGCACGGTTCTCGATGACGCGGGCGAATTCGAACTTGGTCGTCAGCCGCTCGCCGGTGGCAATCGGGATCGAGGTCGCGCGGGCGACCTGCGCCATCACCTCGGGCATGTCGGGCGGCACCGGCTCCTCGAACCACAGCGGATCATAGGGCTCGATGGCGCGAGCCAGGCGCAGCGCGCCCGATGCGGTGAACTGGCCGTGCGTACCGAACAGGATGTCGGCTCTTGTGCCGACCGCCTCGCGGATCGCCTTGACCATGCGGGCGGAGAGGTCGATGTCGACGAGGCGCGGCTGGTGGCCGTCGAAGGCGGTGTAGGGGCCGGCTGGGTCGAGCTTGACCGCGTTAAAACCCTGCTCGACATATTCGAGCGCGCAGGCGGCGGCCAGATCGGGGTCGTTGTAGACGTTCTTGCCGCGGGCGTCCTCCGAATGGACGCTGCCGCTGTGCGGGTAGAGGTAGGTATAGGAACGCAGCGTTTCGTGAACCTGGCCGCCGAGCAGCTTATAGACCGGCTTGCCGGCCTCCTTGCCGATAATGTCCCAGCAGGCGATTTCGAGCGCCGAAAAGCATCCCATCCCGGACACGTCGGGGCGTTGGGTGAAGCCGGACGAATAGGCGCGGCGGAAGAAATTCTCGACGTCGTGCGGATCGCGGCCGATCAGATAGCGTTCGGCCATGTCCTCAACCATTTTCGCCGTGACATGAGCCGAAAAGGTGGCGTTGTAGGCCTCGCCATAGCCGACGACGCCGCCATCGGTGGTGAGCTTGACGAAGATGAAATACTTGCCGCCGATGCCGGGCGGCGGATTGCCCACCACCCAGGTCTTGACGTCGGTGATTTTCATTTCTGATCCTCCAGAACCAGTTCGGCGCCCTTCCATCCGGTCATGATCGCGGCGGCGTTGGTGTTGCCGGTTATGTTGTCGGGAAAGATCGAGGCATCGATGACGCGCAACGCCTGGATGCCGTGTACCTTGAGGCGCGGATCGACGACGGCGTGCGCCGCGTCCGGCCCCATGCGGCAGGTCGAGACCGGGTGATAGACGGTGCCCGAGCGCTTCCTGAAATCCTGAATGAGATCCGCATCGGAGGTGATCGAGGGACCGGGCAAAACCTCTTCCTCGATGATCTCGGCCATCGCCGGCATCGAGGCGATCTTCCTGACGAATTTCACCGCCGCCAGCATTTCAGCGACGTCCGCCTCGGTCGAAAACGCGTTGGCGACGATTTTGGGATAATCGCGCGGATTGGCGGAACGGATCATGATTTCGCCGCGGCTCGACGGACGGCAATTGGAGAGGCCGATGGAAAAGCCCGGCCATGGATCGGGCGTCAGGATCGGGCGTTCGCCGCTCTTCGGAATGACGGTCGAAAACGCCTGGAAATAGAGCTGCATGTTGGGCCGCGCCGCAGCCGGATCGGTGCGGAGGAAGCCGCCGGCATTGTTCATCGACAGCGACAGCGGGCCTGAGCGCAAAAACACGTATTGCATGCCGACCAGCAGCTTGCCCCACCACGGGCGCAGGATCTGGTTGAGCGTCGGCAGCCTGCCCTTGAACGTGTAGTTGATGCCGACATGGTCCTGCAGGTTTGCCCCGACATTCTCGTTGGCGTGAACGACGGGAATGCCGAGCGCGCCAAGAAGCGCCGACGGGCCGACACCGGAGAGCTGGAGAAGTTGGGGCGAATTGACCGAGCCGCCCGACAGGATGACCTCGCGGCCGGCGCGGGCGGTTTTCGTCGCGCCATTCTGGAGATATTCGATGCCGACGGCGCGTTTGCCCTCGAACAGGATCTTTGTCGCCAGCGCGTTGATCTCGACGCGGACATTTTTGCGCTTCATCGCCGGGCGCAGGAAGGCGCGCGCCGCCGACATGCGGCGGCCGTTCCTGGTGGTGATCTGGTAGATGCCGACGCCTTCCTGCGAGGCGCCGTTGAATCCGGGTTGAGCGGCAGGCCGGCTTGGTTGGCGGCGGCGAGATAGCGCTTGGTGAGCGGATGGACGGAGGTCGAGCAGTCGGTGACATGCAGCGGCCCGCCGACGCCGCGCCATTGGTCGGCGCCGGCCTGGTTATCCTCCAGCGCCTTGAAGGCGGCCAGCAGGTCATCGAAGCCCCAGCCGGGATTGCCGGCCGCTGCCCAAGCGTCGAAATCCTCACGCGCGCCCCTGATCCAGACCATGGCGTTGATCGAACTCGAGCCGCCGAGCAGCTTGCCGCGCGGCCAGTGGTCGGCATTGCCGGCCAGGCCGGGATCCGGCTCGGCCTTGTAGTTCCAGTTGACCGCCGGGTCGAAGAAGGTCTTGCCGTAGCCGAGCGGCATCTGCACGTAGAAGCGACGGTCGCTGCCGCCGGCTTCCAGCACCAGCACCGAGAAGCGGCCGGAAGCCGACAATCTTTCGGCCAGGACCGAGCCGGCCGAACCGGAGCCAACGATGATGAAATCATAGGTCTGCATGGTGGCTGCGGCTGGCTCCGGAATTCGGCTCTAACCTAGGCTTGGGCGCGACGCGGCGTCGCCGGGTCTTCCGGCATCCGTTGTGAAAAAAGCGACCGGGGATATTCAGTCTGAATGTCAGCCTGTCGCCTGCTGCCCGAGTTCAGTCGTGTTCGCGCCCATCCGGGTCGAACAGGGCCGCCGCCTCATTGGCTTCTTCCAGCAGGAAGGTGAACACGCTTGAGTAGGACTTGGTCGAACCGGACAGAGGATCATCACTCTCCCAGCGAAAGACCCCCCCGTCCGGATTCATGCCAATTAAATCGTCATTGTCCCCTAGCGCACCAATAAAGAGAACATCGTCTGGTGCATTGCCTGGTCGTCTCTTTATATTTGGTTCCAGTATGGAGAAGGGTTGTTGACCCGCCTCCACCAAATTCGTGCGTGACCAGCTACGTCGCAGCCCATAGACGCTTATATAATTCGCAAACAGACCTATCCCGTTGTGGAGCATGAGAAAGCAACGGAAATTATCTGGGAGTCGACGCGAAATTTCAGACTCCATCTGCCCAATTCCGATGGCGCCAAGTGGTGCGTACAGCTGATGCAAATACGCTTGAGGCGCTCGATGCGGGGTATGGCCAATCCACTCGGTTCCATCCGGATAGGTCTTGTATCCGAGGCGTTTCCATTTATCGACCAAGGTTCGGAGCTCTCGGTAGGCACGAGCGTCTTCTTCGCTTGACCATTCTTCCTGCCCAGGCATTTCCTTAATAGGCTCCATTTACCCAGTTCGACGGGTTCGTAAGGTCTAACCTGTCGAACGCATCCATCGCATCGAAAACTTTACCAAGTGGCTCTAGCGACCGGCCGGAAGCCGACAATCTTTCGGCCAGGACCAAGCCGGCCGAACCGGAGCCAACGATGATGAAATCATAGGTCTGCATTGTGGCTGCGGCTGGCTCCGGAATTCAGCTCTAGCCTAGACTTGAGCGCGGCGCGGCGTCGCCGGGTCTTCCGGCATCCGATGTGAAAAAAGCGACTGGCAACTTCGTTTGAATTTCGACTTTCAGCGCCAAGAAGATTGATGAAGACCTAACTTGCCCACGCATCGAGTTGATTGAGGACAGCAATGGCTGGATAGGATTTCCGGTTGGGATAAGCACGCCTGTAATAGGCATTCCAATAGCTTGTGGCCTTGCTGCGCATTGCACGCATTACGTCTCGGTTCTGTCGGACAAAACTGGCATAGGCTGAAGCGTCCAGACCAGGTACTGCGGCGTAGATGTCTTCGGCGATTTCGACGACATATTCGCCCAACAGCAGAACGACGAAGGCGATGCTCCAACTTTCGTTCAGCGACAGGATCACCTTGGCTGATTTCTGCCGCAAAAAGCCATCTGTCGATCGTGTCAGCAGGCAATGCGACGGAAATGAAAAGCCAAGGTGATGCTCTCGCACGCTTGGCAGAAAATGTAACCGATAAGGAATATAGATGACCGCTCCATCAGAAATGAGATGTCGGGACGTCGTTCGGTAAGTGTCGTCGACAAAGGGCGTCAGCTCCTCCTCTGCCATGGTGGTCAACATGCTGAATGGGAAAGCTGACTTCGCAGCGCCCGAGAACGGCTTGCGTCGTGTGAACCAATCCACGTTGTGCCTCTGACCAAAAGTTGAAAACGATCCGGCTTCATTTCGAAGTGCCTGCGCTTCCTCGACAAGCGATCCAAGCATTACAGGCGATGATCGGCAATCTGCTTGAAATCATAGCGCATGATCGGGCGGGCCGGCGTTCTGCGAGCGACGACCCGGAACCCGGCGCGCGCGAAGGTGGAGGCATATCCGCTGCCGGAAGCACTCGGCGATACGTCGGCCTCGAAAGGATAGGCTTCGAGTGCCGGAGCATTTGCGCGCCTTGCGACTTCCAGTGCTTCCGCAATCAGCTGGAATGTTACGCCCCGCCTGCGGTATCGTTTTCGCACGTAGAGGCAGGACAGGGACCAGACCGGCCTGTCGTCCACGCGCTTGAGCTGCCATAGCCGATCGAGCCAGGGCAGGGCATCTCGCGGCGTCAACTGGCACCAGCTGACAGCGGTATCGCCGTCGAAGGCGAGGATGCCCGGAGGCGGACCATGCTGGACGGCCTGCCGGAACGCGGCCTTGTTTTCCTCGCCGGGTCGCTTTCGATAAGAACTGCCGATCCGTCCGTACATACACCAACAGCGACTGCATACGGCGCTGTCACCGAATAGGTCCTCGAGCGCCGGCCACAGATCGGGCGTTAGTGGGCGAAAGCCAAGTTCCATGTCAGCCGTCATCCGCTATCGATATTGCCCAGTCTAGCCTGCACTGCGCGCTAGCGCATCATAGGTTTCGGTCCATGCGGGTGATGTTCGAAACAGCATTCACTCAGCAAACCCGTCGTGCTCCGCTCAGCGCAGAAAACCGAGCACGGCCTGCATGAATTCGGCGGGGTACTCGACGTTCGACAAGTGGACCGCGGGCAGAACAACCAGTTTCGCGCCGGGCACCGTCGCCGCGATTAGCTCGCTGTGGCTGGCGGCTGTGACAGTGTCGTGCCGGCCGGCGATCACCAGTGTTGGCCTGGAAATCAGCGCAATGGTTCGGCGAAGGTCCGCATCGCGAACCGCCGCGAACAGACCAGCCAAGCCTTGCCGGTCGATGGCCAGCAGCATGGCGCGAAATTCCTCGATGACGGGCTCGTTGGCCGCCAGCATACGCGCAGGAAACCAGTTGCCCAGGAACATCTCGGCGGTTTCGGACATATCCGGCGCCTGCAGCACGGCGGCAATCCGCTCGTCAAACTGCTTTGCCGGTCCGAGGTAGGATGAGGTGTTGCTCAGGATCAAGCGCTCGATCCGCTCGGGCGCGTGGATGCCGAGCCACTGCCCGACGAAGCCGCCCAACGACAGACCGAGGAAGTGTACGCGTTCAATGCCCAGGGCATCGAGCAACTCGATCACGTCGCGGCCAAGCCGGTCGAGCGAACAAGCGCCGGCCGGAACGCTCGACCCTCCGTGGCCGCGAAAATCATAGCGCAGAACACGGAAATGCTTCGACAGCTCGTTGACCTGCATGTCCCACATCCGCAGCGTGGTGGCGATGGAATTCGACAGCACCAACACAGGCTGCCCGGCGTCGCCGTCGATGCGGTAGGCGATGCGCGTGCCATCGCCGACGGTCACGAAATCCAGCTCATTCATGGTGAATACACCTTCCTTTTGGAGCTTTGAACGTGGCAAAGCCTAGCGGCGGCACGCTTTTGATGATATTACAAAGACGGGACCATCTCTGTAATAGAAGCTGACATGGCCGAATTCACCCTGCACGACCTGCAATGCTTCGATGCCGTGGTCCGCTGCGGCGGCTTTCAGCCTGCGGCGGCCATGCTGCATCGCTCGCACCCGGCTGTGTTCGCAGCCGTTGCAAAGCTGGAGCGGCAACTCGACCTCGTTCTCTTGGATCGCAGCGGCTATCGCGTGCGCCCCACCGAGGCAGGGCTGTCGTTCCATCGCAGGGCACAATCGCTGCTGCGCGAGCTCGAGGGCTTGCGGCTTCATGCTGCTCAGCTGTCAATGGGCGAAGAAAGCGAGATCCATGTGGTGATCGGCGACCTGTGCCCGCGCCCGCAGGCACTGGGCATGCTCGGACGGTTCTTCGCCCAGTGTCCGGGCACACGCCTGCACCTGCATTTCGAGGCGGTGGGCGGCCCGTGGGAGCGCCTCTTCGATGACGAAGCCGATTTGATCCTGCACTGGATCGACAAGAGCGATCCGCGGGTGGAATGGATCGATCTGTGCAAGGTGCCGTTCGTTCCCGTAGTGGCTTCGGGCTTTCTACCGGAGCGGATCAAGCACCCCATCACGCCGGATCAGATGCACGCGTTCACCCAATGTGTCATGCGCGACACGGCCCGCCATTCACCGCAACAAGACTACTTCATGATCGAGGGTGCGCCGCAATGCATGGTGGCCGATCAGGGCATGAAGAAGGAAATCATCCTGCAAGGCCTCGGATGGGGCCACATGCCCCGCTTCCTGATCGAGGAGGAACTGCGCGACGGACGCCTGCAATCCGTTGCCGGCCGTCATCTGCCAGGCCGCACCGAGGAGTTGGTGGTGGCGCGCCGCCGCGACCGGCCGCACGGGCCGATCTCGAACCGTCTGTGGGATCATATCGAGCAAGAGGCGCCGACGTTGCGCCGAGCGCTCGAACCCCGGCAACCTGTCCAGTAGGCGAAGCCAGGGCTCGGCGAGGCCGTTCAGCGGACGGCCGAACCAGCAGCCTTACCCGCTTAAGTCGATTGCTGCATAAGCTGCAGCAGTGAACTGCATCCCATCGCTATTCCCGCTGTTTATGAGGCGGATTATTGATGTCGCAAGGAGTTGGCCATGACCCGCGCCGACCGCCGCCGAAGGGTTGTCCGAGCGGTCGGCATCCGCCCCGGCAGCGACGACGTCTGGGACTAGCTTCATCTGCAATTCGAAGGACAAGACCATGAATATCGACCGTCGAACGTTCGGCATCGGCACCTTTAGTGCCGGCGCCCTGCTACTTTCCCCGATCAGCCTCTTTGGGAGCAACGCTGCGGCTGTCGCCGCCCGGTCTCCGGCTTCGCTTGCGAGCGCCCACAGGTTCACGCTCGGCGACCTCGAGATCACAGCACTGAGCGACGGCTACCTCAATCTCGGCCTCGAACTCTTCCCTTCCGCAGATACGGCTGCCGCCGAAGCGCTGCTGGCAAAGGCATTCCTGCCAAAACCACTCCCGACCTCGGTCAATGCTTACCTTGTCACCAAAGGTGACAGACGGGTGCTGATCGATACCGGCACGGCATCGGCGATGGGGCCTATGTTGGGACATATACCTGAGGCGCTCGCCGCCGCCGGCATCAGGCCGGAAGAAATCGAAACGGTAATCATCACCCACCTCCATCCCGACCATGCCAACGGCCTTGTCGGTATTGGAGGCAAGGCCGCCTTCCCGGCAGCGGAGGTCGTGGTTGCCGCGCCGGAATTCGCTTTCTGGCACGATGACGGGATCCGGTCCAAGGCGCCCGACCAGATGAAACCGTACTTCGAAATAGCGCGCAAATCGCTGGTGCCTTACCATGGCAAGGTCCGGAAGATCGAAGGCGAAGTCGAGATCGCGCCTGGGATCAGGGCGTTGCCTGCGCCTGGACACACGCCGGGGCATCTCGCGCTTCGAATTGGCTCTGGTGACGCCAACCTGCTGCTCTTCACTGACGTAATCCACGCCTCCGCGCTGCAATTTGCGCATCCGGAATGGGCAATCGCCTTCGACGTGGACCAGGAGGCCGCAATCGCCACACGCAAGAAGGTGCTCGACATGGTGTCGGCGGATGGCCTGCTCGTCGCAGGCATGCACCTGCCCTTTCCAGGCATCGGTCATGTTATTCGCGAGGGCAACGCCTACGCCTACGTCCCGACGCCCTGGCCCGCTTTGTGAAGCACGCCTATTGGTAAGCTTTCTTACCTCGGCCATGGAATGCAATCCTGCTGGTGCGCTCGTCTAGCTCCGCACAGCATCTTTTCAACACTGTCGACCGATAGCCGAACCTCAGGCCGCGACCTGTTCAGTGGCGCGTTGACCTGTCCGTGCCATGACGATACGGGATCGGGACAATCGGCTTCGAGAGGATTGGCCAAATGGTGCATTACGCGGACGGGCGGCCGATCGGCGATCTGACGCTCAGGACGCTGGCCATGCCTTCCGACGCCAATGCGGCGGGCGATATTTTTGGCGGCTGGGTGATGGCGCAGATGGATCTCGCCTGCGGCATCCGCGCCGCCGAGCGCGCCAAGGGCCGCGTGGTGACGGCGGCGGTGAAGGAAATGTCCTTCGCCAAGCCGATGAAGATTGGCGACACGCTGTGCATCTACACGCATGTCGAACGCGTCGGCCGCACCTCGATGACGCTCAAGGTCGAGGCCTGGGCGCAGCGCTATCTCTCCGACCTGATGGAGAAGGTCACCCATGCCGACTTCGTCATGGTGGCGCTGGACGGCGAAGGCAAGCCGAAGGCGGTTCCCGCGGAAGGCTGACCGGCCTGATTCCAGAAGATGGATTTAAACAGCCGTCTCTCCCGCGCGGGGGATGCGGGCAGCGATGCGGCGTGGTCTTTGACCAACGGGTTCCCGCATGCGCGCCTGCAGCGCGAGCGACGGGATCTTGGGAGGAAAGACAATGCGTCAACACATGCTGAACGCTGCCCTGGCCGGTGCGTTTGCAGCCTTGCTCTGCCTGTCGTCCGCAAGCGCTTTTGCCGAGGTCAAAAAAGGCGATCCAGGCGCCACCTGCACGTCGGAAAACCGCACCATCAACGGGCAGGCGGCCAAGTGCGAGATCTGCTCGGCGACGAAATGCGACACCAGCGGTACGACGGTGAGCAATTGCCGGAAGGAGACGACCACGACCTGCACGATTGGCGGCAAGGTGGTCAGTCCCAACCCGAAATGGAACCGGATCGAGAAGCTGCCGAAGAGCAAGATGCAATTACAGCAGTAGGGCTCATCCGGAGGATCCCCGTCAGGTTCAAACCCTTGCAGCGCAAGGGCTCAGCTGTGCATGGCGTCGAATTTTTCGCGCGCGACCTTGACACGCTCGGTGTTCTTGCGCGCCCATTCGCCGAGTGCACCGACCGGCACCAGAAGCTCGTAGCCAAGGTCGGTCAATTCGTAGTCGACCCGCGGCGGGATGGTCGGGAACACGGTGCGCGTGACGAAGCCGTCGCGCTCGAGCCCGCGCAAAGTGGTGGTCAGCATCTTCTGTGAAATGCCGCCGACCGCGCTGCGCAGCTCGTTGAAACGCAGCGGCCCGTCGCCGAGCTTGCCGACGACGAGCACGGTCCATTTGTCGCCGACGCGCTGCAGGATTTCCGAGATGGCGCGGCAGTCCTCGGTGCGGTGCGGGTGCCTTGGTAACAAAAAAGTGCCTCCTTGCACATTGAGCGGCCAGTTACTCATATAGCGCAGGTATCTAAACGATACCAGTATTCCTGTAAGGAGAGCCCCTCTATGTCAAAACCCAAAATCGCCATCGTCATTGGTTCGACCCGCGCCGCGCGCTTTGCCGACGTCCCGGCCCAATGGATTGCCAAGATCGCCAGGTCGCATGCCGACATCGATGTCGAAGTCGTCGACCTGCGCGATTTCCCGCTGCCGTTCTTCGATGAGGTCGCATCCTCCGCCTGGGCGCCGTCGCAGAACGAAGTGGCGCAGCGCTGGCAAAAGAAGGTCGCCGGATTCGACGGCTTCATCTTCACCGCCGCCGAATACAATCATGGCCCGACGGCCGTGCTGAAGAACGCCATCGACTACGCCGCCAACGAGTGGAACAAGAAGGCGGCCGGCTTCGTCGGCTATGGCAGCGTTGGTGGCGCGCGTGCGGTCGAGCAGCTGAGGCTGCATGCGGTCGAGTTGCAGATGGCGCCGGTGAAGTCCGCCGTCCACATCGCCTGGGCCGATTTCCTTGCCGTCAAGCAAGGTGAGAAGAAGCTCGATGAATTCGAGCACCTCAACCAGGCGGCAACCGCGCTCGTCAACGACATTGCATGGTGGGCCAGGGTACTGAAGACGGCGCGTCAGGCCGATGCCGTCGCCGAGGAAGTCAAGGCGGCCTGAGCGCAGGTTCGAACAATCCTCCCAAGGATTAATTCTCCCAAGGATTCAGGGCGGCGCATGCGCCGCCCGTTTTTTTTCAGACGGCATGCGCGTCCTGCGCTTGCCTTGGCCTGATGATGCAATCGGCAAGGCGGTCCATCTCATTCAACTCGTCGGCGTGGTGCTGACCCCACTGGCAAAGTGCCAGCAGGATGGGCTCGAGGCTGAGGCCGAGCCGCGTCGCCGAATATTCCACGCGCGAGGGGATCTCGGCAAAGATCTCGCGGCGAACGAGGCCGTGCTCTTCCATTTCGCGAAGCTGCTGGATCAGCACTTTCTGCGTGATATTGGGCATCAACCCTTGCAGCGCCGACAGCCGCCGCGGCCCGTCGAAGAGATGGTAGAGGATGATCGCCTTCCAGCGGCCCGAAATCACTTTCAGCGCGCGCTCGGCCGGCAGCATCGGCAGTCTCTTGATCAGCTTGGCCATGGTCACCTCCCGGTCAGCGGCGGACAAATCGGTGTGTGGTCGAAGCCAGGCAGATAGTGGCAAACAGCGGCCGATGCCAATAACGATCGGTGCATGTGATGAGAGCCATTCAACTGAACCGTTTCGGCGACCCTGACGTTCTCGAAATGGTTGAGGTGCCGAAGCCCGAGCCGCAAGCCGGCGAGGTCCTGGTCCGCGTTCGTGCGGCCGGGGTGAATTTCTTCGAAGTGCTGATGCGCGCAGATCGCTACGCGGTGGCGCCGCAACTGCCGATGATCCTTGGCGTCGAGGCCGCCGGGATCGTGGAGGCGCTCGGGCATGGGGTGGATGCTTCCTTGCTCGGCACGCGCGTCGCCGCGCCGTTGTTCGCCTCGAGCCGCCCGTTAGGCGGCTATGCCGATTATGTGACGATTGACGCAAGCCTGGCCGTGCCCTTGCCGGATGCGCTCTCGTTCGAAGCCTCGACGGCATTGATGGTGCAAGGACTGACGGCGTTGCATCTGTCGCGGCAAAGCCCGCCGGCCGGCAAACCGGTGCTGGTCGCCGCTGCCGCGGGCGGCGTCGGTTCGTTGCTTGTCCAGCTTGCGAAGCGGGCAGGGGCGAGCAATGTCATCGCGGCTGCCGGCAGCAAGGCCAAGCTCAATCTTGCTTTGTCGCTGGGGGCCGACGTTGCCGTCGACTACAGCAAAACGGACTGGCCAGAGCGCGTCCGGGCAGCGGCCGGCGGCGCCGGCGTCGACATAATCTACGACATTGTCGGCGGCCCGCTGACCGCGGTTGCGCTGGAGGCTCTAGCACCTCGCGGAGAGCTGGTGTTTGCCGCACTTGGCAGATACGCGCTCGGCGGCCCGGAGATGGAGGCGATGATCGGCCGCAACCAGTCGCTGAGAGGTTTTGCACTGCTGCCGCTGCTCTCTCCAGACGTGCTCCGTGACGACCTGTCGGGGCTCTTCAATCTGGCGGCAAGTGGTGAGCTTAAAGTGACCAACGGCGGTCGCTTCCCGCTCGACCAGGCCAGTCAGGCGCATCGCCTGCTGGAGGAGCGCGGCGCGACCGGCAAGGTCGTCTTGATACCCTAGTAGTGCTCGGCAAGGAGCCGGGGATCCGGGCTTGTGCCGTTCCGGCCGTCAGCGAACCCGATAGAACGGATTTGGCAACAGGAACAGCTTCTCGGCATGCCCCCCGAACAAGTCGGATGGCTGGTCGCCGACATTGGCAATTATCGTGTAGCCGGCCTTTTCGATTTCGGCTCTTATGGGTGCCTTGAAATCTGCGGCGGAACCATATTTGGCTCCAGGCTGGACCATGTAAAGGTGCTCATAGCCGGCATAGCCCGCCGACTGCAGGTTCTGTTCGGTTGCCTGACGCTGGTCCTCCGGACGTCCGGTGATGAAGAACACCGCGACTTTCGCCGTTCGCGCCTGCCGGAAGACCTCCAGCACCGGGTCAATGGCCGGATCCTTCGCAAGCTGGTCCCAGGCGGCCCAGCCACAGGGACCGTCGATTGCGATATCGCAGGCGCCGCTGATCGGGCGGCCGAAATTGTCACGTGTGATCACTTCCCAGTTGGCCAAAGCCGTCTCGTCGGTGTCGAGCACCAGTGCGGGGCGAGGCACCTCCGTCGCGCGCTTGACGACCCAGTCGCCGGCCTGCTTCGCCACTGCGGCAAGGTCGCGATCATAGTCGCCGGAATCATGATAATTGGCAGCCGCCAGCATCGCATCGCCGACATTGGCTGGCTGGGACGGGCTTGTGAGAAGGAGCGAATCGGAACGTGCCGGCACAGGAACATTTGTGCCGATCATCAGCACGATTGCCCCGACACGCGCAATTCTATTCCAACCAATCGCCCGCATCACGAGACTTTGCGGCCACGAGAAGTCCGCTGTCAAGCGAGACCGAACAGATGACCGTGCTCCCGGGTGAATTGTGACACGCTTTCGTAACCGACCGCGAACGCCGCGCTGCTCGCGGTCTTTTCCTCCGACAGGTGACGCACCGCCGAAATCTCCGGCGCAAGTGCGTCACCCCAGGTCATAGCCAACACGGCCTTGTCCGTGCCCTACGCCGCCTGAACGATCTCGACCAGTTCAACGTCGAACACCAGATCCCGCCCGGCCAACGGATGATTGCCGTCGAGCTTGACGCTGGCGTCGTCCACGCCGACGACTGTTACTGGCATCGGGCGCCCTTCTGGGGTTCTGACCTGCAATCGAGTGCCGATATCGACGTTGATGTTGTCTGGTACGCGGGCGCGGTCAACGGTCATGACCGCTTCGGGGCGGTGGGGGCCATAGGCGGCCTCGGCGGGAACAGTCACGGTGCTTTTCGCGCCCACCTCCATGCCCTCGACATGGGTTTCAAGACCGGGAATCACCTGTCCTTCACCCAGCGTGAATTGCAGCGGTTCGTTGCCGGAAGAATCGAATTGGGTGCCGTCTGCGAGGCGGCCATTGTAATTGATGCGCACGGTGTCGCCATTCTTGGCCTGTGTCATGGTAGTCATCCTTTTGGAAGGTTTTGAGGGGCCGGCCAGAGCTCACGGTCCCGTCCTCGATCATCCACGCACTCAAGTGCACGGCGCGAAACGTTAAAACTAGGTGCCTGGCTGCCGATGTAAACCCCGATTGAGCGACGCCGGCATGACGCCGCCGGCGCTCGCCGCCTCCGGCAGCAGTGCGCCGGACTGGCGGTCATGCCGCCTCAACCCATTCAGGCGGCGTGCAAATGGCGGCTAGATCAGGTTATGGCCGCCATCGATGCGGATTGTCTCGCCGGTCGTGAAGTCACTTTCCATGAGGTAGAGGTAGGCGGCGGCGACGTCCGCGGCGGTCGGAATTTTTCTCGATGGCAACCGGGCAGCCATGTCGGCAAAGAAGCCGGATTTGGCTTCTCCAACGATGTCCCACATCGGTGTGTCGACCCATCCGGGAGACACGACATTGACGCGTGTCGGGGCCAGTTCGAGCGCCAGGGCGCGGGCGAAGTAGCTGAATGAGCCGGCAATCGCGGAGACGACTGCACCTCCCGGCACCGGCGGCTTGTCCTTGTTGATACCCGACGTGAAGGTCATGGAGCCGCCGGCCCTCAGGGTGCGCACAGCGTGCTTGGCGAGCATGACGGCGCCAATCAGCTTGTTGTCGACGAAGCGCTGCACCGCCTCCATGTCGGCGCGCTCGATGGGGTCGCCGGGCGGCAGTGTTCCGGCGGTCGATACGAGGTGATCGAAATGACCGGCCTCTTCGAACAGGCGAGCGACGTCTGCTTCGTCGGTCATGTCGGCGACCAAACTTGTCACGCGATTACCCGCATTGAGCGTCCGTTCGGCCGCCTGCAGTTTCTCTTGCGACCGGCTGACGATCACGACCGTCGCTCCGCTGTTGAGCGCAGCTTCCGCGACGCCAAGACCGATGCCGGAGCTGCCTCCGACGACGATGACTTTCCTGTCCACGAGCGATGTCACGGGAGGTCTCCATTCGTTTGCGATGTAGGTGAGGGTCAAGCCTTGCCGGCGTAGGCGGCTTCGAGGTCGGCGATGATGATCTTGCGCATCCCATACATCGCCTGCCGGACGCGGTTGGCCTTTTCGCGATCCGGATCGGCACTGAGCCGCGGCAGGATTTCCGGGATGACCTGCCAATAGACGCCGAACTTGTCAGTGAGCCAGCCGCAGGGTTGTTCCCTGCCGCCGCCGGCGGTGAGCGCCTCATAGTAGTCGGTCTCGGCCTGGTCCTTGGTCTCGATGTAGAGCGAGAGCCGCTCGTTGAAGGGCGGCTGCGGCCCGGCGTTGAGCGCTGTAAGGTGCAGTCCCTCGAGCTCGAAATCGAAGGTGGCATGCGGGACCGTCTTGTTGGTTCCGGACACCCAGTCGGTGTATTCGATCGTCTCGAGCACTTTGCCGTTCTTGAAGACCGAGAGATAGAAATCGCGGGCCTCCTTGGCGTCGGTGTTGAACCAGAGGAATGGATGGATGGTGGCCATGTCCGTTCTCCGTTAATTCCTTGCGACAGCGATCTTTCGCGAAGAACCTGTCCGCCGTTACTTTCGTTCAGGCTAGCGGCGGTCCGACTGCCGATAGATCGAGCCGTCCCAGTCGCGGGCAAACCCGAGGTCTTCGAGCCGGCGGGTCGAGAAGCGTGCAATCAGCCGCTCGGTCCGGCGCCGGCTGCTCGAGGCGAGGATGCGGCCGGCCATGCCGGTCAGGACGTCGACGATGGGTTCAACTCGTTTGGCGCTCATGGTGCTCTCCGTGGATGTGGGCGGTTGCCCCGCGACTTTCGTCAGCGAGAGTATCAGTCACATCAGACTTGCCTCTTGCAGCGGCGGCGGATGACTGATTACGTGAGCAAACATGCCGTCTTCCGGTCTGGACGACAAACGATTTATCGGCGACAGTATGTGAGCAACGCTCACACATGCAGGTATCGAATCATGCCCCGGAAGCTGCCTCCCCTCACCACCTTGCCGAGCTTCGAGGCGGCGGCGCGCCTGTTGAGTTTCTCCAAGGCGGCAGAGGAACTTCATGTCACCCACGGCGCCATCAGCCGGGCGATCAAGAACCTTGAGGATCAGCTCGGTGTGCAGCTGTTCGAGCGCGGTACGCGTTCGGTGAGCCTGACCGCCGTCGGCGAGCCCTATGCGCGGGCGGTGCGCGAGGTGCTCGACCAGTTGGCCGCCGCCACCGCTGCAGCAACGGCCCGCTATTCGAGCTCGACACTGAACGTCAGTACCTCCGATGGCTTCGCGGGGAGATGGCTGGTGCCACGCCTCTATCGCTTTCACCGCGCGCATGGCGACATCGATGTGCGGGTTTCGACGAGCGGGAAGCTGACGAATTTCCTCGGCGACGGCATCGATGTCGCGGTCCGCTATGGCAGCGGAAATTATCCGGGGCTCACGTCAGAGTTTTTGACCGGCGAGGAGGTGTTTCCAGTGTGCAGCCCAAAGCTTCTTGAGGGTGCACATCCGCTCCGCACGCCTCAGGATCTCAAACATCACACGCTGATCCGTGACAGCTTTCCGATCGACTGGGCGACCTGGCTCGCAAGCGCCGGGGTCGAGGGCGTGGACCCGCAGAGCGGGATTACCTTCGACTCTGCCACCTTTGCCATGGAGTCGGCAGCACAAGGCGAAGGGGTGGTGCTCGGCCGGACCATGCTCGTTGCAGCCGACCTTGCCGCCGGGCGACTTGTCCGGCCCTTCGGCCACGCCCTGAAATCCCCCTCCAGCTTCTATCTCGTCTACCCGCCAGCGGCGATCCGTCAGCGCAAAGTCAAGGCTTTTCGGGATTGGCTGCTTTCGGAAGTCACGCCGTAAATGGGGTGACGGGAAGGCCGAGCCGAGGGGACAGTTCGCCTACAGATCAATGTCCGAAAAACCGCTACTATCAGCTCGCCCGAACTGCGGTGATGATCCAGGCACGCGAGTCGAAAAGCACGCCGTCCGCGGTCAAGCGCGCGTCGAGCAGTTCGCGCAACCGCCGCAGCGCCGCAGCGACATCCACATCCGCGCTAGCCAGCGGATGCTTCACCAGTTGCAGGCCAAGCAAAGCGTCATAAGCCGCGTCGACGTCCAGGCCATAGAAAACCGGTTCATGCACTTCGGCAAAGTCGACCGAAACAAAACCGGACGCACGCAAGACCTCCGCGGTGATGACGGGGTCACCGAGCGAAAACGGGGTGGTGGCGGCTGCCGATATGGCGGTCCCCGGCGCAATCGCCCGCTGAATGGCAGTCGCCCACTCGTTGCGGTCCTGGCCCTGCCATACCATCCACACAAGACCTGCCCCTGGTCGCATCGCCCGGCCGATATTGGCGAACGCCGCCGCCGGATCGGCAAAGAACATCACGCCAAAGCGACTGATGCACAGATCGAAGCCGGCAGGCGGAAACGCCAGCAATTGCGCATTGCCGCGCTCGAAGGCGACGTTTCGCAATCCCTCGTCCGCGCTACGCCTCCGGGCGAACTCGAGCATCTCGGCCGATACGTCCACCCCGAGCACGCTGCCTTCCACCGCGACGCGGGCAGCATCGCGAGAAGATTGTCCCGAGCCGCATCCGATATCGAGCACGCGATCACGCGTTCCCGCCTTGACGGCAGCCCTGAAGACCTCGTTGTGCCGTCGCAGCTCGGCGTCGTAAAACTCGGCGCAGTTCAACACCATCGCACGCCTGCCTGGACATGATGGGCACGGCGGCATTCCCAGCCGCTCCGCTCTGATCTTGTCGATGATCTCCTCAGCCGGGTGATGCACCGACTTCTGCTTCGGGTCACCCCAGCACTATCAGCCGCGCCGCGCTGCCTCGATCGCGGCAACGTCGATTTTCTTCATCTCCATCATCGCCTCGAATGCGCGCTTTGCTTCGTCGCCGCCGGCAGCCATCGCCTCGGTCAGAACGCGCGGCGTGATTTGCCAGGAGATGCCCCATTTGTCCTTGCACCAACCGCAGGCACTTTCCTGGCCGCCTTTGCCGACGATGGCGTTCCAGTAGCGGTCGGTCTCCTGCTGATCGTCGGTGGCGATCTGGAAGGAGAAGGCTTCGTTGTGTTTGAACGCGGGACCGCCATTGAGGCCGAGGCAGGGGATGCCGGCGACCGTGAACTCGACCGTCAGCACGTCGCCCGCCTTGCCGGACGGGTAGTCGCTGGGAGCGCGGTGGACGGATTTCACCAAGCTGTCGGGGAAAGTCTCGGCATAGAAGCGGGCCGCAGCCTCGGCGTCCTTGTCATACCAAAGGCAGATCGTGTTCTTGGCGATTGTCATTGCTGGTCCCTTTGCTTTTGAATCAAACCTGGGCTTTTGATCAACCTGGGCTTTTGAAATCAACCCGGGCCTTGAAGTCAATCCGGGCTTTTGCACAGCCAGCCTCGGCGTTGCACTACGAAAATGGAATGCGCTCGTGCCATCTGACGTTCCGACAGCAACACCTGCACGGCATCAAGGTATCACGGCTGGCACTTTTAAGACCAGATGTGGGCAGTGACTCGAACGGGCGACGGTCCGCCGGGTCCCGATCGGTGGCCTTCACTTTTTTGTCTGGGGCAGCTTTGTTTGGGGCAGCGCCGCTTTGCTCAAGGGCGTGCTGGCTTTCGGTTGGGCGCCCCGGTGCCTCAGGAGGCGCACAAGCAAGTTCCGTCTGCCCTTGCGCGGGACGAGATCGATATCGCTGACAAGCTTTGCGCCGCCCTCGCGACGCTCCAACGTGATCTTGCGGCTATGAAAGGTTTCCAGCTCGGCGCGATGCGCTACGCTGATGATGGTGACCTTCGGCAATTCGCGAATGATCATCTCCATCATCTTGTCCTGGCTCTTCTCATCAAGTGCTGAGGTTGCTTCATCCAGCACTATGATATCGGGGCTGTGCAGCAGAAGACGCGCGAAGGCGAGCCGCTGCTTTTCGCCACCCGACAAGGTCTGGTCCCATGGCGCGTCCTCTTCGATCTTGGCGTTGAGATAATCGAGTCCCACCTTGTCGAGAGCCGCCTTGATCTTTTTCAGCGTCCAGTTGTCGGCGGCGCCTGGATAGGCGACTGCGCGGCGAAGCGTCCCGGTGGGGATGTAAGGCCGTTGCGGCAACATGAACAACCGTCTGTCGGCGTGGATGTTGACGCTGCCGCTACCCCACGGCCACAGGCCTGCGACGGCCCGCACCAGCGTGCTCTTGCCTGAGCCGGATTCGCCGGCAACGAGCACCCGCTCGGCTGGTTTGATCACGACCTCGGTTTCCTTGACCACGGCGGTACCGTCGTCGAGCGACACGGAGAGATTGTTCAGCCCAAGCATCGCATCGCCTTGGGTTTCGCCGCGCTTAATGCGTCCAAGGGTGTTGCTCTGTTCCGCCCGCTCGAGCCCGTCGAGCGACATCATCAGCGAGGCGATGCGCCGTGCACAGGCATTCCAATCAGCGAGACGGGGGTAGTTGTCGACCAGCCATCCGAACGCGCCCTGCACGATGGCAAAGGCCGAGGCAGCCTGCATTACCTGTCCAAGTGTCATGCTGCCTTCGAGAAACTTTGGAGCGCAAAGCAGAACCGGCACGACCGGCGCAAACAGGCTCGACCCCTGCGACACCAGCGCTGTGCGCATGTGCTGGCCTGCAAGGAGCGCCCACTGCCTGAGCACATGGGCGAATGTCTTGTCCATGCCGCTGCGCTCCTCCTCCTCGCCGCCGAGCAATGCGATACTCTCGCCGTTTTCCCGCACGCGCGTCAGCGTGTAGCGGAACTCAGCTTCCGCCTGGTTTTTTTCCTCGGAGAGGTGGACGAAATGGCGGCCGATGACCGCCATCGAGGTGGACGTGATTGCGGCATAGATTACCGCGGTGACGACCAGGAAGCCGGGAATGGTGACGGTCGAACCTGCAATCGGCAGGGTCAAGGCGCCGCCGATCGTCCACAGCACCACGATGAAGGTCGAGGCCGACAGAAATGCGACGATGACACCGGCAATGAAATCGACGGGCGATTCTGTGGCAATCCGCAAATCCTCGGCGATGCGGGCTTCGGGATTGCTGTGGTCACCGCCGACGAGGTTCAGCTGATAGTAGCGGCCGCTTGCGAGCCAACGTGCGATGACTGCGGTGGTGAGCCAGGAGCGCCAGCGGCGCTGTATCGTCATACGAAAGAAGACTTGTGCCACCACAAGGCTTGTGCTTCCGAGCACGAGCGGCACGAAAACGGCGCTCAGCCGATATACGGTATGGGCGTTGCGTTGCTCAATGGCGTCGAAAATCGCGCGATTCCAGACATTGATCCCATACTGGAAGCCGACATTGGTGACGATCAGGACCAACAGCCCGATCGTGCACGGCCAAGCGAGCCTATCGCCAATGCTGCCCCAGTAACCGCGCGCGCTGATCCAGAAACGCTTCAGCAGGTACCTCTTGCGCGCCTGCTCGGCCTCTTCGGGTGTCAGCTCCGGATCGGGTTCGATGAAATCCGGCGGCGGCGCGGCCTCGCCGACGACCTCGGACGCGGCTTCGACAGTCGATTGTTTCTCGTGGCGCGACTTCTCGGCATCGCGCAATTGGGCGACGTCAACCGATTTCGGCTTGAATCTAGCCTCGGGCATCCGGCGATAACGGCTTAAAAATCAGAAGGTTTCATAGCGTCCGCTCGAGATGGTCAGCTGCCAACAGCGCCTGGGTTTCGCTCATGATTGCCGGCTGCCGTAGCGGCCTCGCTCCTGCATCGGCTCCTGTGACCGCGACGCAGCTCCGCCGGCAGGCGCATCGCATGGAGAAGCGCCGCGCAAAATTAGCTGCAAGGTCGGCCTGACATCGCTTTTCCCGAAGCGACTGCCTCAGGCCGCCTTCCGCTGGGATTTCCATGCTTCGTGGTGCTTTCCCCACGCCGACATCACTGTCACGGCATCGTTCAGGCTAAAGCCCAGCGGCGTGATCGAGTATTCCACGCGCGGCGGAACCTCGTCGTAAGAGCGCCGGCTGATCAGGCCGTCGGCTTCCATCTGCCGCAATTGTTGCGTGAGCACTTTCTCGCTGACGCCGGGCAGCAACCGGCGCAGTTCCGCGAAGCGGTATGGCCGCAGATGCAGTTCCCACAGCAGCGAGGTTTTCCATTTTCCGCCGATGGCCTGCAGTGCGGCGGCAAAACCGCAGCTGTCCGGTTCCTTGCATCTCATTTGGCAGTCCCTGTCATGATAGCGCTCGCTTACCTCAAGGTGCGTACTTCTCAGCGCATTGAGAATTTATATCTTCGGCTTGGGCGCGCCAAACATAAACGAACCCTCGTCGCGAGGGCCAACGCCTATCGGAGAAGTCATCATGATATCGAATGTCTGCGTGCTCGGCGCGGGCCGAATGGGCTCGTCCATTGTTCGAACGCTGCTCGGCTACGGCTATCCAACATGGGTCTGGAATCGGACCGCGGCAAAATGTGGCCCGTTGGCGGCTTTGGGCGCGACGGTCGCCCCTTCGGTGGCGGATGGATTCCGAGCAGCCGATGTCGTGATCATCAATGTTCTCGACTATGCCGCCAGCGACGCTTTGCTGAAGCAGGACGGCGTCGCTTCGGTATTGGCCGGTAAAGCCGTCGTGCAACTCACCTCCGGCTCACCGCGCCTGGCGCGGGAAGAAGCTCGCTGGGTGGAGGCGCATGGTGCCGGATATCTGGACGGAGCAATCATGGCCACTCCGGATTTCATCGGAAAACCGGAGACTGCATTGCTCTATTCGGGTTCCCGCGACGTTTACGAGGCGCACAAGCCCCTGCTTTTCGCGCTCGGCGGCGGTACCAGCTTTGTCGGGGAGATTCCCGGCCAGGCTTCCGCGCTTGATACCGCACTGCTCACCCAGATGTGGGGCGGGCTCTTCGGAGCATTGCAGGGGATGGCTATTGCCGAGGTCGAAGGTCTCAGCCTGGAGATGTTCCGGAGCCATCTCTCGGCATTCAAGCCGGTGGTCGATGCGGCTCTCTTCGACCTGGTCGATAGGACAAATGCCAGGCGCTTTGCCGGCGACGACGCAACGCTGGCATCATTGGGCGCCCACTACAGCGCCTTCCAGCACCTGCTCGAGGCATGCGAGGAGCGAGGGCTCGACGCGGGTATGCCTCGCGCCATGGATACGATCTTTCGGCAGGCGCTTTCGCTCGGGCGCATGGAAGATGATTTTGCATCTCTCGCGCCTCTGTTTCGGAACGGCTCACCGCATCAGAGCAGGAAAACGGCAAATGCATAGCGGCGGTAAGACGAGACGAACCGCGACCTGCTCATGCCGGGCGGTGGAACTTATCCTCACCGGAGAGCCGCGGGGTGTCTACGCGTGCAGTTGCCTGGAGTGTCAGCGATGTACCGGCACGGCGTTTTCGTACCGGGCCATCTACGCCAACGCGGCCCTCGTCGGACAGAAAGGGGAGACCAGATTTTGGCGCAGAACCGGGTCGTCGGGACAATGGTTGAAGCAGACATTCTGCACCATTTGCGGATCGGTCGTCTTCATGCGGGCAGAAGGATTGAAGGATGCGCTGTCGGTCTCGGTCGGCTGTCTGGAGGACCCGCATTTTCCGGCCCCGGCAACGCTCCACTGGCCTGACAGGAAACATAAATTGCTTTGTTTGGAAGGCTTGCCCAAGGTCGCTTGAGGAGCGAAATGGCGATGCGTGCAGACGCTGGCACAGAGTTGCAACAGAACTTCAGGGATCACTCTGCTGGACGAGCAGTCTCGACAATTCGCTTCAGGCTCTCAAGATTTATTCGCATGCCGCGTTCGAAGAAGCTGGACGCGAGCGGCGCGAGAAGCGCCATCGGCCCGGGAAGCCCTTTTCCGGTAATCGAACCCTCGAGGTGGAGATGCGTTCTGTGGCCTGTCGGCGCCAGCCGAAAGCGGTAGGTGAATGGCGTCGGCCCGCTCAAGCTGGACAAAGTCAGCAGTGCATCGACTTCGAACTCGGTGACCTCCACGATGTTTTCGAGGACCCGCCCGACCGGGCCGGCCGTGAGCTTGGCTACGGACTGCACAGCCGAGTACCAGGCCGGAGCCGCTTCAATATCCTCGATATGACGGAAGACGGTCTGGGCAGGCCTGTCGATCTCGATTGATATGTCGAACATTTGTGACTTATTCCTTCGGGAGATCGGATGATGGCCCATCGCGCCGGGCGATTGCGTTGCCGGCGGCTGTTCCGGCGACCAGAACTCGCAGCAGCCCGACGGCGGTTGTGACCTCGTTCGGCGTGAGCCGCTGGCCCAGCCATCCGTAAAGCCGGGATTCGACCTGCCGGATTTCGGCGGCGAGCCGGTGCCCCTCCTGTGTCAGTTCGAGCTCCACCTGCCGGCGATCGTCGGAGTTTTCCCGCCTGACGACGAGCGCCCGCTCGACCAGCGTGCTTACCAGCCGGCTGGGACTGCCGGTCTCGCAGACCAGCAGCTTGCCAACAGCATTGAGCGACATTGGTCCGCCGGCCTTCAGGCAGCTGATGACTTCAGCCTGGGAAGGGGTGACGCCAAGCGGCGAGAGCAAGTCGGTAAGCAGCCTGTTGCCTTCGCGCTGGGCGCCGAGAATGAGGAATCGCAGCTCCTCTTCCGGTTTCATGCCGCCGCTCCCAGTTCGAGCGGGGCGGTCACCAGCTGACGCGTCGCCAGCCGCACGGCGCTCTCCGGATCATGGGTCGGCAGATAGATCGTCGGCCGCTGCTGGGCGAGCTGCCGGACGGCCCTCAGGGTCGTCGCGGCAAGTTGGGTATCGGGTCCCACGCCGTCCACCTTGCCGGCAAGCATCAGTGCCTGGTTGTATGAGGTGTCGCCGGCGAGAAAGAGCGTTGCGTCGCCATCCTCCACCAGCACCGAAAGATGACCGGCAGTGTGACCAGGAGTTGCGATCGCCACGACGTCGCCCGCTTTGGTCAAGCGCTTGCTCGCCGCAAATTGGCCGAACGGTCCATCGTCGAGCTCGAGCCGTATGGGGTTGAACCAGTCGGGCCAGCGCTGCGGCAGGTAGCCGCGGAGCATTCCCATGAAACCCGACGCCGTGTCGATCTCACTGGGGGCGGCGAGTATCTGGCTATGGGGAAAATGCACCAGGCCCGCATCGTGGTCCATGTGCAGATGCGTGAGCACCACCCGTTTCACGTCGCGCGGCCCGATGCCCAGGCCACGCAGCTGCGGCCCGATCTCTTCTTCCGGCTCGATACGAAAGTGCACTTCCCAGCGAAAGAACGGATGCAGCGAGCGTCCGTGCCCGTTCAGCAGATGCGCCGCCTGTCCAGTGTCGACAACAATGACGCCTTCGTCATGCTCGATGGCCCAGGCGAAGGTCGGCAACCAGCCGGACCAGTTCCTGTCGGCAAAGATGCTGGCAAGCCCATGGCCGCGTCCTTCGATCTGGGCCGTCTTGATGCGGACCGACCCGGTCCGGATGGCATGTACTTTCATTTTTTCCTCTCCATTAGATGATATGTCATCGTATGACACGTCATATATTTAGGAGTCAATAGAACGGAGGAGAAAAGATCAGCGCGACAGCGATCGCGAGCATCTGCCGCTCAGCCCGACCGCGCAGGCGCTGAATTCCGGAACAAGGGTGCGATTTTGCCGTTGAGCCAGAACTGGAAGCGACCCGCATGTCCGAATTGCCGAATGAAGAGATCGAAGGGCGGCTGAACGCCCAGCGCGAGACTTTGGCGCTGGTCGTCGCACTGCTTGCCAGCAAGGATACGGCACCCGAGCGAATATGGGCCGAGCTGGAGGCCCGTTTTCAGTTTCAGAACAGTCAGGAGGACCCCGGCGTCCTGCCAAGCAGCGCATTCGCCATCGAGGCTGCGAAGATGCGGGAGTTCAAGCTGATCGCCGAAGAGGCGCGGGCGCGCACTGCGGAATGGAACGGCAGGGACAAGCCACAGGGCGCCAGCTGAAGCCCCGGCGAGTGGTTGCAGGACCGGCTATTTTGCGAGGGGCCGAGCAGGCGTCAGCTTTGCCCTAGAAGTGCACGCGCCAACTCTTCCCATTCCTCGTCAAGCGTTGAGGTCGACGGCGCGGCATTGCTGCGGCGATACCAATATTCGGCATTCGACTGGTCGCCTTCCTTGCGGTGGAGATAGGCATGCACGTGCATGCCCGCCGTATCGTCGCGCTGCTGCGCGCATTCGTGCGCCTTAGCCCAATCGCCCTTTGCCTCCCACCACAGCGCCTGCAGGGCAGGGCTCAAGCCGGCTGGCGGCTGTGGTTTTGCAATCGAATCCCTGAAGATTTGCAGATCCATTTTTCCACCCTAGCAACGTACAGGGCGCCGATAATACCTGCACCGGCAGCCGACCGATAGCGTGCATCGGGCGGGACAACCGGAATGGGTGTCGGGAGCCGATAACCGCACGGCCAGATGCTTGATTTGGTGACGTGCATGAAATAGTGCGCACCACGACACCATGATGCCTGAGACAGCGAGGATGGGTAGCGAGCCGATGAAAGCCACCGACAACGCACGCCAATTCTACCACGGCACCCGGGTCGACCTTAAACCGGGAGACCTGATAGAAGCCGGCTACAGCTCCAATTACGGCGCGAGAAAGCGGGCAGCCTGGGTCTATCTGACCGGCACTCTGGATGCGGCCATCTGGGGTGCCGAGCTGGCCGCTGGTGACGGACGGGAAAGGGTCTATATCGTGGAGCCAACCGGCCCGATCATGGACGACCCCAATCTTACGGACAAGAAATTTCCCGGCAATCCGACGCAGTCCTATCGCTCCCGCGAGCCGCTCAGGATCACGGGCGAGGTCGCCGAGTGGCAGGGCCACTCCCCCGAGCGGCTGAAAGAGATGAAGGACCATATCGAACGGCTGAAGGCGCAAGGCATCGAGGCGATCGATTGATCGCTAAGTATTGCCAGGCCTGGCTCTGACTTACGGTCGGTGGCAATCGCCGCGAAACACGGCTCGCCGTCTGCAATGGATCAGGACCCGACCGCACCGCCTCCTACCGCACGACCTCGCGGTGGGCGCCGGGCAGTCGGGTGGCGATGAGCTTGTCGATGCGGCGGCCGTCGAGGTCGACGACCTCGAAGCGCCAGCCTTGCGCGTCGACGCATTCGCCGGTCGCCGGCAGATGGTGCATATGCGACAGCACATAGCCGGCGACGGTTTCGTAGTCGCGGTTCTCGGGCAGGTCGATGCGGAGAACCTCCGCCATCTCGTCGGCCTGCATGTAGCCGGCGAGCAGCCATGAGCCGTCCTCGCGCTTGACGGCGTTTTCCTCGTCGCCGGCATCGAGGTCCGAGCGGAAGACGCCGGTGATCGCTTCCAGTATGTCGGCTGGGGTGACGATGCCTTCGAAATGGCCGTATTCGTCGTGCACCAGCGCCATGGGCACGTCGGATTCCTTCAGCGTCGCAAGCACATCCAGCGCGTCGGCCTGGTCATGCACGATCGGGGCGGTGCGCACGTGCCGGCGCGGGTCCAGGGCGCGGCCGCCCAGCATCGCGGCCAGCACGTCGCGGGTCTGGACGACACCAATCATGGCGTCGACGCCGCCGTCGCCGGCCGGCAGGCGCGAATGCTGGGTATCCATCAGCAGCTTCCTGATGGCGGCCTCGTCGGCTTGCAAATTGATCCAGTCGACCTCGGTGCGCGGCGTCATCACCGCGCGCACGGCACGGTCGCCGAGCCGCATGACGCCCGCGATCATGCGGCGTTCGTCGGATTCGATGGTGCCGTGGTGCTCGGCCTCGGCGACCAGCATCTTGATCTCCTCGTCGGTGACCTTCTCCTCGCTCTGGCCGCGCTGGCCAAGCAGCCACAGGAGGGCACGGCCGGAAAAGTCGAGCAGGAAGACCAGCGGCGCCGAGAAGCTGGCGAGGATGGTCATTGCCGGAGCGACCCTGACGGCGACCCGTTCGGGGTCGCGCAAGGCGATCTGCTTAGGCACCAGTTCGCCGATGATCAGCGAGCCATAGGTGATTAGGGCGACGACGATGCCGACGCCGAGCGGGTCGGCGAGGCTTTCGCGGATACCGGCCGACGCCAGGAAGGTGGCCAACCGCTCGCCAAGCGTGGCGCCGGAAAAGGCGCCGGACAAGACGCCGACCAAAGTGATGCCGATCTGCACCGAGGACAGGAATTTTCCCGGATTGGCGCCGAGCGCCAGAGCCCGGCCAGCGCCCTTGACGTTGCGGTCGATCATCGCCTTGAGGCGCGCCGGCCGCGACGAGACGATGGCGAGCTCGGACATCGACAGAAGGCCGTTCACACAGATGAGGACGACCACGATGGCAATTTCAGCATAAAGCATGCCGGGTCCATAGCATTGCCACGCGGTTTTCGAAAATAGGACGGTTGCGATTTTTCAGGGCAATCGCTTCAGGCAGAAAAGATAATGCCCAATTCGTCTTGGAGGTTATCAATTGTCGAAGTCGGCGCCGCCCTGGCAGCGCAAACCTTAAGCAATGGCCCTTTGTCTTTTCAACTAGCCGGCGGAGCAATCAAGCGGCATCCCAGGGCGGCGCGGAAAAATGCTCGATCAGGGTGTCGACGACGACGCGCACCTTTGGCGCGAGGTTGCGTGTTACCGGCCAGATGGCATGCACCACGGTATTTTCGACAAGACAGTCCGACAGAACCATTTCGAGCTCACCGCGCCTGATGCTGTCGGCCGTCAGCCATGTCGGCAGAAAGACGATGCCGCAGCCGGCCAGTACCGCATCGAGCATCGGTTCGCCGTGGCCGAGCACCAGCCGCGCCTTGGGCGCGAATTTTTCGAGACGGCCGTCGGCATGCCTGACGGTCCAGGGATGGACAGCGCCGTCGCGGCCGTAGCCGATGAGGCTATGCCTGGCGAGATCCTCGATCGATTGCGGCCTGCCATGGGCGTCGAGATAGGCGGGGACGGCGACGATGCCCGAACGCTGGGCATAGATGCGGCGCGCGGCGATCGAAAGGCTGTCGTCGAGATCGCCCATGCGCACCGCCAGATCGATGCCTTCCTCGATCAGGTCGACGCGCCGGTCGTTGAACGAGATTTCCATCGTCAGATCCGGGAATTTTTTGGAAATGTCGAACAGCACCGGGGCGACGCATCGCCGGCCGAAAGCCAGAGGCAGGTCGACGCGCAGCCGCCCGGAAGGCACCTGCTTGCGGGAAGCGAGCAGTGACTGGGCGGCTTCGATCTCGGCCAGCGCCCTGACGCAGGCTTCATAGTAGCTCAGGCCCTCGCTGGTTGGGCTGAGGCTACGGGTGGTACGGTTGAGCAGGCGAACGCCCAACCGCTGTTCCAGCTGTGCGATCGACTTGCCGACCGCCGATTTCGTGACATGCAACCGGACAGCGGCGCCGGTGAAGCTGCCAGCCTCCACGGTATGAACGAATGCGACGATGCCCTGCAGATTGGCCGATTCCAATGAAGCGCTCCTATTGTAGAGTTTCACTCATTAATCCGTTGCAAAACATGCCACATAGAAGCTCTTTTCTCCATAGTGAAACGGCGTAAATGTCCGCGCAGCCATCAACCGCGGAGCGCGAACCAAATGAGCACCGAAAACAAATCCTGGCAGATGAACGGTTTCGGTCTGTCCAGGCTGAAGCCGGCTGAGGGCAAGCTGCCCCAACCCGGGCGGCATGACCTGCTGGTGCGCGTCACAGCGGTATCGCTGAATTACAAGGACAGGATGATCGTCGATGGCGTGCTGATACCGGACCTCAGCTTTCCGTTCGTGCCGACATCGGACGCGGTTGGCGAGGTGGTGGCGATCGGCGGCAAAGTCAGCCGCTTCGGCATCGGGCAGCGCGTGCTCGGCCAGGTCATCGCCGACTGGCCGGACGGCGACGCGCCGCCCGTGCTGCACAAGCATACGCTGGGTTCGTCACTGCCCGGCACGCTGTCCGAGCATGTGCTGTTTCATGAGGATGCCGCCGTGGCGGCGCCGCCGTCGCTCAGCGACATCGAGGCATCGACGCTGCCGATCGCGGCGCTGACGGCCTGGTTCGCGCTGGTCGAGGCGGCCAAGCCGATCCCGGGCGAAACCGTTCTCATCCAGGGCACTGGCGGCGTGTCGCTGTTTGCGCTGCAATTTGCCGCCGCCTTAGGCCTGCGCGCCATCGTCACCTCGAGCTGCGACGAGAAGCTCGAGCGGGCGAAGGCGCTCGGCGCCTGGAAGGGAATCAATTATCGCAGCCAGCCGGCATGGGACGAGGCGGCGCGCAAGCTGACAAACGGCGCCGGCGTCAGGCATGTGCTGGAAATGGTCGGCGGCGACAATGCGCGGCGCTCGCTCAATGCGCTGGGCGCCGACGGCAGGCTGTCGCTCATCGGCCTTCTCGGCAGCATGGAGCTTAGTTTCCCGATCATTCCGATCCTGCGCAACCGGATCGTCGTACAGGGCATATCGATCGGCCATCGCCGCGCTTTCGAGCGGATGAACCAGGCGATCGAGACGCTTGCGATCAAGCCGGTGATCGACAAGGTGTTTGGCTTCGACGAGGTGCCGCAGGCATTTGAGCGATTGGAGACGGGACCGTTCGGCAAGATCGTGATCGCCGTGCCCTGAACCCCGTCGGCACGAAAATGGCTGTCAGACGGGAAGGCTGATGGCGCCTACGGCAGTTGCAGCAGCACGCCGACAATGGCCTTGCCGTCGGTGAAATAGGGATCGCCTTCGCCGTTGCGCCCGGCCTTTGTGGCGCCGACGCCTGGTATCTGGCTGGTCGAGATCAGCATGCCGGCAGCGGCGAGGTCGCGCATCAACCCGTCGCGCTCGGCGTCGATGTCGGGGCCGATGTGATGGGTGATCGCGCCGGTATCGTGGCTGAGGCCGACGCCGCGGTCGAAGCTTGCCGAGCCAAGCCAAAGCGGCCGGCCGTCGTCGCCGGTCGCATCGGTCTGCCAGAAACGGACGTGGTGGCGCCGGTCGGCGCTGTCGCCGACCGGCTTTTCGAAGGCGAGGTCCTGGGCGCGGCCTTCGAACAGCAGCCGGCTGACCGGCGCATCGGGATAGGGGCGGTTAAACAGCACGCTTTCGCCGATCTCGATCGCGGTCTTCAGCGTGATCGCGTCTGCCGTATCCCAGCCGGCGACGGCAAAAGCATGGACAAGCTCCTTCCTGGTGCCGACAAGGCCGACATTGATCGGATCGCCCAGAATGCCTTGCGGCGTGTGCGTCACCATCTCGAATTGCCGGCTGCGAAAATTGCGGTCCCGCAACGTCCAGAACTCAGGCGCGGCGAAATAGGCGAGCGAAAGATAAGCGGCACAGCATGCCACCAGCCAGGTCGTTGCACGTCGTCGAAGGCTTCGTTGGCTCATGCATTGGCGCTCGAATTGGCAGGCCCGTCAGGCCGTCGAAATCCTTGGCAAGCGGCGCGCAGCCGGTCTATCGTAGCATGAAATGGCGTAGAACCGGCTAGCACGAATGAGGGCGTGATGAAGGGCAAACCGGCGCGCGGCACTGCCATGGCGTTGACCGCCGACCTTGTCGCGCTGGTCGAACGTGTCGAGCCCGACCCCGGCCCCGAGCCCGGGACGACAGAGCACACCGACGCGGAGTTCGATGGTCTTGTCGAGCAACTGCTGCTGAAATACCGGCCCGAAATGCTCTGGGTCTTTGCCTACGGCTCGCTGATCTGGAATCCCGAATTCGACTATGTCGAGCAGCGCCCGGCCACGGCGCCAGGGTGGCACCGCTCGTTCTGCATGAAGCTGACCCGCTGGCGGGGAACCCGTGATGTTCCGGCCTTGATGCTGGCTTTGGACCGTGGCGGCAGCTGCAAAGGCGTTGTCTACAGACTTCCGGCAGAAGATCATTTCGGGCAACTCGGTCGGCTGATGCGACGGGAGATCGACGCCAACCCGCCTACCAACGTGCCGCGCTGGATCTGGGTCGAGACCAGCGATGGTCCGCTACGCGCCCTGGCATTCGTCGCGGCGCCCGACGGCAAGGCTTATGCCGGGCGGCTGCCGCTCGATCAGGTGGCACAGACATTGGCGCGCGCAGCCGGACATTGGGGTTCGTCCGCCCAGTATCTGTTCCGCACCGTCAGCATGCTCGAGGAAAGCGGAATCCGCGACAGAAACTTGTGGCACGTCCAGGGTCTGGTCGCGCAGCACATCAAGGCTTCCACCGGCGGCACGCAACGCAGCTGATCCGGACGCTCTCGCGAAATACTTGTTCCAATTTCATCTGAAAACCGGAACGGTCAGCGGCAGGCGCGGTAGCCGTTCTTGCGGTTCTTGATGTCGAAATGGAAATGGTTGCGGTGATCGTAATTGTAGCCGGGGCCGAGCACGGTGGTGAAGTACTGGCAGCCGTCGGCGCGCACATTGTTGAGGAAGCCGCGTGTGCGGAAGGCGAACAGGCCGGGCTTGCGGACGTCGATGTCGTCGCCATTGTTGAGCTCGATGCTCATCACGTCGAGCGCATTGCCCTTGCCGTGTTCCGACAAAACACCTTCGCCGGCAATCCTGCGGCAGGAATAGCTCGAGCCCTGGTGGATGGTCCTGACGCCTGAAAAATAGCGCCAGCGGGCCGACGGGACGAGTTCGTTCCTGGTCCAGCCGGCAAAGGTGGCGGCCATGTCGCAGGTCAGCGTCGCGGCCGGCTTCATCTCGACGCTGCCGATGGCCGAGACCTTGACCGGATAGTCGATGCCGCACTGGCCTTCGTGGATCGGCGCAACGTCGGTGTAGATGACGCCGAGGCGCTTCAGTTCCTTGCGGCAATCGATCTCTGCGGCCGGCATCTGTTCGGCCGGCGACATCGGGTTGTCCAAGCGCGGATAGGCGGCCGTCAAATAGGGGTTGGACGGGACGAGGCGCTGCATGCCGGAATATTCCGGGCCGGAATCTTGGGGGCCGGAATCTTGCGGGTCGGAATTGGGCGGAACGGCAGCGGTCTGGCTGCCGACATCGACGGCCGGCTGCAGCGACAATACGCTGCCGGTGTTGCAGGCGGAGATCGCCGCAATGGCAAGCATGGCGGCAAGCCTGTCGGCCATGCGCGCGCGTCCTGTGTGCCGCGCAGCGGCAAGCGCAGCGCCAAATAGCCCGGCCATCGGAAGGGTCCCTGTCCCTGGATGGCACAGACTCTAAACCTGAAGTGTAAAGGAAAAATCAGCGGCGCCGTTCACGCCTGCGGCCAAATTGCGGCGCCACTGTCGGCGCCCGGCGTCATTGGCAAAACGTGCCGCCATTGCGGCGCGGTTCGAGGTCGAAGTGGAGATGCAGGGAATGATCGGCGTCGCTGCCCGGGCCAAGCACGGTCTTGAACGGCCCGCAGGCGGCCTTGCGCACTGCATCCAGGAATTCCGCGTGCTTCTGCGGCGGCGTTGGACCGACATCGATCTCTTTCCCGTCGGAAAGCGTGAAGCTGGCGATGTCGAGGGCGTTGCCGAAGGCGTGCTCCGACAGTTTGCCGCCGGCGTGGCGCGGCCGGCAGACGAAGGCGGAGGCCTGGCCGATCGATTTGATATCCGTGCCGAACTCGGCCTTTGCGGCAGGCTGGATGACCGAAGCAGCAAAGCGGGCGGCCGCTTCCGCCATCTGGCAATTGAGCTCGGTTTCGGGACCGATGGCGATGGATTTGCCGAGCGTTTTCAGCACGACCGGGTAAGGGATCGAGCAACCGACCGCCGTATCATGCTCGGGCTTGCGCTCCTCGAAATCGACGCCCATCGACTTCAGCCGCCTGCGGCAGGCCAATTCTTCGGCCGGCATTTCCTTCCCGGCAATGGCGGCCGAGCGAGGATCTGGAAGGATTTCTTGCTCCGTCTTTTTGTCTGCCTCGGCCGGGTTTGGTGGCGCGGCCGGTGGGCTTGCCGGCGGCTCAGCCTGCGCCGGCTTTTCAGGAGGCTGTGGTGCAATCGCCGGCGGCTCCGGCTGCTGGGTCTTGGGCTGGCCATTTTGCGGCTGCTCGTTTTGGGGCGGCTCAGCCTCCGGGGCATCCGCCGGGCGCGGCTCGGGGACCGGGATGTCGGCTGGCGACGGCGGCGTGGCTTCCTGGTTGAACTGCGGAACCGGTGCAGTTTGCGGCAGTTCGGGCGCCTTGGCCAGAGCGGGTCCCGTCAGCGACGTAGCCGTAACGGCCAGCAGCAATCTACCCAATCTGAAAAAGCCAAACGCCGCCATTACTTCGCAACGGCCAGAATGCAGGGAAGTTGCCTTGGGCGAGGCGGGCCGGCGATCACAATCGGTAACCGCGCCGTCACGCGCCGATCGCTTCCAGGCCCTCCTCGAGCCAGTCCGCCAGCAGCGGCATGCCGAGCAGGTACTTTGCCGTGCGCTTGTTGGCGCGCTCGCGGGCGGCGGTCAGCGCGTCCGTCCATTCCGTCGCGTCATAGTCGCCGCGACCGACCCAGGCCAACGCAATCAGTTCGGCCGCTTCGTCGACATTGAGGTCGTCGATCAGTTCGCGCAGTTCCTCCTCCGTGAGATTTTCGGAGCTTTCCTCGGCAAGGCCGTCGTGATGGTGGTTGTCGTGCGCGTTGCCGTCGAGCTCTACCTCGTGCTCGGCGCCGTCGGCATAGTCTTCGTTGACGGCGGCGCTGAGGGCCTTCGCCTTCAGGATGAACAGGCGCACGGTGTCGGGACCGATCGAAAGCTCCCAGTCTCGTTCAACGCGTTGCTGCACCGGCCGTCTCCCTGCTTCGTGCTCGGTCGGCCCGATGATAGCGGATTTGCAGCGCTCGTCACGTTCTCTTGCGCGTCGGCGTTAATCGTGAACCATGATTTCCGACGCCCTCTGTTCCCGGGATAAGATGGCCTTCCTGGGAGAGATCGCGGTTTTGAGATAGAATGGCATTTTCCGGGGACGAAACGGCTTCGGCCCGGCGTTAGTGTTGCATTGTCAGGTTCAAAGGAGAGTGTAATGCGCAGACGACTGCTGATTCAGGTCATGGCCATCGCCGCCCTACCGCTGTTTGTGGCGCCGGCGTTTTCGGCTGGTGAAGGCGGGGGAGGTGGCGGCGGCGGCCAGAGCCAGTGCAAGAAGGGGGAGGTTTGGGACAAGAAGCAGAAGAAATGTGTCTCGCCGAAGCAAGGCATGCTGGACGACGACAGCATCTATGATGCCGGTCGCGCGCTGGCCATGGATGGACGCTATGACGAGGCGATCGCCGTGCTCAGCCTCGCCGCCAACAAGCAGGATCCGCGCATCCTCAACTATCTTGGCTATTCGCACCGCCATTCCGGCCGTGTCACCGTCGGCCTCGGCTATTACGAGGAAGCGCTGCGCATCGACCCGAATTACACGCTGGTGCGCGAATATCTCGGCGAGGCGCACCTGCAGATCGGCGATCTTGCCGGCGCCCAGGAACAGCTCCGCGAAATCGAGAAGCGCACGGGCAAGGGGTCTCGCGAATACGGCATGCTGTCGGAGCAGATCGATCATTTCATGAGGAGCTGATCCTCCGGAACGCTCCTCATAACCGGCTGTGAGCGATCGCAGCCGGTTTTTTGCTGTGCTGCGCACGTTTGGCCACAACCGTGATTTGGCATCACGGTACACACGATGCGATCTTGGAAACCCGCTTGACGTCGGGTCAGCCGCGCAATTGGTGGATGATTTTTCAAAAACCGACTTTTTGGACGTGAAAAACCCGCGAAGATTGCTATATCTTGCGAAATTGTGGTGAGACGGTTCCGTTAGCCCGAGGCTGCCGGACCGTTTTCTTTTTGTACCATCGACAAGGTCGCTCCCGATTGCGGGGGCGGCGGCAGGAAAGGTCAGGCATATGAACAAGGTCCCGATGACAGGCGAGGGGTTCGCGTCATTGAAGGAAGAACTGCGCTGGCGCCAGCAACAGGAGCGGCCGCGTATCATCGAGGCGATCTCCGAAGCGCGCTCGCATGGCGACCTCTCCGAAAATGCCGAATATCACGCGGCAAAAGAGGCGCAGAGCCTCAATGAGGGCCGGGTCAACGAACTCGAGGATCTGATCGCGCGGGCCGAGGTGATCGACGTCACCAAGCTCAGCGGCGACAAGGTCAAGTTCGGCGCCACCGTGGTGCTGGTCGACGAGGATACCGAGGAGAAAAAGACCTACCAGATCGTCGGCGACCAGGAGGCTGACGTGAAGTCCGGCCGCATCTCGATCTCCTCGCCGATCGCGCGTGCCCTGATCGGCAAGGAAGTCGGCGACGCCATCGAGGTCAACGCGCCCGGCGGCGCCAGGGGCTACGAGATCGTCCAGGTGCAGTTCATCTAGGACCTTTTGATAATTCTACTCTGGCGGCCGACTAGCGCGGTTTTCTGCGCTTCCGGTGCTCACGTACTTTAAGTACGCTCCGCTCCGGTTCTCGAAAACCACGCTATTCGACTCGCCAGAGCGAGTTCTGAAAAGGTCCTATGCAGCGCCTTGTAATTTAAGCGCCAGCAATCTCTCGGCTTCCGCCATCACCTCCGGCGGCGTGATGCTGCGGCCGGGTCTGGCAAGCAGCGTCGATGAGAACGGGCCGCGCGGGCCGGTCAGGCCGGGCTCGGTGGCGAGGAATACCGCCACCGTCGGCAGGCCGAAGGCGCTGGCGAGATGGGTCAGGCCGGTGTCGGCGCCGATCACCAGCGCTGAGCCGCCGATGACAGCGGCGATCTCGGCAAGCGGCGACCTGGGAACCACCACGGTTTGCGAAACGGCGCCGGCGATCGCCTCGGCAACTGCCTTTTCCCGGTCGTTCGACCAGGTGGTGACCGGCGTCATCCCCTTATCCACCAGCAGGCGGGCGGTTTCGATCCAGTCCGCGACCGGCCATTTCTTGTCCTCGCGGCTGGTGCCGTGCAGCAGGAAGGCGGTCTTTTCGCCGACAAAAGTCGATCTTCCGGCTGGCGGCACGATGCCGGAGTCAAGCCGGGAAAAATCCGGCTCGTAGCCGAGCGCCAGCCCGAACAGCCGTCTCGTGCGCTCGATGGCATGCAGGTCGCGCGGCACGGCGTAGCGATGGCCATAAAACAGGCTCGCCGAAGGCTCGCGGGCGCTCGAGCGGTCGAACCCGGCGATCGGTCCTGCCGCCAGCCGCGCCACCAGCGCCGATTTCAACAAGCCTTGCGCATCGAGAACGAGGTCGTAGCGGCAATCGCGCAAGGCGCGGCACAAGCCGACCACTTCCCGCCATGTGCCGGGCTCGAGCAGCTTCCTGCGCCAGCGCCGGATCGCCACGCTGTGGATGGTTTGGATGGCGGGATGCAGCGCCACGATGCCGGCAAAGGCCTCTTCCACGCACCAGTCGAACGACAGGCCGGGCCGGGCGCGGCGCGCATCCTCGATCGCGGGAAAGGTGTGGATGACGTCGCCCATCGACGACGTCTTGACGATCAGCACCTTCATGCGGCGGCCGGCATTTCCAGCAGCCGCTCCGCCGCCACCACGACGCGTTCGACGTCCAGCGTCTTCAGGCAGTTGAGATGACCGAGTGGGCAGGTCTTCCTGTGGCACGGCGAACAGGACAGGCCGAGCCAGACCAGTTCGCGACGCTCTGCGAGCGGCGGCGTGTTCTGCGGCGAGGTCGAGCCGTAGACGGCGACAACCGGCGTGCCGACCGCGGCGGCGACATGCATCAGCCCGCTGTCGTTGGAGACGGCGAGCCTCGCCGCGGCGATCAGGTCGATGGCATCCTCCAGCCGCGTCTGGCCGGCGAGATCGACGGCGCCCGGCGCAAGCGCGGCGATTTCAGCCGTCACCTCGGCGTCGTTCTTCGATCCGAACAGCGCCACGCCAAACCCCTTCGCCATCATCTCGCGGGCGAGGCCGGCATAGTGTTCGCTCGGCCAGCGCTTGGCCGGGCCGAATTCGGCGCCGGGCATAAGTGCCACGAATTTCCTCGCCGTCAGCCCGAAACGGCCGAGCAGTGCCGCCTGGTTATCCTGATCGACGGCAAGCTTGGGAGCCCGGAAGCCGCCGCCCTGGGCAAGGCCGAAATAGGCCTGCGCGGTGCGCCGTTTCAGGCGATCGGGCAAGGGCACGATGTCGGTCAGCAGCCCATAGCGCATTTCCTTGAGATGGCCGACGCGGCGCGGAATGCCGGCAAAGAACGGGATCAGCGCCGACTTCCAGCTGCCCGGCAGGATATAGGCCATGTCGTAGCGGCCGCGCAGCAGGCGGCCGAAGCGCCTGCGGACGCGGAATTCGAACGCGCCGGATTTCAGCGGCAGATCGATCTGCTGGCGTATTTCGGGCATGCGCTTGACCAGGGGGGCTGCCCAGGCCGGCGCCAGCACGTCGATGGCGGCGCTCGGATGAAGCTCCCTCAGCGCCTGGAACAGGCACTGCGCCATCACCATGTCGCCCACCCAGCGTGGGCCGATCACGAGGATCGTTGGGCTTTCAGCCATTCGACATAGTCTCTGACGCCGGTTTCCACTGTGCGGAACTGGCCATTGTAACCGGCTGCGCGCAAGCGGGACATATCAGCTTGCGTAAAGCTCTGGTAGCTGCCCTTGAGGTGGTCGGGAAATTCGATGAATTCGATCTGGCCTTGGCCGAGCGTATCGATCACCGTTTCGGCAATGGCGCGGAACGGCTGGGCCTTGCCGGTGCCGCAGTTGAAGATGCCGCTCGAGCCGCGTTTCCACAGCCACAGATTGACGTCGGCGACATCGCCGACATGGATGAAATCGCGGCTCTGCTCGCCGGGCCCGAAACCGTCATAGGCGCCGAACAGCTTGGGGTTTTCGCCGCGTTCGACCTGGTTGAACAAATGGAAGGCGACCGAGGCCATGGCGCCCTTATGCGCCTCGCGCGGTCCGTAGACGTTGAAATAACGCAGGCCCGCCACCGGGGAATAATCGGTATCGAACACGGTGCGGCGTACATAGTCGTCGAACAGCTTTTTCGAATAGGCATAGACGTTGAGCGGGCGTTCGTATTGCGGATCCTCGCGGAACTCGGCGCCGCCGCCGTAGACCGAAGCGGACGAGGCATAGAGGAAGGGTACGCGCAGGGCCAGGCAGGCGTGCAGCAAGTGCTTCGAATAGGTGTAGTTGACCTCCATCATGAACTTGCCGTTCCATTCGGTGGTGGTCGAGCAGGCACCCTGGTGGAAGACGGCCTCGATGCGGCCGAGGTCGCCGGCCTCCATCCGCGCCAGAAAATCGTCCTTGTCGAGATAATCGGCGATCTCGAGATCGGCGAGATTGGCGATCTTGTGGCCGTCGGTGAGGTCGTCGACGACGAGGATGTCGCTGAAACCGTCGGCGTTGAGCGCGGCGACGATGTTGGAACCGATCATGCCGGCGCCGCCCGTGACGATGATCATGAAAGCCTCTGGTACCTTGTGCCGGTTGTAGCCCTTGTGGGATTCTGGCCTTATAGGGGAGCCGGGCCGGGCTGTCGACAAAGCAGGTGGCGGGCGGCAGGATGAGCGTCATAGTGGCGCCGCAAAGGTCTCGTTTCGGTCGGCCTGCCGGCCGACCGGCGACAGGAGCAAGGTAATGCCGTCAACCGAACTGCTTGTCGCCTTTTTCGCCACCACGGCGATCTTCGCCTATATCCCCGGTCCGGCGATGCTCTATGCCGCCGCGCAAACCATGGCGCGCGGCCGCTGGTCCGGCCTGATGGCGGCGCTCGGCATCCATCTCGGCGGCTATGTCCATGTCTTCGCCGCCGCTGTCGGCCTGTCGGTGCTTTTCCATGCCGTGCCGGTGCTTTACATGGCGGTCAAGCTGGTCGGTGCACTGTATCTGATCTGGCTCGGTGTTTCGCTGTTTCGCGCCAAGGCCCAAGGCGATGCGGTTTTGCCGGGAATTCAGCCGAAATCCGCCCGCCGCGCCTTTTTCGAGAGCGTTGCCGTCGAGGTGCTCAATCCCAAGACGGCGATTTTCTTCATGGCGTTCCTGCCGCAATTCATCGATGCCTCGGCAGGGTTTCCGGTCTGGCTGCAGTTCGTCGTGCTTGGAACGATCGTCAATTTGATGTTCTCGTCGGCCGACATTGTTTGCGTGATGCTGGCCGGCGCGGTGACCGCCAGGCTGCGGCGCTCGAGCCGGGCGCAACGACTGATGCGGCGCGCCGGCGGTGCGGTGCTCGTCGGGCTGGGCGTGCATGTCGCGTTGCAGAAAAGCTGACGCACCGTCGCGCTGCCGCGATCGGTCGAAGGCCTGCCGTTGCGTTGGCTGGAATTGCGGTATATCGGCATCGCCATGAACGGCCGGCCCTGCCAATCGAATTTCCCTGTCACTGAAATCGGCTCTCCCGCGCGTTGACATGATCAAGCTGCCTTCACCCGAACCTCTTCACCGCGCCATCTCGCGCTTCGGCAGCGCCACTGTGCTGGTGGTCGGCGATTTCATCCTCGACCGTTTCGTCAATGGCGTAATCGAGCGCATTTCGCCGGAAGCGCCGATCCCCGTGCTGCACGGGCGCGGCGAAACGCTGGCGATGGGTGGCGCCGGCAATGTCGTCGCCAATATCGTTTCGCTCGGCGCCGCCGCCATACCGGTCTCAGTGATCGGTGCTGACGAGGCCGGCAAGAACCTCATGCGCATGCTCGACGAGTTTGGCGTCGACACCGGCGGGCTGGCGCAGGATGCCGATCGCATGACGTCGTCGAAAAGCCGCTTCAGCGCGCTCAACCAGCAGGTGCTGCGTTTCGACGAAGAGGAAATCAAGCCGCTGGGCGATGCCGAGCGGGCGATGATGGTCGGGCATTTCCGCGACGCGCTGGCGCGCGCCGACATCGTCATCCTGTCCGACTATGGCAAGGGCGTGCTGCTCGACGGCGTCGCCGGCGAGCTGATCTCGATCTGTCGGGAAGCGGGCAAGCCGGTGCTGGTCGATCCGAAGGGCAGCGACTATGCGCGTTATGCCGGCGCGACGGCAATCACGCCCAACCGTAAGGAGCTCGGCGAGGCGGTCGGCCGCGCGGTGTTCGCCGACGACGAGATCGAGGCGGCGGCGCGCCAGCTGATTGCGGCGCACGGTTTCGATTTCGTCGTCGCGACGCGCAGCGAAAAGGGCATGAGCGTCATCGGTGCGGACGACGCCCGGCATATCGCCACGCAGGCGCGCGAAGTGTTCGACGTTTCAGGCGCCGGCGACACGGTGATCGCGACGTTTGCACTGGCGCTTGCTGCAGGGGCGGATCGCGTCATGGCCGGATCGATCGCCAACGCCGCCGGCGGCGTTGTCGTCGGCAAGCGCGGCACGGCGCGGCTGACGATCGAGGAACTCACCGGCGCGCTGTTTCGCTCGCATGGTCCGGTTGCCCACAAGGATGCCATCCTCGATGCCGCCGCCGCCGCGCGGCTGGTGGCGGGCTGGAAGGACGAGGGCTTGAGCGTGGGCTTCACCAATGGCTGTTTCGATATCCTGCATGCCGGCCATGTCAGTCTGTTGCACGCGGCGCGCAGCCTGTGCGACCGGCTGGTGCTCGGCCTCAACAGCGATGCCTCGGTGCGCCGGCTGAAAGGGCCGGGGCGCCCGGTCAACGACCAGCATGACCGGGCCTGCGTGCTGGCAGCACTTGCCTCCGTCGACGCCGTCGTCATCTTCGAGGAGGATACGCCGTTTTCGCTGATCGAGGCGCTGAGCCCCGACATACTGGTCAAGGGCGCCGACTATACGGTCGATCAGGTGGTTGGCGCCGATGTCGTGCAGAAGGCCGGCGGGCGCGTCGTGCTGGTCGACCTCGTCGCCGGCAAGAGCACCACCGGCACCATTGGCAGATTACGCGCCGGAAACTGAGGATTTCATGTCCGAACTGAACGATTACCTGGCCCGCTCGGCGGCCGCCATTTCGGCGATGGTCGAGCGCGACCTGACCAGCGAGATGGAGCGGGCGGTCAGCGCCGTCGTCGCCGCGCTTTCGCAGGGCAAGGCGTTGCTGATCGCCGGCAATGGCGGCTCGGCCAGCGATGCCATCCACATTGCCGGCGAGCTGGTCGGCCGCTTCCTCAGGGAGCGCAAGGCCTACAACGTCATCGCGCTGCCCGCCAATGCGGCGGTGCTGACAGCCTGGGGGAACGACTACGGCTTCGACACGGTGTTTGCGCGCCAGGTCGAGGCGCATGGCTCGGCGGGCGCCGTGCTGCTCGCCATCTCGACCAGCGGCAATTCGCCAAGCATTCTCGCCGCCGCCCAGCAGGCGCGCATGATGGGCATGACGGTCATCAGCCTGACCGGCGACACCGGCGGCAAGCTGAAGCCGCTATCCGACATCCTGCTCAACGTACCCTCGACCTCGACGCCGATCATCCAGCAGGGGCATTTGTGCCTCTACCACCATCTCTGCGAAATGGTCGAAACGCGCCTCTGCGACGCGGGGTGATTGGGTATTCGATTAGGCGCCAGCGCTGAAGCTGCCGATCTCCCCCCTTGTGGGGGAGATGCCCGGCAGGGCAGAGGGGGGCGCTGTCCCGCCGACCTGTCGATGGATTTTCAATCATGCCCTCAGACATGTTATCGGCTGGTCGCAGGTGAACGAGGTTGGCGTTCCTTCACGCCCGCTCTGTCCTGCCGGACATCTCCCCCACGAGGGGGGAGATTGGATGTAGCCTCGGTTTTCGCCAATCTTCAACGCTGAAGACAATTTTGTTCTTGCTTTGTGCCGGCAGCTATGCTATTAATTTGGGTATGGTGATGATTTCCACCAACGACCCGCCCGCCGAGGCGGGTTTTTTGTTTCCGGGTTTTTGTTTCGCAGGCGCTTTGCCTGGTCTCTCAAGCTGAAAGTGCCACCAGCCCTTTGTCCTTGACCCGGCGGATGGTCAGCGCGGTTCGCACCGTATCGACCGAGGCGCTTGGGTCAGAGCACAATTAGTTGGCTTCTGCCAATGTCGCGAAGTTTAGGATTTTTGCGTCATCCAGCGGCGAAAAAGCCGGCCATCTATGATGAGCAGGCTTGCAATGATCGATGTCATCCCCGCGAACTCGAACGGCTCCAGCCTTTCCCCGAGAAACACTGTGCCAAGCAGGATCGCGCTGGCAGGCACCAGAAGCGTCACGAGGGAAGCGTTTGTCGCTCCGGCCGAGGCGATCAGGTTGAAATAGAGGATGAATGCCAGCGCCGTCGTGAAGACCGCAAGAACAGCCACTGCCGCCCATATGGGGACGCTTGACGTCACGATCGCCGCCGGACTGTAGAGAAGGAAAACGATCGGTAACATGACTATGGTGGAGGCAGTGAGTTGGCCGGTCGCCACCACCGATGGCTTCATGTTCTTGAACCGCTTGGCGTAGACGACGCCGAAGCCGTATGAGATGGCCGCCCCGATCACGGCGAGCTTCGCCCAGGCAGGGCCACCAAGATTGGACAGCAGCCCGGGGCCGATCATGATGGCGGCTCCGGCGATTCCGAGCCCCACTCCCGCAAGCTTGGTTGCCGACAATTTCTCATCCGCCGTCAGCAGGTTTGCAATGAGGATCGTCCACAGAGGTGTTGTTGCGTAGAAGATAGAGGCAAGACCCGCACCAATCTCGGTTTGTCCTGTGAAGATCAGAGAGAACGGAATCACGTTGTTGAGCAAAGCCAGGCACAGGAAGGAGCCGGACCTCGCCAGTGCGGGAGCGAACGAAATGCCACATGTCCTCAGCCATAAATGCAGAACCAAGGCGGCGATCGACACCCGATAAAGGACAAGGGCCAGTGGCGGAATCTCGGCTACCGCGATACGCGCGAAGAAGAAGGTGCCGCCCCACAGAAAACCCAGAAGCAGCAACTGCCCCCAGTCGCTTGCCGACATTGAGCGTGTCGGTGCTGTCGTGCTCAACGCTTCGCCTGTCTAATTTCGGAGTGTAAGTGCAGACGATAATACGAATTAAACTGGCGATTATATTGGAAGTTTTGCCTGAATCGACGAGATTTATTAGAATATTAATATTGGAATTAATATTCTAAAGTGTTTTAGAATTCCTATTGTCGAATATCAAAGCTTCCGTTGCTGCGGTCCGGATCAGGCGTGGAACGCCACTAGCCCTTCATCCTTGACCCGGCGGATGGTCAGCGCGGTTCGCACCGTATCGACATTGGCTGCCGAGGCCAGTTCCTCGATGACAAAGGTCTGGAAGGTGCCGAGGTCGCTCGCCACGCAATGCAGCAGGAAGTCGGACTCGCCCGACACCATCCAGGCATCGCGCACGATCGGCCAGCCGCGGGTGCGCTCGGCGAAGGTCTTGAGCTCGGCGTCGGCCTGGTGATGCAGGCCGATCAGGCAGAAGGCGACGACGTCAAGGCCGAGCGCCGGCGCGTTGAGCAAGGCGCGGTAGCCGCGGATGATGCCGGCTTCTTCCAGCCGCCTGACGCGGCGCAGGCATGGCGGCGCCGAAATGCCGACGCGGCTCGACAGTTCGACATTAGTCATGCGCCCGTCCTGCTGAAGCTCGCGCAGGATCTTCCAGTCGATGGCATCGAGATCGGCCTTGATCGGCATGGCGGCTTCCGTGCGGGCTTCCGTGGTGACGCGAAAGATTCTTTCGCGACTTTGTAGTTAAACGACTTTGCTGTCTATTCCATCCGGTGGATCGAGGATTTTCGCATCATCTTGCTACCGGTTGCTTGTCGCCGTCGCCGGTGCGGAAGCTTTCCGGGGACGAACGGCAACTTGCCTTGCTGGCGTCGCAGGCAACACTTACATTACGCGCAACAATCGACGAGAGTTCATGCCACAATCCATGGCTGCTCCCCCGCAGAGGCTTTTCATGATCACCAAGCACGCGCCTGTTCTCATCATCGGCTCCGGCCCTGCCGGCTATACGGCGGCGATCTATGCCGCCCGCGCCATGCTCAAGCCAATGCTGGTCGCCGGCCTGCAGCAGGGCGGGCAACTGATGATCACCACCGATGTCGAAAACTATCCGGGCTTCGCCGACCCGATCCAGGGCCCATGGCTGATGAGCGAAATGCTCAAGCAGGCCGAGCATGTCGGCACCGACATCGTCAACGACATCATCACCGAGGTCGACCTCAATGTGCGGCCGTTCCGCGCCAAGGGCGATTCCGGTACGACCTATACCGCCGACGCGCTGATCATCGCCACCGGCGCGCAGGCGAAGTGGCTGGGCATCCCGAGCGAACACACCTTCATGGGCTTTGGCGTCTCGGCCTGCGCCACCTGCGACGGCTTCTTCTATCGCGGCAAGGATGTCGCGGTGATCGGCGGCGGCAATTCGGCGGTGGAGGAAGCGCTCTATCTCTCCAACCTGGCCAAGAGCGTCACCGTCATCCACAGGCGCAGCGATTTCCGCGCCGAGCGCATCCTGCGCGAGCGGCTGCTGCAGAAGGACAATGTCCGCGTCATCTGGGATACGGTCGTCGACGAGATCACCGGCCGGCCCGGCAAGGCGCCGATGCCGCCTTCGGTCGAAGGGCTGAAGCTGCGCAATGTGGTGACCGGGCAGGAGATGCATCTCGTGGTCGACGGCGTGTTTGTGGCGATCGGCCACGCACCGGCGGTCGAGCTGTTTGCCGGCAAGCTGAAGCAGAAGCCGAACGGTTATCTGTGGACGGCACCGGATTCGACCCGCACCGACATGCCGGGCGTGTTCGCCGCCGGCGACGTGACCGACGATATCTACCGCCAGGCGGTGACGGCGGCCGGGCTTGGCTGCATGGCCGCGCTCGAGGCGGAAAAATATTTGGCGGGGATCGAGGTTCACCGCGAAGCGGCGGAGTGATTGTTGAACAAGCGGCTGAGAAAAGCCGCGCAAAAGCCTGATTTTTCATTCAGACGCCAAAACAGGCGGACGCCAGAAAACAGGACGAGGGGAAATCATGGCGTTGGATTGGGACAAGCTACGCGTGTTTCACGCCGCAGCAGAAGCGGGGTCGTTCACCCATGCCGCGGAAACACTGCATTTGTCGCAATCGGCGATCTCGCGGCAGGTCAGCGCGCTCGAGCATGACGTCGGCGTGCCGCTGTTCAATCGCCACGCCCGCGGCCTGGTGCTGACCGAACAGGGCGAGATGCTGTTCCGCACGGCGCACGACGTGCTGATGAAGCTCGAAACCATCAAGTCGCGGCTGACCGAGACTAAGGACCGGCCCTCCGGCGTGCTCAGGGTGACGACCACGGTCGGCCTCGGCGCCGGCTGGCTGACCGAGCGCGTGCAGGAATTCATCGAGCTCTATCCTGAGGTCAGCCTGCAGCTTATCCTCGCCAATGAGGAGCTCGACCTCACAATGCGCCAGGCCGATTGCGCCATCCGGCTGCGCCAGCCGCAGCAGCCCGACCTCATCCAGCGCCGCCTGTTCACCGTGCATTTCCATCTCTACGCGGCGCCCTCCTATGTGAACAAATACGGCAAGCCGAATTCGATCGCCGAGCTGAAGGCCCATCGCATCGTCACCTTCGGCGTGCCGGTGCCGGCGCATTTGTCGGAACTGAACTGGCTGGAAACGGTCGGCGATTTCGAAGGCGGGCAAAGGGTGCCGACGCTGCAGATCAATGACATCCTGTCGATCAAACGGGCGGTGCAGGGCGGCGCCGGCATCGCCATGCTGCCGGATTACGTGGTCAGCAAGGATTCCGGGCTGGTGCAGTTGCTGCCCGAGACCGAGGTGCCGTCCTTCGACACCTATTTCGCCTATCCCGACGCGATGAAGAACCAGGCGAAGCTGCATGTCTTCCGCGATTTCATCATCGCCAAGGCGCGCAGCTGGTCGTTTTAGTTTCTAGTGCAGCTCGTCGACTTTTCCGAGCAGCGCCGGCGATTGGCGAAAGCTTCGGTGAAAGCGTCATTCTCCCCGTATAGTGACGGGGAGAAGGGGGCCGTATCGCCGGTTTCGCTAATTGTCGGCGTCCAGAAATTACCCGCGCCAAGGCGTCAGGCGGGGCAGCCAACCGGGCACGGCGCAGCGGTAGGCTTCGTATTCGGCGCCGTAGCGGCGGGCAAGCGTCGGTTCCTCATATAGTTTCACGAAGGAGATCAGGGCGGCCGCGGCGATGACTAGATAGGCGGCGACCGCCCAGCTCGAAAACAGCAGTGCCTGGCCGAGGATGATCGACAGCACAGCGACATACATCGGGTTGCGCACATGGCGGTAGATGCCGCCGACCACCAGCCTTTCGGTCGGCGCGACCGGGGCTGGCGTACCCAGGCCCTCCAGGGCAAAACGGGCAAAGGCGTGCAGCAGTATGGCTGTGCCGGCGATAACCAGCAGCCAGCCCACAAGAACGAAACCGGGCAGTCTCGACCAGGGCAGGCGATAGCGGTCGGTCAGCAGCCAAGGCAGCAGTCCGGCGACCACGCCGGGCGCTACAGCAAGGAAGATGACGCTGCCGGCGATCGCCGAAGCGGGCCGCATGGAGGTCTCCTTACCTAGAGCCTGTTCCATCCCGATGAAATCGGGATGGGCTCTATCTTCCTGTTCGACCGGGATCATGCTCTAAGGCGCGCCCTTGAACGGTTTCCTGCAACGCTCCTCAGGTCTTGTCCTTATTCATGCATCACAAACCGCTGCACCCTCGGGTCAAGTCCGAGGCGGGATTTTAGGCAACATGCACCAGCAAGGTCTGGCTGCCGAAAAAACAAACGCGTGCTGCACGATTCCACGTCATCCTGTGTTTTTCGACTTTCGGAGCAAGAATCGCTGCTGATTCGCGGCTGCAGATCGATTTTTGCCTTGCCGCACGCCGCATTTCAGCGATTCAACTGGTCCTATTGCGCTTCGGGACGGATTAGACCACAGCCGGCGCCTTTTTGCATGTGTGTGTTGCAAAATAGATGCTTGTTTCTTGGGCATGAAGAGCACATATATAGATCATCTCCTGAGCGCGTTCTCCTCCCATTAGCGCTCTCGAGTGTTCCCCTCTGGAGGTTAGCCTTAACAGGCACTTCCAATCAAACTCAGCCGGGTCTTCATTGATCCGGCTTTTTTGTTGCCCGAAACCAACACATCGCCAGAAAATTGGCCGGAACGGTCGCGTAACAGTGACATGTAACCTCGGGTAACATGCCGCGGGCGCGCCAAATCGATTAAGCAGAACATAGGACGCGGTGTGGCTCGTCCGGGGGATGGGGGCATCACTCGGACGACCGGGCTCAGGCAGCTACCGCGTCCGAACCTTCTTCCGCCGCCACGCATCGGCGGCAAGCATGCGGCGGACCTGCCGTTTCGCCTCCCACGAAGACGGTCCGCAACGACACGGCGCCCGGATGATCCGGGCGCCGTTTCCTTGTGTGCTTCCTTGTGTTCTGGCCGCAAGCTGCCGTTTCAGGCGGCCTTGCCGTTGGCGTTCAGCGCTTCGTCGGCCAGCCGGCCGGTGAGTTCGGCCATGTGGTCGAAGACGGCCCGGTAGCTGGCGACACCCGCAGTGGCCGAGCGCAGCTCGATGATGAGGTCGCCGATCTCGGCCTGCGGCATGGTCGCCTCAACAACGTCCCATCCGGGCCAATCAGGCCGCGCGTCATAGCCGAGGATCTGGCCGCGCCGCTGCGGGATCAGTGCGATGATCTTCGACGTCGCGTCGGACGGCGTGACGATCTCGACCTTCATCACCGGTTCGAGCAGCACCGGCGAGCACGCGGCCATGCCTTCCTTCATCGCCAGCTTCGCCGCCATCTGGAAGGCCATATCGGAGGAATCGACCGCATGGTAGGAGCCGTCGGAAAGGTTGACGGCAACATCGACGACCGGGAAGCCGAGCGGCCCGGATTTCAGGTAATCGCGCACGCCGGTCTCGACCGACTGGATGTAGGTCTTCGGCACGACGCCGCCGGTGATCGTATCGGTGAACTGGAAGCCTGACCCGCGCGGCAGCGGTTTGATCTCGATCACCACGTCGCCGAACTGGCCGTGGCCACCCGATTGTTTCTTGTGGCGGCCCCGCTGCTGCGTCGCTTTGCGGATCGTCTCGCGGTAGGGCACGGCCGGCACATGGCCTTCGACCGGGATCTGGTTCTTGCCTTCCAGCCGCTCGCGCACGACGCGCAGATGCATCTCGCCATGGCCGGACAGCACGGTTTCGGCCGAATCCTGGTTGTGATGCAGGTTGAGCGAGGGATCTTCCTCGGCCAGGCGCTGGATGGCCGCCGACATCTTGACCTCGTCCTTGCGCTCTTTCGGCCGCAGCGCGAAGGCGAAGACCGGTTGCGGCGGCGCCAGCGTGACCAGCGGCTTGATGCCGCCCTTGGTCGAGCTCAGCGTCTGGCCGGTCCTGACGGCGTCGAGCTTGCCGAGCGCGACCGTGTCGCCGGCCTTGGCCGAAGTCAGCTTGATCTGGTCCTTGCCGAGCATCTTGTAGATGCCGGAGACCTTTGCCGTTTCGCCATTGGAAAGGAACAGCTCGGCGGCGTCGGCGACCTGGCCGGACAGGATGCGCGACACCGATAGCTTGCCGCCATGCGCGGTGTGGACGGTCTTCATCACCTGGACCACGGTGGCGTTGCCATCGGGCGCGCCGAGACGCTGGCGCGTCGCCTCGATGTCGGGTGCGTCGTGACGGATTGTCTTCAACAGGCGCAGCACGCCATTGCCCTTCTCGGCGGTGCCGATCAGCACCGGCGTCACTATGCCGTCGCGCAGGTCGGCGGCAAGATCGTCGAAGATGGCATCCTTTGGCGGTTCGATCTCGTCCAGCAATTGCTCCATCAGCCGGTCGTCATGGTCGGCGAGCGTCTCCAGCATGGAAAAGCGCGCCTCGAGCTCGCGCGCCTTGTCGTCGCTCGGGATCTGCGCGACCTCGCTCTCGGCATATTCGCGGTAGATGTAGGCTCGCTCCAGAGCAAGATCGATCGAGCCGATGACGACGCCGTCCTTGCGCAGCGGGATCTGGCGCAGCAGCAGAGGCACCGAGCTTGCAGGCTGGAGCATCTTCAGCGTGTCGCGCACGCCTGCTATCGCCTTGTCGACCTTGTTCAGGAACAGGATGCGCGGCACGCCGAGATCATCGAGCTTGCGCATGATCAGCTGCAGGGCAGGAATCTTCTTCTCGTCGGCTTCGGCGACGACCACGGCGACGTCGCAGGCGGCCAGCACCGGCTCGGCTTCGAAGGAGAATTCGATGGAACCGGGACAATCGACGAAGGTGAACGGCTCGCCCATGAATTCGGTGGTAGCGAAGGTCGCCTCGACGCTCATCGCATGGGCACGCGCCTCGGGCGAATGATCGGAAACGGTATTTCCCGACGAAGCGGGATTCTGGCGGGGAATGGCGCCTGTACGGGCGAGTATGGCTTCGAGAAGTGTCGTCTTACCGCTTGCGAAGGGACCGACTATGGCAATGCATTTCGGTCCCGTGCGTCGTCCTCCGGCGCGAGTACCCATGGCTGACCTCCACTCAGGCGTTTCCCTGTGAGCGGCGGCCGGCCTGTCGGCCGTCGCGGGCGAGGCTTTTTTCAATTTGCCACCTACCCAAAGGGCATCGTCCCACGGGCAGGCCGGGAGGGCAAGGGATTTGAAGTTGAAGGGATTTGAAGTTGACGTTCGGGTTCAGCCGGTGCCGGCTAGGCGCGACGCCAGCGGGGTTGCGTCCACGCGCTGCACTGCCACCGTCTCGGCAAAGCGCGCGAGCAGCGGATTGAACAGGTCCGCACGTTCCCAGAAAGGCGCATGCCCGGCGCCGGGGACGATTTGGCAATGCTCCCACAGCGAGCCGTAGGCGAGCGTCTCAAAATAGCCGAGCCGGACGAACGGATCGTTCTCGCCATTGACTATGGCGACCGGAAATGCGGCTTGCTCGACCACCTGTCGCTGGTCGGCGCCCTTGCCTGTGAGCATGCCGCGCGTCACCGCGGCGCGCAGCCGGCCGTCGGTGCGCAGGATGGTTTTGCGGAAGGACGGGTCGGCGGTGTCGCCGAAGCAGAGCGTTTCGAAGCGCTCGGCATCGCGTTCGGAATACGTCTTTTTGGACGCCAGCAGCATGTCCCAATGCGCATGGAAGCCGCGCAGCATGCCGAAAGGGCCCTTGGATACCGGCGGCGCGCCGGTTAGCATCAGCCCGCCGACGGCGCGGTGGAAACTCGCGAGCTCGATTGCCACGTGCCCGCCAAGCGACCAGCCGAAGACGACGGCGCGGCCGATCCCCAAGGCATCGAGGAGCTGAGCCGCCGACTGGGCAAGGCCGGCGATGGTGTAGTCCGTCGCCGGATCGCGGGCGTCAGACGATTCGCCATGGCCGGGCAGGTCGAAAGCAATCAATCGATGGGCAGCGGCCAACGGGCTGTCGAACTGGCGGGCGAATACGGCGCGCGAACTGCCCGAGCCGTGGATCAGGACAAGCGGGATGCCTGGTCCCGACGACTGGCTGAGGCGCAAATCCGCTTGCGGCGTGCGGATCGTGCGGTGGGAAACGGCCATAGCTGGTTGGACCTTCGGATTGTCTCGAGGTCAACATCGCATGCCGAGGTCACCATGTTGTTTAGAACGGTGGTTAAGAAATGATTTCTCGGTTTCTGCCGAGTATGATGCAGCGAATCCACCACAGCTAACCCCGGGACCCTGATGATGGAATCCACACTCGACCTTCTCCTCTCGATCAGCAGCATCGCCACGCTCGGCCAATATGCCTGGTCGATGCGCGCGCATTTCCAGTCATCGAGCATGTCTCAAGGCGCCATGATCATTTCGGCCGTCGTGGTCGGCACGGCGCTGTTCTTTCTTGCACTGCTGTGGATCGAGCGGCAGCCGGTTGCAGCGAAGATCGTCGGGCTCGCCATCGAACTGGCAAGCTCGGCGCTTTTCTGGTGGGCGATCTCGGTCTCACGCAAGGCGCGGCTGCGTTTCGCGTTCGATCCGGACAATCCCGACAGCCTGGTGACCGAAGGCCCTTATCTCCATGTCCGCCATCCGTTCTACACGTCCTACATCATCTTCTGGATCGGATGGGGCATCGCGACCTGGTCGGTGTGGGCGGTGGTGCCGGTCGCCGGCATCGTTACGATCTATGTGATCGCGGCCTTGGACGAAGAGCGAAAATTTTCGCGGACAAGGCTGGCCGATGCCTACAACGCCTACCGCACGCGCACCGGCCTGTTCTGGCCTCGCCTTGCCCGTAGCCGGGCAGGACATGCAGCCGGCATCGGACGAAAGTGGTAGGGTCTAAGTCCGCACACCGAGGAATCAAATCGAGGATTGCGACGATGAAGATCATTGCCTGCGGCAGCGTGCCGACGATCGTTGCGCCGGAGACATATTTCACCGGCCGGGTTTTGCAGACGCCGATCATCGAGAAAGAGGCGCCGGCGCGGCTCAGGGCCACGCTGGTCAGCTTCGAGCCCGGCGCCCGCACCCACTGGCACACGCATCCGCTCGGCCAGACGCTCTATGTCACGTCCGGTGCCGGCCTCGCGCAAAGCTGGGGCGGGCCGATCCAGGAGATCAGGGCCGGCGACGTCGTCTCCTTTGCGGCCGGCGAAAAGCACTGGCACGGCGCCGCGGCCAAATCGGCGATGACCCACATCGCCATGCAGGAGGCGCTCGACGGCTTGCATGTCGACTGGCTGGAGAAGGTCAGCGACGAGCAGTATGGCGGCTGAAACGTCTCAGGCCAGCGAGGCAGTAAAGCGCTGGATGCGCGTGCAGGCCTCTTCGAGCAGTGTCTCCGATGTGGCGTAGGAGATGCGGAAGTTCGGGCCGAGGCCAAAGGCCGAGCCGAAAACAACCGCCACGCCCTCGGCCTCGAGCAGTTCCGAGCAGAAGGTTTCGTCGCTGTCGATCACCTTGCCGCTCTTGGTCTTCTTGCCGATCAGCTGGGCACAGGAGGGATAGACGTAGAAAGCACCCTCCGGCGACGGGCAGGTGATGCCGCGCGCCTGGTTGAGCATCGAGACGACGAGATCGCGCCGGCCCTGGAAGATCGCCTTGTTCTTCGGGATGAAATCCTGCGGGCCGTTCAGCGCTTCGACCGCCGCCCATTGGGCGATGGTGCAGGCGCCGGAGGTCTGCTGGCCCTGGATCATGTCCATCGCCTTGATCAGCGGCACCGGGCCTGCCGCATAGCCGATGCGCCAGCCGGTCATGGCATAGGCCTTCGACACGCCGTTCATGGTCAGCGTGCGCTCATAAAGCTTAGGCTCGACCTCGGCGATCGTCTTGAAGACGAAGTCGCCATAGGTCAGATGCTCGTACATGTCGTCGGTCAGCACCCAGACATGCGGGTGCTTCAACAGCACGTCGGCCAGGCTCTTGAGCTCCGCTTCGGTATAGGCGGCGCCCGAGGGGTTGGACGGCGAGTTCATCAACAGCCATTTGGTGCGCGGCGTGATCGCCTTCTCCAGCACGGCCGCCGTCAGCTTGAAGCCGTTGTCGATCGAGGTCTCGACAAAGGCCGAGGTGCCGCCGCAGATCGCTACCATTTCGGGATAGCTCACCCAATAGGGCCGCGGGATGATCACCTCGTCGCCGGGGTTCAGTGTCGCCATGAAGGCGTTGAACAGGATCTGCTTGCCGCCGGTGCCGACGATGGTCTGCTCCGTCCGGTAGTCGAGATTGTTCTCACGCTTGAACTTTTTCGCGATTGCTTCGCGCAGCGGCACGATGCCGGAGACCGGCGGGTACTTCGTCTCGCCGCGGCGGATCGCCTCGATTGCGGCGTTCTTGATGTTGTCGGGGGTGTCGAAGTCCGGTTCGCCGGCGCCCAGCCCGATCACGTCCCGGCCGGCGTTTTTCAGCTCGCGCGCTTTCTGCGTCACCGCGATGGTCGCGGAAGGCTTTACGCGGGAAAGGGCGTCGGCAAGAAAGGCCATGAGAGATATCTCCAGAAAGCACCGGCGCGGCGAAGGCGCCGCGGCGCCTCTCATGTCGCATCATCTGGTCAAGCGCAAGCCCCGGCGCAAGCCCAGCGCAGGCATTGTCGAATGAGCCAACGCGCAATGCTGGCAACAATAAATTCATCAACGATCGGTAAAAGCTTGAACGGCAGGACCGTGGCCGGTCTGCCAGTCTCGTACAGCGAGGAACCGTGACGCGCAGCATCGAGCTTGCCCATATCATCCGCCATGATGACGGCACCGCCAGCGGTGTCTGGGGGCTCTATACGCTGCAAAGCGCTTTCCAGCCGATCTTCGCCTTCAACAAGGGCAAGCTTTCCGTCGTCGCCTTCGAAGGGCTGATCCGGCCGTTCCGCGACGGCGAGCCGCAGCAGCCGATGAGTTTCTTCAACAGCTGTCCGGCGGTCGACCGCCTGCATATCGAGGCGCTGACACGGACGCTGCACCTTCTGAACGCCGGCGCCTGCCTGCCGCGAGACGCCTCGATCTTCATCAATTTCGATCCGTCGGTGTTCACCGACCGCGGCATCGCCGACAAGGCGCTGCGCGACATGCGGCTGGTGCTGCACGAGGCCGACATCGATCCGCGCCGCGTCGTCTGCGAGGTCACCGAGCAGAAATCGGCGTCGCAGGAAACGCTCTACAATTTCGTCGAGGCGCTCAGGGGCAACGGTTTGCGCATTGCAGTCGACGATTACGGCGCCGACGAATCCGACATCAATCGTATCAAGGAACTCAGACCCGACATCGTCAAGTTCGATGCCGACTGGATCATGACGCTGATGGAATCCGGTGCCGGCTTCGCCTTGCTGACCGCCATGGTGACCAGCTTCGAAGAGCAAGGCATCCGTACGGTATTCGAGGGCATCGAGACGGGCTGGCAGCTCGAGCTTGCCGAAAAGTCGGGCGCCTCGATGGTGCAGGGCTACGTGCTGGCGCGCCCTGAGCTCGCGCCGACCAGCTTCCGCGTCTTCGACACGAGCGGGCAGGCGGCCGCGGTGTCGGCCGATGCGGAGAAGGTGCCTGCGGCGGTTCCGCCATCGCGACGGCCGATGCGGCCCTTTGGCCGCAGGGTGGCATCGTGACCGGGCAAGCCGACATGCGGCGCAAGGTCGGAGAGGCGATCTTTGCCGACGAGGTCGGCATCGAATATGGCGTCTACGGCGCATTCCGGCTGAGGAGCGCCTACCAGCCGGTCTTCGCGTCGCGCGGCAGATTTCTCGCCGCCGTCGCGGTCGAGGGACTGATCGAGCCGCATCGTGCCGGCAGGCCGGTGGCGCCGCAAATGTTCTTCGAAGGCGTGCCGGCAGCGGATCGGCTATTTGTCGAAACCATATGTCGGGTGCTGCATTTGCGCAACTTCCGCAACATCGGCGTCGACGGGCTCGACCTGTTCTTCAACTACAATCCGCTGATCAACGATGACCCCGCACGGGCGCTGGCCGAAATCAGGCTGATGACCAGGCATCTGGCGGATTTCGGCCTGCATCCCGGCATGCTGGTCTGCGAGATCACCGAGCAGGCTGCCGGCGACAAGGTGCTTGTCAGCCTGGCGCGCGAGATGCGGCGCGACGGCGTCCGTATCGCCATCGACGATTTCGGCACCGGGCATTCGACGGAAGAAAGGGTCGCGCTGGTGCAGCCCGACATCGTCAAGATCGACGGCACCTGGTTCGCCGAATTCTGCCGCCATGCCGCCGCCGAGCGGTTTTTCCGGCCGTTGGTTTCGACGCTGCACGACCGTGGCGCCAAGGTGCTGGTCGAAGGCATCGAGAACGCCACGCATCTGCGCGTCGCGCTGGATGGCGGCGTCGACCTGCTGCAGGGTTTTTACCTCGCCCGACCGGCGCTGGCCGGCACGCTGTTCGACGAGGAGCCGCTGTCGATCGACGGGCTGCTTGGCAGGGATAGCAACGTCATTCCCTTGTTCGGCTAGGATATGTCGAGATTCAAGTGATGCCGGCCTGCGAACGGCGGTTTCCTGCGCTTCCGGTGCTCACGTACCCAAAGTACGCTCCGCTCCGGTTCTCGGAACCCACCAGTCTGGTCGCTTCGCGCCCGTCTTCGACTCCGGCTCGGCCTGACTTGAATTTCGATATATCCTGAAATGCATCAGCGGCGCTGATGGTTACGCCAAAACAAATCACTGGATGAAGCCGCCGCTGCCGCGATAGAGGCTGGATCAAGCCCGGAGACGGGTGGTTGCGAGCAAGGGGGAGCACCGATGATACTCTATGGAATGATCGACAGCGGCAATTGCTACAAGCCGCGCCTGTTGATGGCCAAGCTCGGCATCGCTTTCACCAATGTCGAGGTCAGCTCGCACACCGGCGACACGCGCAAACCCGACTATGTCGCGAAAAACCCGAACGCCATGGTGCCGCTGCTCGAACTCGACGACGGCCGCCGGCTGGCCGAATCCAATGCCATCCTGCTCTACCTCGCCGAAGGCACGCGGTTCCTGCCGGCGGACAGATACGAACGCGCGCTGGCCTATCAGTGGCTGTTCTTCGAGCAATACAGCCACGAGCCCTATATCGCCGTGCGCAGAGCGCTGCTGACCTTCCCTGAAAGAGCCAAGGACGCGACGCCCGAGCGGCTGGCGCTGACGCTGGAGCGCGGCAACAAGGCGCTCGGCGTCATGGATAAGCACCTAGCCGGGAGCAGCTTCTTCGCCGGCAGTGCGCTCAGCGTCGCCGACATTGCGCTCTATGCCTATACGCATACGACCGAGACGGGCGGCTTTCAGCTCGACGCCTATCCGGCGGTCGCCGCCTGGCTGCAACGGGTCGAGGCCGACCCGGGGCATGTGCCGCTGGAGTGGTTGCCTTAGTTCTGTGCTCACGCTTGTCGCCGCTTCGCGGCTCGCTCCGGACGTCGCGCTTGTGGCTTCGGCCCGTGGCGTGAATGGTCGCGCGGCTATTTCAGCAGGCGATCATATTCGGAATGGGTGCCTATCCAGAACCAGACCACGTCATCGTGGTCGCGAACAGCTACGGCGCGGTAATTGACATCAACCCGCGCCGACCAACAGCGCCCGACCTGTTTGAAAAGCAACGACGGGTGGAACGGCCCAGAATTCAGTTTGGCGAAACGTCTGTTCGCCTTTGCTTTGATCAACGAGGGCAGTTTTGCGTAAGCCTCCCAAAACGAGGGAGTGGCAAAATGCTTCACAGCGGCCGAGTCCGGCCGGCCCGATGATCAGCCAAGGCCTGCTCGGCAAGCCTGTCCAGCCTGCCGGCCTTGGCGTCGGCTTCGAACTGACGGTCCCACATGTCGGCCTGCAGCGCCTCGAACCATGCGGCAAACGCCTTGAGCTCTTCGGGGTTTAGTTCGGCGACGGATTTCTCAATCTGTTCAAGCTTGCTCATGGGTTGATGATACCATGACCGGGGTAAAAACACCACAAAGTGGTCCCATAGGACCAAGGCGGTGGTTCATCGGAATCCAGACAGCAAAAAGGCGGGACAAAATCCCGCCTTCCCATGCTTGGTAGCCTGATCGGGAGCGTTTTGGCCGGGCCGGCAGCAATCTGCTGCGTCGACTTGTCGGGGTCTTTCGCTCCGGCGCGCTTCTCGCGCGACCGCCAGTACATCCGTGACTTGCCGCGCGCCCCGGGCTATCGCCCGGCGCGCACCATTCGCAAAATCAGGCTGCCTTGCTCAGAGATCCAGCGGACGACTTGCCAGTGCGGCGGTCCTGCTCGATCTCGAAGTTGATCTTCTGGCCTTCGACCAGGGTCGACAGTCCAGCGCGCTCGACTGCGGAGATGTGAACGAAAACGTCCGCGCCGCCGCTGTCAGGCTGGATGAAGCCAAAACCCTTGGTGGAATTAAACCACTTGACCGTACCTGTTGCCATTTCGATAGTCCTTTACGTTTGCTTTAGTTTGACTGGACCGAAACCCAGCCGGTTTGTATCGAGATTTTGGAGATAGAACGTCAGCAAACGCGAATATCGCGAGGCCCGGATCGATCGGCCGAAATATCAATGGACCGCATATAATATGCTTCCGCACAAAAAACAAGACGGGGCGGAAAATGGCGCCGCGGCAACGCTGCCCAACGGCCGCCCCAATCGCGTGAGAGCGTCGTCGTTGCGCGCCTGACGCGAGAGGATCGCGCCGGCTTCAGGCGCGACCGGGTTTGGGGAGAGGGCCATGAAAATCGTTCTACTTGCCGCTTGCCTGACGCTGGTGGCCGCCGAGGCGCAGGCGGTCTCGCGCTACGACCCGACGCGCATGAGCTGCGGCAAGGTGCAGGCGACGATCGCGCGCGAGGGTGCGGTCATCCTGCGCTACAGATCGGCGCGCGTGCCGGGGCTGGCGCTCTACGACCGCTATGTGCGGAGCCAGCAATTCTGCGACATCGGCGAGGTCAGGGCGCGGGCCTCGGTGCCGAGCGCCGATACGAATTCCTGCACCGTCTACAAGTGCAAGCGGGTGGAGATCGACCGGCGTTTCCGCCGGCGCCTGCTTCCGGATTAGGGGCGGTTGACGTCCCAGGGTGCCGGCATCACCTGAATATCGACATACCTAAAACCCGAACGACACCTGCGCGGGCGGCGGCGGGCCAACCCGCACGCCTTCCATGGCCAACATCTTTTCCTTGGTGGCCGAGCCGCCGGGCGCGGAAAATCCGCCGATCTTGCCACCGGCGGCAAGGATGCGATGGCAAGGGATGACCAGCGGCACTGGGTTGGCGCCGAGCGCCGCGCCCGTCTCACGCGCGAGCCCGGCATGGCCAGCGCGTTTGGCCAGTTCGCCATAGGTGGTGGTTTCGCCGAAGGCGAGCTTTCGCGCCGCGTCATAAATCGCCAGGCGGAACTCGTCGACGCCGCTGAGATCGACCGGCACACCGGAGAAATCGACGTCCTCGCCGGCGGCATAGGCCTTGATCGACGCGATCAGTTCGGCAACCCATTGCGGCTCGGGCTTCGCTGCCTGGTCGGCGGCGGCATGGCGCAGCAACCGGCGCTCGACCGCGTCGCGATTGCGCTGCGGCAGGCAGAGCCGGGTCAGCCCGGCCTCGCTCCAGGCGATGCCCATGAAGCCGAGCACGGTTTCGAAGACCGCGTGGCCGGCGGTAGCATGAGAGGCATTCATGGCGTGCTCCTTTCCGGAATCCTTCGAAGTACAAATCCAGAACAATATCGCATTTCCCGGCCCGGCTCGCCACCCGAAAACCACCATCTACCGCGGATTGCAGGGGGAAAGATGCTGGTGTAAGGACTTTCTTAACACCCGACGAACCGGACCCGAGCGCCGCTTGCCAGCAAAATTCCTCTTTCCCGTCCTTGCGGCGGTGTTGGCCGTGGCCGCTCTCAGCGGTTGCACCTCGACTTCGCCGGTGACCCCGGCGCCCGCCTTCATGGAAAATACGGCCAACACCGATGCCGGCTTCACGCTGGCGCTGCCCGACACGGTTTCGGTGCTGCCGGAACCGTCCGACCTCGCCCAGACGGCAGCGCTGCCGGTCGAGCCGGCCGCCGCCTTTGCCGGGCCGACGCCGCTGGCGGCTTCTGCGCCCGCCGTCATGACCGCCAATGCCCAGCCAGCCATCGCAACGGCCGCTGTCGCCATGCCGGTCACCGAACAGACCGCCGCCATGCCCGGCGTTCAGCCGGTTTCCTACACCGTGCCGCAGAACCCGGCCGCTCTGGCCGCGACCGACCTGGCAGAGGGCCAGTCGAACGCCGGCGGCCGCAGCGAGATCGAGCGGCTGATCGAGAAATATTCCGCGCTTTACCAGGTACCGGTCGATCTGGTGCGCAGCGTCGTCAACCGCGAGAGCACCTTCAACCCGAAAGCCTACAATCGCGGCCATTGGGGGCTGATGCAGATCAAGCACGCGACGGCGCGCGGCATGGGTTATGATGGACCGGCAAGCGGCCTGTTCGACGCCGAGACTAATTTGAAATATGCGGTGAAATATCTGCGTGGCGCCTGGCTAGTCTCAGGCGGCAACCCCAAGCGCGCCGACCGGCTCTACCAGAGCGGCTATTACTACGACGCCAAGCGCAAGGGGATGCTGGGCGAAACCGGACTCGGCAGCGACCGCCTGCGCCGCCGCATGCAGCCCGATGCCTGAGCCGCGTCCGCCGGCGCCAAACGAAATAAGACTGCGCAAGATCCTCGACGACACGCTTCTGGCGCCGCGCTGGCCGGAAGGTTTCTTCATGCGCGCCTTCGAAGCCGCCGATGCACTCGCTTTGCATACGCTGTTGACCGCGGTGTTCGACGACGGCGCCGACGGGCCGTTCGACGAATGGTGGCCGCGCATTTCGGGCGACGCGGAATTCGACCCGGCTTTGTGTTTCCTGGTCATCGATCGCAAGGGCCGGCTGGCGGGTGCCGCGCTCTGCTGGACGCGGGCTTTCGTCAAGGATCTTGCCGTCCATCCCGAGGCGCGCGGCAAGGGCATTGCCGAGGCGCTAATGCGGCACGCCTTCGCGGTGTTTCAGGCAAGGGGCGCGACGCATGTCGACCTCAAGACCAACACGGTGGAGAACGCGGCTGCGGTGCGGCTTTATGAGCGGCTGGGGATGGTCGAGGTGGACTGGGCGGGTGAGAGGTCGGGGCAAGCGCCTTGGTAAGTGCGGCGATGTTCAGCAGAGGCTCCGACGCTCGAAGGTAACGGCATGGATCCTAGGGTCTCCGCGACGTCGCTTCGCTCCTGCTCCGCCCTAGGATGACGAAGGTACAGTGCATAAGGCCAATCGCGGACGTTGGAGATTGGCTGGAAACCTCCCCTCGCTTCGTCATCCTAGGGCGGAGCGAACGCGGAGCGCAGACCCTAGGATCCATGCCGTTACCATGGCTGTGGAGCGCAGCGCCCAAAAGGCCCTCATGTGATTTGACGCTGCGGCGCGCTGACCTACCCTCTAATGCCGGAACCGAGGAGACGAGCGATGCAGTCACCTTTCAACCGGAGCGTCGCGCTGGCCGCGGCGGTGATCCTTGTCGCCGCCACCGCAGCCTATGCCCATCATGGCTGGTCGTGGACGCAGGACGGGTTTTTCGAACTCAAGGGCCGGATCACGGCCATCTATATCGGCAACCCGCACGCCACGCTGGATGTCGACGCCGAGGGCGCGGTCTGGCGGGTGGAGATGGCTCCGCCCTCCCGCACGATCGCTGCCGGCTTCACGGAAGGTGTTGCCAAGGTCAGCGACGAGGTGACGGCGATCGGCCATCGCTCGCGCGACGAGAGCGAAAAGCGCATGAAGGCAGTCCGCATCATCGTCGGCGGCAAGACCTATGATGTCTATCCCGACCGCGTGCCGCCGGCCTGAATGGACGGGTTTTTCGCCGGCATCGAGCAACTCGCTTTGGTGCGGGGGCTGAAGGCCTCCTTCGTCGCCTACCCCATAATCAATGCGCTGCACATCATGTCGATCGGCGCGTTGCTGACCAGCGTCTGGCTGATCGACCTCAGGATTCTGGGCGCCTTCCGGTCGCTGCCGCAGGCGGCGTTCGTGGCGCTGCTGCGCCGCACCGCATTGGGCGCGTTCGGCGGTGCGCTTGTCACGGGCTCGCTGCTGTTTTCGGTCAGGGCGAGCGAGTATGCGGCGATGCCGATTTTCCTCACCAAGATGACACTCATCCTCCTCGCCGGCGCCAATTTCCTCGTCTTCATGCGCCGCGCAAAAGGCGGTGACGAGCCGGCTGGTGGGGGCACGGCCGTGCTGGCTGTGCTTTCGCTGATGCTGTGGACGTCTGTGCTTTTCGCCGGGCGGTTTATTGGGTTTCTCGGCTGAGGCGAGCGAGGCGCTGGCGTTCGCAACGTGCGAGATGGTTCGTGGCTCGAAACGCAGACCGAGGCGTGGCTGAAAGGCGCTGAAACATTGCCTCGAAGCGGCCGGCACCTCGTTGGAAAACATAGTCATGGTGCGCATCTACGCCGTCAATTCCGGCTTCTACAAACCATCAACCGCGTCTATGCGAAGTATTTTTCGACGAACTCGCCGGCGCGGAGTTTTGTGCCGGTGGCCTCGTGGCCGATGGAGTTTGATATCCAGATCGAGTGCGTGGCGGTGGCGTGAAGCGTCAACTTCTGCCCTTCCAGGATAATTTCCGCTTGTCTTTAAAGTAAAGTCGTCCCCAAATCCATCTGGGGATAGGGAGGGCGAGTCATGAACAAGCTGCCGAAAAAATTCGTCGCTTCAGCTTGTCGAAAATGAAGTGATCAAACGCGACACAATTGACGGCGACAAGGCGAAGGAAGCTGTAACTAGGATGCGCAAGGCTGCAAGCAAGTTGGAGAGAACAAAGAACAAAATCGTGAAGGAAGCCGTCGTCGATGTTGTGGATTAGCCTACTAAAGTACCAGACATTTTTATGGATCAGGCTGCCGCTGGCGATGTTCGTCGCTTTTATGGCTTTGCCTCAACCCGCCACTGCAAAATGCGCCGATATTCCCATGGCAGTGGTCGGTCCTATGACCGGCGATTGGGCGTACGACGGTGAGGAGATGCGGCGGGGCGCTCAACTTGCAGTAGACGACATTAATGCCAAGGGCGGGGTACGAGGATGCAAGATAGTACTCACCGTGCTCGATGATCAGTATACACCAGCCACCGCGATAGCCCTCGCCAAGAGATTGGCAAAAGAGGGGGTTCGCTTTGTTATCGGCCATTTCAACTCAGGCAGTTCTGTCCCTGCCGCGATGATCTATGCCAAGAACAACACTTTGATGGTCAGCCCCGCGTCGACAAATCCCGCTCTTACCGAATTCAAACTTTGGAATGTCATTCGCACGGTCGGTCGTGACGATGTTCAGGGGATGTTTGCCGGCGAGTATATGGCCGATCATTTCTCAGCACAAAATCTTGCCATCGTTAGCGATGGTACGCCCTATGGTGATGGCTTAGCGAACAAGGCAAGAAAAGCGCTGCGAGCAAAGGGGCATCCTGAAAAGCTGGCCAAAAAGATCAAACCCGGCCAAGGCGATTTTGCAGACCTCATCAGCAAACTTAAATCGATGAAGATCGAAGTTCTCTTCTTCGCGGGGCTTGCCGACGATTTTGGTCCGCTCGTTCGCCAAACCAAGGAAGCTGGGCTGAAGGTTCAGTTCATCTCCGGAGATGGAGCTCTAGTTCACGATCTGCCCGGGAAAGCGGGCCCCGCATTGGAAGGCGTGCTAATAGCATTTTCGCTCGAGGACCGGAGCAATCCTGCCGCAGCCGACGTTGTCGCGCGCTTTCGTTCTCAAGGATTCGAGCCGGCAGACTACACGCTGAAGTCCTATGCGGCAGTCCAAGTGGCGGCCAAGGGTATCGAAATGGCAGGTGGTCAGGCGCCAAGGGCTGTTGCGGCTTCTATAAAATCCGGCCAGCCAATTCCGACCGTGTTGGGGAACCTGACCTTCGACGCGAAGGGAGATCGAAATCAGCGTGACGTAACAATGTACGTCTGGAAAAGGCGGGGAGACGGCACACTCATGATGGATTTCCAATCCCCATAGCTTACGCAAAATACTCCTGCAGCGGCCGCACTTCCAAACTCCCCGCCCGCAGCGCCGCAATCGCCTCCGCCACCGCAGCTGCACCCGACAGCGTCGTGTAGTACGGCACTTTCTGCATCAGCGTTGCGCGGCGCAGCGATTTCGAATCCGATACCGCCTTCTGGCCGTCCGTGGTGTTGAAGACGATTTGCACCTGGCGGTTGCGGATGGCGTCCTCGATGTGCGGGCGGCCTTCCAGAACCTTGTTGATTTTCTCGGCGGCGACGCCGTTTTCGGCGAGGAAGCGGGCGGTGCCAGAGGTGGCGAGCACCTTGAAGCCCTGGCCGGCGAGCCGCTTGACCGCCGGCAGGATGCCTTTCTTGTCCTCGTCGCGCACCGAGACGAACAGCGTGCCGGAGCGCGGCAGGTCGACGCCGGCGCCTAGCTGGCTCTTGGCGAAGGCCAGTGCGAAGTCGCGGTCGAGGCCCATGACCTCGCCGGTCGAGCGCATTTCCGGGCCGAGCAATATGTCGACGCCGGGAAAGCGGGCAAAGGGGAATACCGCTTCCTTGACCGCGATGTGGCCGGGATTGCGTGGGTCGGGCATGGCGCCGTAATGGGCGAAGGCGTCTTCCAGGCTTTCGCCGGCCATGATGCGGGCAGCAATCTTCGCGATAGGCCGCCCGATAGTCTTGGCGACGAAGGGCACGGTGCGCGATGCCCGCGGATTGACCTCCAGCACATAGACGGTGCCGTCCTTGATCGCGTACTGCACGTTCATCAGCCCGCCGACATTGAGCGCGCGGGCAAGGGCTGCCGTCTGGCGCTCCAGCTCGTCGACGAGCTCCGAGGGCAGCGAATGCACCGGCAGCGAGCAGGCGCTGTCACCGGAATGGATGCCGGCCTCCTCGATGTGCTCCAATATGCCGGAGACGTAGGTCGCCTTGCCGTCGCAGAGGCAATCGACGTCGACCTCGATGGCGCCTGAGAGATAGGTATCGAACAAAAGCGGGTTCTTGCCGAGCAGCGTGTTGATCTGGCCGGTCTTGTCGTTGGGGTATTTCTGCTTGATGTCCTCCGGCACCAGGCCGGGCACGGTGTCGAGCAGATAGGATTGCAGCATGCTCTCGTCGTGGATGATCTGCATGGCGCGGCCGCCGAGCACGTAGGACGGGCGCACCACCAGCGGGAAGCCGAGCTCGCCGGCGACGAGGCGGGCCTGCTCGACCGAATAGGCGATGCCGTTCTTCGGCTGGCTGAGGCCGAGCTTGTGCAGCAGCTTCTGGAAGCGGTCGCGGTCCTCGGCGAGATCGATCATGTCGGGCGAGGTGCCGAGGATCGGGATGCCGGCCTTCTCAAGCGCGTCGGCGAGCTTCAGCGGCGTCTGGCCGCCGAACTGGACGATGACGCCGACCAGTTCGCCGGCCGCCTGCTCGGCGCGCAGGATTTCCAAAACGTCCTCCGGCGTCAGCGGCTCGAAATAGAGCCGGTCGGAAGTGTCGTAGTCGGTCGAGACGGTCTCCGGGTTGCAGTTGATCATGATCGCCTCGAAGCCGGCGTCACGCAGCGCAAACGCCGCATGGCAGCAGCAATAGTCGAACTCGATGCCCTGGCCGATGCGGTTGGGGCCGCCGCCGAGGATGACGACCTTTTTGCGCGACGAGACCTGCGCCTCATTGGCGAGCGCGCCGGCGAACGGCGTCTCATAGGTCGAATACATGTAAGCGGTGGGCGAGGCGAACTCGGCCGCGCAGGTGTCGATGCGCTTGTAAACCGGATGCACGTCGAGTTTTTCGCGAATCTTCTGGATTTCTTCGACGTCTTTCCTGACCAGGGACGCGAGGCGGGCATCGGAAAAACCCATCGCCTTCAACATGCGCAGATTGGCGGCGTCCTCGGGAATGCCGTGCTCGCGGATGCGCGCTTCCATATCGAGAATGCCGGCGATCTGTTCGAGGAACCACGGGTCGATCTTGCACATTGCGTGCACGTCTTCCAGCGAGGTGCCCATGCGGATCGCTTGCGCCACCATGCGCAGCCGGTCCGGCGTCGGCGTGCCCAAAGCGGCGCGAATGGCGTTGCGGTCGTCGACGTGGCTGGCGGCCGTGCTGCCATGGCCGATGCCGGGGATCTCGATTTCGTCCAGACCGGTCAGGCCGGTCTCCAGCCCGCGCAGCGCTTTCTGCAGCGATTCCTGGAAAGTGCGGCCGATGGCCATGACCTCGCCGACCGACTTCATCGAGGTGGTCAGCACCGGCTCGGCGCCGGGGAATTTCTCGAAGGCAAAGCGCGGGATTTTGGTGACGACATAGTCAATGCTCGGCTCGAACGAGGCCGGCGTCGCGCCGCCGGTGATGTCGTTCTCCAGCTCATCCAGCGTGTAGCCGACGGCGAGCTTGGCGGCGATCTTGGCGATCGGGAAGCCTGTCGCCTTGGAGGCCAGCGCAGACGAGCGCGAGACGCGCGGGTTCATCTCGATGACCACCAGACGGCCGTCGGCCGGGTTGACGGCGAACTGCACGTTGGAGCCGCCGGTCTCGACGCCGATCTCGCGCAGCACCGCGATCGAGGCGTTGCGCATCATCTGGTATTCTTTGTCGGTCAGCGTCAGGGCCGGGGCGACGGTGATCGAATCGCCGGTATGGACGCCCATCGGGTCGATGTTCTCGATCGAGCAGATGATGATGCAGTTGTCAGCCTTGTCGCGGACAACCTCCATCTCATACTCCTTCCAGCCGAGCACGCTCTCCTCGATCAGCACTTCGGTGGTCGGCGAGGCGTCAAGGCCGGACTGGACGATCTCGTAGAATTCGGCGCGGTTGTAGGCGATGCCGCCGCCGGTGCCGCCCATGGTGAAGGACGGGCGGATGATGGCGGGCAGGCCGACATGGTCGAGCGCTTGTGCTGCGATCGCCATGCCGTGGCTGATGTAGCGCTGCTTGCGGTCGCCCTCGCCGAGGTTCCAGCGCGTTTCCAGCGCGTCGAGTGCGGCGTCAAGATTTTCGGGCTTCTCGGCCTTCAGTGCGGCGCGCTCGGCTTCATGCGTCTTGCGGTCGGCGTTCTTGACGTCGGTGGCGTTGGCCAGCATCGACTTCGGCGTTTCCAGGCCGATCTTGTTCATCGCCTCGCGAAACAGCGCGCGGTCCTCGGCCTTGTCGATGGCGTGCGCGTCGGCGCCGATCATCTCGACATTGTAGCGATCGAGCACACCCATGCGGCGCAGCGACAAAGCGGTGTTGAGCGCGGTCTGGCCGCCCATGGTCGGCAGCAGCGCGTCGGGCCGCTCCTTGGCGATGATCTTGGCGACAACTTCCGGCGTGATCGGCTCGATATAGGTGGCATCGGCCAGCTCCGGATCGGTCATGATGGTGGCCGGATTGGAGTTGACCAGGATGACGCGAAAGCCCTCTTCCTTCAGTGCCTTGCAGGCCTGGGTGCCGGAATAGTCGAACTCGCAGGCCTGGCCGATGACGATGGGGCCGGCCCCGATGATCAGGATCGACTTGATGTCGGTGCGTCTTGGCATGTCGAGGTCCGTTCGGCGGGCGGCTTGCACGAAAAGCCGGACGGGATGACCCGGCCGGTTGTGCTCGCGATTCTGGTATCAGGCTAGGAGGGCCTTATAGGGAAGAGTTTTGCCGGATGTAACCCCCTAAAATGCGGGTAGGGCAGTAGGGCAGTAGGGCAGTAGGGCAGAGGTTCGAGCGCCCTTTAAACATATTGCCCTACTGCCCTACTGCCTTATTCCCTTACCACTATCCCCCAACGCCAAAACATCCGTGATCTCGAAACGTTCGGAAACGCCGACGCGGATCATGTTCAGGCTGCCCTCGCGGGTGAAGCGGAATTCGCCGGGCCCGTTTGAGCCGGCCGGCTTGCCGGCCTTGAAGCTGATGATGCGCGTGCCGCCATCGGGCCATGTCACGGTCACGTCGGTCTTGTCGCCGGTGCGCACGCCCGCCGCCTTGCAGTTGGTCATCGGCTGGCCGAGATAGCGCGCGCAAGGGATGGCGTTGCCAGCACCAGGGACCGGTGTCCCCGGCGGCTGAAGCCGCGCAACGGTCTGTGCGTCGGGCGGAGGCGCCGCGTTGGCCGCGCCGAAATTTTGGACGGGACCCATTGCCGCGGGCGCCGATCCATCAACCTGTCCGGTCGAGGGGTTTCCAGCGGCCAGGGCCAGGCGGTAAGCATCCTCGATCGCCACCCTGCCGATTGCGTCAGCGGAGTTCAGCTCCGTTTCGGGAGCGGTCGCGCCGAGGCGCGTTGTCAGATCGGGCAGCGGTTGAGAGGCAGGGCTCTCCGTATTGGCCGCCGCCTGGGGTGTCACTTGCTGGGGATTGATAGGGTCGAGGTAGCGCGCGGGCGCCCATCCGCTCAGCTTGGGGTCGTCAATGTCTTCAACCTTGCACCACCGATGGCCGCTGACGTCGCCGCAGCCGAGATTTTTGACGCTCGAACCAATCGGCAGCCGCGCCTCGATCTTGCCCATCGCCGATGCCGTGGCGCGCACGTTCAGGAGATCACCCGGAGCGAGACCAGTCACAATCGAGACGATGGGCTCCGGCTCCTGGGCACTGGCCGGCGGGCCCGCCAACATCAGCGGAGCGGCAATCAGCGCAAGCAGCGGGGATCGGAGTGTTATTGTGCGCCTAATCATCTGCCATGGGCGGTAGGTTGCATTGCCGAAGGCGCGGCCAGGCACGGAAACGCCATCGCACGCCAGCCGGTTTTTATAGGCGACGAGGCGGCGCTGCGTAAGCCCGAAAATGAGTAAGGTGCCGCGTGTTGAATCGCGGAGCAAGCCACTTTCGTGAACTAAAAGCCGGCAAAATATTGCACATTTCATGTAAATATGCACTCTCTCAAGTAAGGTTGAGGAGGGCAATATGGTCGACCTTGAAATATTGGCGCAGGTGGAAAACATAGTTCGCCAGCGTGTCAAGAAAACGCGCGCCGAGATTGAGGCTTCACTTGGTCACATCGCCAACGGTAATCCGCTGGCCGCCGAACAGACCCTCTCCAGGCGGCTCGACAGGTTGCAGGTAAAGGCGTCGCTCAGCCGCACCGAAGCGGAGATGATATCGGCAGCGATCGACATGAGGTCTGCCGGTGAAAGAAAGGCCGCCGCCAAGCAGCCGGGGCCGGAGGCAATTCTCGGCCCAACGCTCGACTTCATCGGGATCGCATTCCTCGAGCGTGGGCGTCGTGCTGCCGATGCGGTCGGCCGCGTTGCCTTTCTCAACGGCAATCCACAAGGATCGGGTTTCCTGGTCGGGCCAAGGCTGTTCCTCACAAACAACCATGTGATTTCGTCGCCGGCGGATTCCCGGCGCTTCCAGGTCCAGTTCGATTATGAGCAGGACGGTGCGAATGCCGTGCGTACGCCGACGACGTTCCTGTTCGATCCTGAATCCTGTTTCGTGACCGATAGCATAGAGGGTCTGGACTATACGCTGATCGGGGTCGGTGAGCGGCGCTCCGGCCCAAAGGAACTGGGGGAGTTCGGTTTTATCTCGCTGTCGGATGCGCGCGACAAGCATATGCTTGGCGAAATCGCCAACATCGTTCAGCACCCCGATGGCCGCTTCAAGGAACTGGTGCTGCGTGAAAACCGGCTGGTGGCCCGCGACGAAACGGTTCAAGTGCTGCACTATGTTGCCGATACCGAACAGGGTTCCTCCGGTTCACCGGTTTTCAACAACGAATGGGAGCCTATTGCCCTGCACCATTGGGCCGGCCCGTTCCACGAGGTGACGGGCATAGGTGGCTATGCGCTTGCGCGCGAGATCAACGAAGGCATACGGATCAGCGCCATCGTTGACGATCTCGGCGCTAGAAAGTCCAGGCTGCCGGGCTCCTCGGCATCGGCGGTTTCGCAAGCTCTGGCGATTTGGGCCGGCACGCCGCGCATGATGGACGAAACAGTTCGGCTGAACGCCGACATTCGCGAAGATGTGCCGGACAAGCCGGTGCAGCGGCCGGAACCGGATGACAATCCACCGGCGACGAGACACAACGCCGATGGCTCGGTCACCTGGACTTTTCCCGTCGAGATAAATGTCCGGGCGCCCTTGATCGACCGCGACGGAGGCGATGCAAGACGAAACGACGGCAAAGGCCCGGCAAGCGAACCCGCGAAGGTGGCCATCGCCGAGGCCGCGGGTTGGAAAACGGAGGATTTCGACGATCGTGGAGGGTATGAACCCGGCTTCATACCAGGCTTTGTCCTGCCAATGCCGACGGTTGCCAATTCACCCTACCGGTTGGCCAAAAACCTCCTTGCCAAACCGGGCGAGGACCCACACGAATTGCGCTATCATCATTTTTCGATCTTGATGAACGCCGATCGCAGGCTTGCCTTCGTCACCGCCTGCAATATCGATGGATCCCGCACCAAGGCGGTCAATCGTGAGGACAAGACCGTCATCGACAACCCGTCGCTTGTCCAATTGGGGGTAGAGTCGATTTCCGGTTCGGAAGCCAGCGACGCTTTCCGGCCCGACCGTCGCATCGACCCTGGCGAGCAGATGACCCACGAATTCTATTCGAGCCAGAATGTGCCTGGATTTCCCGAGCCAAAGTCCAAGGAACGAATAGCTCGAATGTTCCAGAAGGGCCATATTACGCTTCGCGGCGACCCTGCATGGGGAGTGGATCAGGAGGCGGTCGCGGCAGAACGGGACACGTTCTTCTATCCCAATGCTGCGCCGCAAGTCGGCTTTTTCAATCAGGGAAGCTCGCTTGACCATCCCGGCTCCAAGGGGAAACTGAGATGGCGCGCGGTGGAAACCTATGTGCTGCGCAACGCCTATACGATGCGAGGCCGTGTCACGGTGTTTGCAGGCCCAGTGTTCCGCGAGGACGATCCTCCTTACCGCTTCGACACCCATATTCCGCTCAAGTTCTGGAAGATCGCGCTGTGGTCCGATCAAACTGGCCTGCGCGCCATCGCGCTGCTGGCGGACCAGAAGCCGGTTTTGGAAGTGATGCCCGAAGCGTTCGGTGGGCGTGCCGAGGCATTCGACGACCCGCTTGAAATTGCCAGGGTATCGGAGTTCCTTTCGACGGTGGCCGAGATTGAACGGCTGACCGGCCTGAACTTTGGCCAGCAGGTGCGCGCCGCCGACATTCGGGCCGGCTCCGAATCGGTTCCGGCACAGACTTTCAACCCAAAGCAACTGGCGCCCAGTGCGTCACGGCCAAAGGCTTCATCGCCCAAGACTTCGGCGGCCAAGACTTCGGCGGCCAGCACCCGACGTCCTGCCAGGCGATCGAAGCGATCCGCGTCCGACAAGTGAAGATGGACCGGTCGCGGCCATTGAGGCTGCTTGCCTGCCGCTCGAAGGCGGTCATCCGTTCAGCCTGGCATGAGCAAGCTCAGCCCGGCATGAAGCCGGTGCGCAGCGCGTGAGCCCATTCCGGCCGTCCCGCCTGATCGGCCTGACGCGCTGCCGCCTCATGGTCGTAATCGACGGCGATGGCCTCGAAGCGATCGGGATGCAGGTCGACGATGCCATAGCGGGCGTGCGGCGAGCCTTGTTGGGAGACATGCGCCGGCGGCGTGTCGTCGTGATAGGCCGGGCAGCCGATGCTGCCTGGATTGAAAATGACCGGACCGCCGGGAATGCGGACCAGCTCGCTGCGGTGGCTGTGACCGCAAAGCATGATGCGGCAGGCGGGATCGATCGCGCCGAGTCGCCGTTCGATGGCGGCCAGTGGGGCGCGCACCAGCCGGCCGTCGACTATCGCGTCAGCCAGGTATTTTTCATCGTGGTCGGGCCGGGCATGGAAGGCGAGCACGCCAGGCGCCACCTCCAGCGTGACGGGCAGCGCGAACAGCGCCTCGCGCTGGGCTGCCGCCAGCCGTTCATGCGCGTAGCGGTCGGAAGGCCACATGGTCTCGTCGGCGGTGTCGTAGGCAACGCGGCGGTCGTGGTTGCCGCGCACCGTCGGCAGCTCGAGCGCCTCGAGCCGCTCCATGGTCTCGCGCGGCCACAGCGGGCCGGAAACGCAATCGCCGAGATTGACGATGAGGTCGGCGCCGCCGCGTCGCCGCAGATCATCGAGCACGGCGTCGAGCGCCAGGACATTGCCGTGGATGTCGGCGAGGACGGCAATGCGCATGGCAGGCTCCGTTTGTTGGAATGGCTGGAGGACAATTATCTTCCTCACCTCGCGAAGCGGGCGAGAGCGGAATGCAGCTTCGGGGTCGCTCTAGGCGCGGACTTCGATCTCATGGCCGCCGACCGCCGGCAACGATGCATCGTCGCCGGCCGCGGCAATCACGCTGTCGAGCAGGCCCGGGAAGCGGCGGTCGAGATCGTCACGGCGCAGCGTGATCAGCCGGCTGGTGCCAACCGCCTCGGTGCGGGTAACGCCGGCCTCACGCAGCTTGGCCAAATGGTAGCTCAGATTGGTCTTCGAGCAGAGGTCGAGGAACCGGCTGCAATTCAGCGGCACGCCCTCCTTGCTCGCGAGATAGCGCACGATGGCCAGTCGCGTCGGGTCGCCGAGCACGGCAAGCACGTTCGGCAGGCTGATCTGGTCGGCGGTGGGATGGGGCAAGGTCATGACCAGGAATTAAGCACATTCGGGGCCGATTTCAACGCATCTGATCCTTCGCGGTTCTGGTGGTATTCGGGCCTGTCCTGACACAGGGCTGTCAGTAGGGTTCGATTAGTCTGCACAAGCTCATTGACATCATGCCCTGTTATGTCCAATTGTTCAATAACCTTTGAACTAAGGAAATTGCCATGGATAAGCGCCTCATCTGGCTTGCGCTCGGATCATTCACGATTTCGACCGAAGGTTTCGTCATCTCCAGCCTTTTGCCCGACATTGCAAAGGATGCCGCCATCTCCGTTCCGCTCGCCGGCACGCTGATCACGGCGTTTGCGCTCGCCTATGCGATCGGCACGCCGATCCTGGCAACGCTGACTGGCGAATGGGACCGGCGCCGCGTCATCCTGTGGACGCTGGTGTTCTTCGTGTTGGGCAACGTCGCCGCGGCGCTGAGTTCCTCCTTCGAATTGCTGTTGATCGCGCGCATCGTCATGGCGCTGTCGTCAGGCCTGTTCGCGGCGACCGCGCAGGGAACGGCCGTTGCGCTTGTCGACGATCATCACCGCGCCCGCGCCATTGCCGTGGTCGTCGGCGGCACCACGGTTGCGGTGGCGGTCGGCGCGCCGCTTGGCGCGCTTGTTGCGACGGTTGCCGGCTGGCGCGGCACCTTCTTTGCCATTGCCGGCCTTGGCGCGCTCGCCGGCGCGATCCTGTGGTACCGGCTGCCGCGCGGCATCGTCGGCACCAGGCTGCCGCTCCGGATGCGATTGGCAGCGGCACTTCGCCCCGGCGTCATGCCCATCCTGGTGACGACGATCCTGGCACTGATCGGCGCCTTCACTGTCTTTGCCTTTGTCGCGCCGCTCGCCATCGAAGGCGGCGGCCTGAGCCCGATCGCGCTACCCGGAATGCTGCTCGCCTTCGGCGTCGGCGCGGTCATCGGCAATATCGGCGGTGGGCAGGCCGCCGACCGTTTCGGCGCGACGCGCACCGTCTGCTGGTCGCTGGCGCTGAGTGCCGCCATGCTGGTCACGTTTTCGCTGATCCCGATATTCCTGCCACGCGAGATCGCCGGGCCGGCACTGATGGCCATGATGGTGCCGTGGGGCATCGTCGGCTGGGCATTCCCGCCGGCGCAAGCCAGCCGCATCATCAAGCTGGCGCCCGATGCCGCGCCCATCGTGCTGTCGCTGAACGCTTCGGCACTCTATCTCGGCGTCGCACTGGGTGCCGTGGTCGGCGCCGCGGTGCTGCGCTATGGCGCACCGGCCGACCTCGGCGTGGTCGCGGCGGCATTCCCGATCATTGGTTTGGGCGTGGTGCTGGCGGGCTACCTGGCGGCGCGACCGGTGGCGATGCCGGCCGAATAAGGCTTGTTAGCAAAGCTTGGCTGCCGGCCGCCGACAATTCAAGTCGCGGCCGGCGGTGCGTCAAAATCCAGCGCGGCGATTTCGTCCAGTGCCACTCGCAGGCTTGCCGCCTGCTCTTTTCCAAACATCTCCTCGAAGCGCTGCTGGGCGACTTGCCACAGCTTCAGGGCTTCTTCGAGCTTGGTCCGGCCCTGCGGCGTCAGCCTGACGCGCCTGATGCGGCGGTCGGCAGGGTCGGCGAAGGCCTCGACATAACCGTCCCGGATCAGCGGCTTCAGCGTATGACCGAGGGCCGACAGATCCATGACGAGGGCCGCGGCAATCGCACCCATCGTCGGTTCATTGCCGACGTGGATTTGATAGAGCAGGCCCTGCTGCGTGGCCTTAATGCCCGAGGGTGCGAGCACATCGTCATAGAACTGGCCGAGTTTCCGCGTCGCGCGGCGCAGCATGGCGTTGTTGCAAAACACCAGGCCGGGCAGGGTGGTTCGGGACATTGGCGGATTTCCGATGAGGGGACCGGGAGGGACCCTCGATGCGAACCAGAAATAGTCCTTGCTCCGCGGATTGACAAGATGGTGGCATATGCCTACGTACGGATAGTGGCATATGCCTTTAATTAGCCTGCCGGTCGAAGCAAGGGTGTTGCCCCGCGGCACCGGCATTTGGAATCGAACCAGAAGGAACAAGACAATGAGCGAACAGAACAAAGGCACGGCGGTCGTCACCGGTGCCTCGTCGGGCATCGGCGCGATCTATGCCGACCGGCTCGCCGGCCAAGGGTATGATCTGGTGCTGGTGGCGCGGCGCGCCGACCGGCTGGAGGAATTGGCGGAGAGGCTCCGCTACGCGTATGGCATCAAGGTCAGCGTGATCAGCGCCGACTTGGCCGACGACGGCGATCTGCGACGGGTCGAACAGGCGATATCAACCGACGACAGCGTGACGCTGCTGGTCAACAATGCCGGCCTTGGCGGCGCGCCGGTGGTGGCAACGGCCGACGCCGATGTGGCCGAGCGCATGATCAAGGTCAATGTCGTGGCTTTGACTCGTTTGACCCGCGCGGTCCTGCCGGAGCTGCTGGCGCGCAACCGCGGCGCCATCGTCAACATCGCCTCGGTGCTGGCTTTCGATACCTCGTTCGGCGGCATCTACAGCGGCACCAAGGCCTATGTCGTCAACTTCACCGAGGCCCTGCAGCAGGAAGTCGCCGATAGCAAGGTCGCCATACAGGTCGTGCTGCCGGGGGCTACGCGGACCGAGTTCTGGGAAGTCGCCGGAAGCGATATTGCCAATGTGCCCCAAGAGATTGTCATGACTGCGGACGATCTGGTCGATGCCGCGCTTGCCGGCCTGGCCAAGGGTGAAGCGTTCACGGCACCGGGTCTTGCCGACGTTGCCGGGGTGGATGCCTTTCTTGGCGTCCAACAAGGCTTCTTCGGTAGCCTGCTGGCCGGCAAGCCGGCGGCACGCTACGCTGCCTGAAATAACTGGTCTTACGCTGTCCGCCACATCGGAATGATCGAGGCGGCCAGCAGCAAGCCAAGCACGGCGTTGAGGATGCGCCACTGCCGCTCGGTTCGCAGCAACCGGGCGAGCAGCGTGCCGGCCACGCACCACGCCGCCAGCGATAGGGCCGCGGCAAGACCGAAGACCGTGCCGAGCAGCAAGGCGAGCTGCAGCGGCCCGTTGGCGAGCGCGGCAAAAGATGCCGCCGCTCCCAGCCCCATGGCCCAGCCCTTTGGGTTCATCCATTGCAGGCCGGCGCCACCCAAAAAGCTGTTCGGCTTTGCCATGGCCACGTCCAGATTGGGCGGGCCGCTGCGGCCGATCTTGAGGGCAAGCCATACCAGATAGAGGGTGCCGGCTATTTTCATTGCCAGTTGCAAAGAAGGGGCGGCGGCCAGCAGACCGGCGAGCCCGGCAGCACCTGCCGCAGCCACCGTGGCCAGGCCGGCCGCACTTCCGGCCATCAGCGGGATAGAGCGGCGAAAGCCGAACTGCGCGCCGGACGCCGTCGACAAGGTCGTGGCCATGCCGGGCGTTGAGGTTGAGACCAGCGCGAACAGGACGAGGGGAAGGACAGTTTCAAGCATGCTGCTTCCTTTGAAGCCTGCACGGTAGGTCTTTTGGCTCATCAGTAAATGCAATGTTTGCAATGGTTGCTATTAAGAAGCATAATAGTCAGATGGCTCGCAATCTCGATACCGCCTTGATCCGAACCTTCGTCACCGTTGCGGATAAGGCCAGCATGACGGCAGCGGCCAACGCGCTGCATGTGACCCAAGGCGCCGTCAGCCAACATATCAAGCGCTTGGAAGAGGTTCTTGGCTGCAGCCTGTTCGAGCGCGACCGGCGTGGATTGCGGTTGACCCGCTCTGGCGAGCGACTGCTCGGCAAGGGCAAGCGCCTGCTTTCCCTCAATGACGAGATCTTGGCGGAGATGGCGGGCGATGCGGTTGCCGGTCAGGTGCGGCTTGGCGTGCCGTATGACCTTGTCGGCACCTTGCTTGCGCCGGTGCTCAAGGCCTATGCCGAGGCGTATCCGCAGGTCGAGATTTCGCTGATCTGTGCTTCGTCGCCGGAGTTGGCTGCGGCCTTGGCGGCCGGCACGATAGAGCTCGCGGTGGTCGAGGAGGCGATCGGTCGGTCGACCGGCGAATGCCTTGTTGTCGACCGGCTGGTTTGGGTCGGCGCCAAAGGCGGCGGGGCTCGCAGCAAGCGCCCGTTGCCGGTTTCGATGGTGGCCGAGACCTGCGCGTTCCGCCCGGTGGTGCTGGAGGCGCTTAACGAGCACGGGCTGGAATGGCGCACCGTATTCGAAAACGGCACCATCGACGCGACGACGGCGACGGTGCGTTCGGACTTGGCCGTCACCACCTGGTTGGCGTCGACCGTGCCTGCCGACCTCGATATTTTGGCCAACGATCCGGAACTGCCGTCGCTGCCGAATTTTTCGATCAATCTGCATTTGCCGAAGCACGGCCTTGCGCCGGCTGCACTGGCGTTCGCGGGCCACCTCCGCGATGGGTTGGCACGACGACGGGAGGCGGCTTAGAAAACAGCAAAAAGGACGGCCAGTGTTCAGCCGTCCTTGATCGCCTCGGCAGCCTCTATTTCCAGTTCTTGCGCCGCTTGATCTCGGCTTCGGACGGCTGCTCCGTGGCAAAGGACCCGGTCTTGATCTCGCCGGAGCGTTCATAGCTCGCCATGAGGACGCCGGTGGTCGATGCCTGCGAACGGGTCAGCTTGAAGGCGGCGGGTATGGTGCCGCTGCCGAACAGTTTTTTGCCCTTGCCCAGCACCAGCGGGAAAATCAGCAGGCTGATCTCGTCGATCAGGTCATTGGCGAGCAAGGTCTGGATCAGTTCGCTCGATCCCTGAATGAGCAGGTCCGGGCCGTCCTCCTGCTTCATCCGGCGCAATGTCGCCACGACGTCGCTGCCGAGCGGCTGGCTGTTTTGCCAGGACAGCGTATCTGGCCTGTGCGTCGCCACATATTTGGTGACGGCGTTGAAGCTGTCGGCGATCGGGTCATTCTTCTGATAAGGCCAGTGGGCGGCGAAGATATCGTAGGTCTTCCGAGCAGCAGCACGAACGGTTTTGAAAACGTCTCGCCCATGGCGGCGCCCATCACATCGTCCCAGTAGTGGAACGTCCAGCCGCCGAACTTGAAGCCGCCGACCGGGTCCTCTTGCGGGCCGCCGGGCGCTTGCATGACGCCGTCGAGGCTGACGAATGTTGCGGCGATGATCTTCCTCATTGGAGCTCCTTCCCTGATCCGTGCCGTCATGGCCGGACTTCGAGCCAAGGACGAGCGAACGGACATTTGTCCGACAGCGGCCGGCAAATTTCCAGGGCTGGAAGGGCGGATGACTGCCGACCTCGTTGCGTCAGTTTGGAGCAGACGCTCAGCCTAAACCGACGACCGTATCGTAGAGCAGCTTGAAGTTGAGCACCAGGATGAGGGCGGCAACCACCCAGGCCAGCACGGCGACGGCGCGGGAAATGGCGAAATTGCCCATTTTGCGCTTGTCCGAGACGAATTGCACCAGCGGGACGACCGCGAAGGGAAGCTGCATCGACAGGACCACCTGGCTGAAGACCAGCAACTGGCCGGTGCCCTTCTCGCCATAGAGGGCGGTGACGACCACCACCGGGATGATGGCGATGCCGCGCGTCAGCAGGCGGCGCGCCCATTGCGGGATGCGCAGCCGCAAGAAGCCTTCCATCACGATCTGGCCGGCCAGCGTCGCCGTCACCGTCGAGTTCAGGCCGGAGGCAAGCAGCGCCACGGCAAACAGAATGGAAGCAATGCCGAGGCCGAGTAGCGGCGACAGAAGCTCGAAGGCCTGGCCGATCTCGGCGACGTCATGATGACCGGTGCCGTGGAACGCCACCGCCGACACGATCAGGATGGAAGCATTGACGAACAGCGCCAGTATCAGCGCGATGGTCGAGTCGGTCGTCGCCCATTTGATGGCGTCGCGCTTGCCGCGATCGGTGCGCTCGTAGGCGCGGGTCTGCACGATCGAGGAGTGCAGATAGAGATTGTGCGGCATCACCGTGGCGCCGATGATGCCGATGGCAATGTAAAGCATCGCCGGATTGGTGACGATCTCGGACGACGGCACGAACATGGCGTGCAGGATGGAGCCGACCGGCGGCGCGGCGGCGAAGATCTGAATGGCGAAGCAGCCGAAGATGATAATCAAAAGCGCTATGATGAAGGCCTCGAGGAAACGGAAGCCCTTGTTCATCAGCAACAACAGCAGGAAGGCATCGAGCGCGGTGATGATGGCGCCGCCGATCAGCGGAATCCCGAACAGCAGTTGCAAGGCGATCGCCGTGCCAATGACCTCGGCCAGGTCGCAGGCGATGATGGCCAGTTCGCAAGCGACCCACAGCATGAAATTGACCGGCCGCGGGTAATAGGCGCGGCACGCCTGCGCAAGGTCACGGCCGGTGGCGATGCCGAGCCGGGCGGCGAGCGCCTGCAGCAGGATCGCCATCAGGTTCGACAACATGATGATGAATAGCAGCGTGTAACCGAACTGGGCACCACCGGCGAGGTCGGTCGCCCAATTGCCCGGATCCATGTAGCCGACCGAAACCATGTAGCCCGGCCCCACGAAGGCGAACAGCCGGCGAAGCCATATCCCCGAGTGCGGCACCGCGATCGTTGCGTTGACTTCGCGAAGGCTGGGCTGCTCGTCGTCTTCCGGGCGGGCAAATCGCCACATGGATCGGGGGGCTGAGGTGGCTTCGGCTTCCGACATGAAATGGCTTTCCACTGGAACGATCGATGTTGTCTCCTTATCTATGCCACGGCTGAACATTATGCAATATGCTATATTTCATTGTTCGTGCTTTTTCGTATGGCCGCTTGACGGTGCGACCGGAACGGCAGTGAACGCCGGTTGCGCCGGCCACCGAATGGAAATAAACGGCCAGAACCAATAGGGTTCCGTGTTATGACTGCAATGCCGATTCAAACTGCCGGGAGGAGCGCGTATTGGCGCTGAAGAAAAGACCGGTTCCTCGCGAAAAGCCGCTGCCTGACGCAGAAATCCACTCGGAAGGCTTCCGGCAGACGCGTGAAGCGCGCCGCAGCGCGCTGGTCGAGGATTATGTCGAGCTCATCGCCGACCTGATCGAGGACGGCAACGAGGCGCGCCAGGTCGACATCGCGGCACGGCTCGGCGTCGCCCAGCCGACGGTGGCAAAAATGCTCACGCGGCTGTGCGCCGACGGGCTGGTCTCTCGGAAACCCTATCGCGGCGTGTTCCTGACCGATGCCGGCCGCAAGGTTGCGGAAGAGAGCCGCATTCGCCACCAGACGGTCGAGGCTTTCCTGCGCTCGCTCGGCGTCAGCGCCGAGACGGCGCGGATCGACGCCGAAGGCATCGAGCACCATGTCAGCGCCGAGACGCTCGAAGCCTTTCGCAAGGCAATAATCGCCGCCCGCTGATTGATCGAAGCGATATGCAGTGCGACTGACCTGCTCACTCGTTCGTATCCTGCACCCAGTTGCGCGGGTGACCATCGACGCGAAACTGGAAGATGAAATAGGGTGGGATGCAAGTGCCCTTGCCGGGCTTTGCTTCCGGCAGATCGTCAAAACCGGCGGTGCAGATATAGTCCTCGCGGCAGGGATGGGCCTTGTCGCAAGCACGCAGGCCAGCGGTCTTGGTGAATTCCCTGGTGCAGAATTTGTGGTCCTTGCCGGAGCCTATGCAGTCGTTGAAGCCGGTCTTGGCGAGGCGGCCGCAGCTTGCCTCGTCGGGCAGCTTTTCGCAGGTCGCCTTGCGCAGCATGCCGCCGGGAAAGCCGCCAGTCTTCTGCTCGGGATTATCGTAACGCTGGCGCGCCGCGCCATAGCCGGCGAGCTTTATCGGCGGTTTTCTATCCCTGGCCGGGTCGATGGCGCAGGCCTTCGCGGTTGCCGGTGACAGACGGCAATATTGGTCGTTGCCCCATTTCGACATCCTGATCTCGCCGAACTCCACCGGATCGCCAACCGCGGTGCCGGCCTCGCTGACGCAGGTACCAAAGCCCGGATGGATGGCGCTCTCGTGGACCCCGGCGCAACGCAGGCCTTCGTCGCAGGTCCAGTCTGCGAAACTTGGGTCGGTGCCGCGATAGCAGATCGAGCCCCATCCATTGTAGAGATCGGTGCCTTTCAGCGCTTCGGCGTATTTTGCCTCCGGACGGCCGGCAAAGCCGCGGCTGAAATCCGGGTGTCTGCCAGCGGCGAACGACTCGACAATGGCGCGGCGGCGCGGCAGGTCGGCAAAAAACACAGCCGAGCCCGGCACGAACACCGCGTTGCGGCGCGGTTCGCTGGCCGGGTCGGCGCCGGTGTAATGGAACCCGGCGATGCCGTGCGTCTGGTGACAGCCGGTGCAGGTCATCTCGTTGAGGCGCAGATTGAAGCCGGCCACCGATTTGACGGTGCGAAGCGTATTGCCCTTTGCGACATAGTCCTTGAGCGCTTTGTCGATAGCATCGTCGTCGAGCAGCCCAAAAGCCAAATTGTTTTGCGACCGGCTCATACCGCCGGGTGCCACCGAAACCGCGGTGGTCGCGAGGAATTTTTCGTCGATCACCAGGCGGCCACGGTCGAGATCATAGATGTTGCGGTCGGTGAGCAGCCATCTTTCGAAGGTTTGCCTGTCGGCCAGCACCAGCTTGCGGTCGATCTGGTTCTCCATTTTCGCTTCCTGGAAAATGGCTTTGGCTGGGTCCCACTTGAATACCTTCAACAGATACTCGGCGTGGCCGCCGAAATCGCGCCGGCTCGAAGCCGATAGGCGCACGACCTGCATGTTGAGCTCGAGCCGCATGATCTGCGAAGAATTCAACATCGCACTGGAAAGCGGGCCTTCTTCCGAGCGCAGCCAGACCGCCAGTTGATCCGGCTCCAGATTCTTCTGCCCGGCGACAAGCCAGCGCTTCGCCACGTCCGCGCAGGAACCGTTAGCCGAGCGCGGACGGTCCTTCGAGGCGCGAGTCTGTGCCGAAGCCGGTATGGCGTTGAAGACCAGGCTCAGGGTCAGCGGCAGGCGCGACGAGATGCGTTGCCCAGGCTTCTCCTCGACCGAATAGTGGAAGCGGTAGATCAGCCTGATCTCGCCGCATTCGGTGTGGCCGAGATAGCCGCGATCCATGCGATTGACGATGCCGGTCAGGTCCAGCGTCGAACCGTCGTCGTCGATGTATTTCGGATTGAACTTCTGGGTGATGTCTTTTCGAGTTTGCCAGAGCGGCTACATAGGAGTCGGGGCTGTTCCTTGGTTCGTCTACGATCTGCTGTTTGACGGCGTTGCGGACCGGGCTCAGCGCGCGCACCGAAAACAGCCCGCGATTGTCGACGTCGCGTGTCAGTCCGAGCGCTGGCCCAAGCAGACGGCTGATCGATAGCCCGCCGCGCTCGAGCGCCTGCAAGGTCTCGGGATCGGTGATTGCGACACTGGAATCGAGAGTGACGGCGCTGGCCGGCGCGGGGCCTAGGCAAGACAATGCCGCAAACAGCAACAGAACCCGCCCGATCATCCGCAAGCGCCCCCTCGCTTCCACAGCCACGGTGGATGCTACAGACCTTGCGACGTCTAAGCCAGAGCAGACCCGCGTCAGCCGGCATTGCTTGTTAGCGCGAAAAATACTGTGACTTGGCGTAACCATTGGGATAATTGTTTGCTGGGTTGGAACCGGCCAGGACATCGGCGGGTTGATTGCAAACATGCATCACGGGGTTGCCATGCTCTGGAAGGGCCGTCGTCAGAGTGACAATGTCGAGGACGAGCGCGGCCAGAGCGGCGGGCTTGGCGGCGGGCCGGGGCAGTTTCGCATCCCGATCGGAGGTCGCGCCGGCGGCGGCGGCATGTCGGGCATCATCATCGTAGGATTGATTTTCCTGGCAGGGTGGTATTTCGGCTTCGACCCGAGTCAGATCCTCGATAACAGCGGCTTGCAGCCCGGCGGCGGCGGCCAGATCACCGACAATAGCGGCGAGCAAGGCGGCGGTACCGGTGCGCCGGCCTCCGACGAGATGAAGCAGTTCGTGTCGACCGTGCTGGCCGAGACCGAGGATACCTGGACTGGTATTTTCCAGTCCGAGGGCCTGACCTATCAAGATCCAAAACTGGTCCTGTTCAGCGGCCAGATTCGCTCCGCCTGCGGTTCTGCCTCGTCAGCGGCCGGACCATTCTACTGTCCCAACGATCGCAAGGTCTATCTCGACACCACCTTCTTCCAGCAACTCGATCAGCAGTTCGGTGCCTCGGGCGATTTCGCACAGGCCTATGTTATCGCGCATGAGGTTGGCCATCACGTGCAGAACCTCGTCGGCATCCTGCCCAAATTCAACCAGATGCGGCAGAATATGAGCGAGGCCGACGCCAACCACATGTCGGTGCAGGTCGAGCTGCAGGCCGACTGCTTTGCCGGCATCTGGGCACATTTCACCGGCCAGAAGGGCATTTTGGAACAGGGCGACATGGCGGAGGCATTGAACGCCGCAAAGCAGATCGGCGACGACACGCTGCAGAAGAAGATGCAGGGCTACGTCGTGCCGGAAAGCTTCAACCACGGCACGTCGCAGCAGCGGCAGGCCTGGCTGGCGCGAGGCTTCCAGAACGGCAAGCTTTCGGACTGCGACACGTTCAACAATCCGATCTGAGCCGACGGTTTTCTCGCGAATCCGAGAGACTGGATAGCAGTCAGGGGATGTCAGGATGAAAACACCCTGCCCGTTCCCTCATTGTTCCCAGCGATGTGTTCGCCTATAAGGTGCGTTCGCCTTCGCCCCAGGCGGCCCGAGGAGATACCATCATGATAGACCCCAAAACCGCCAGGCGGGGCCTTGCGCTTGTTTTCACCACCCTGCTGCTCGACATCATCGGCTTCGGCATCATCATGCCGGTGCTGCCGGCCTATCTCAGAGAATTGACCGGCGTCGGCATCAGTGAGGCGGCTATCGAGGGCGGCTGGCTGTTCTTCGCCTATGCGGCGATGCAGTTCATTTTCGCACCAGTGATGGGCGGGTTGAGCGACCGGTTCGGACGGCGGCCGATTCTGCTCGCCTCGGTGCTGACGTTTTCCATCGACAATCTGATCTGCGCTATCGCCTGGTCCTATCCGATGCTGTTCATCGGCCGGGTGCTGGCCGGCATTTCCGGCGCCAGCTATTCCACGACATCAGCATTCATTGCCGATATCTCGACCGACGAAAATCGTGCGAAGAATTTCGGGCTGCTCGGCATTGCTTTCGGCGTCGGCTTCGTCATCGGGCCGGTCCTGGGCGGGTTGCTCGGCACGTTCGGGCCGCGCGTGCCGTTCTATTTCGCTGCCGGGCTTGCCTTCGTAAACTTTTTGATCGCGCTGTTTCTGTTGCCGGAAACGCTTGATAGCAAGCATCGTCGCCGCTTCGAGTGGAAACGCGCGAACCCGGTCGGCACGCTCGTCCAGATGCGCAACTACGAAGGCATCGGCTGGATCGGGCTTGTCTTCTTTCTGATGACGCTGGGGCACATGATGTATCCTGCGGTCTGGTCGTTCGTCTCCAGTTATCGCTATGGCTGGAGCGAACAACAGATCGGCTTCTCGCTCGGTGCCTTCGGCCTGTGCGGGGCTATCGTCATGGCGACGGTCCTGCCGCGCGTGATCCCCAAGCTCGGTGAGTGGAAGACGGCGGTAATCGGTCTGGCATTTACGGCACTCAGCGCCTTCGGCTACGCATTCGCGTCGCAAGGCTGGATGATCTATGCAGTGATCGTCGTCGGCTGCCTCGAGGCGTTGGCCGATCCGCCGCTCAGAAGCCTTGCCGCCGCCAAGGTGCCGCCTTCGGCACAAGGCGAACTCCAGGGCGCGATGACGTCGATCTTCTCGATCACCTCGATCATCACGCCGCTGCTTTATACGGCGATCTTTTCCTGGTTCACGGGGCCGAACGCGCCCGTGACCTTCGGCGGCGCACCCTACCTGCTCGGCGCGATTTTCCTGACGCTGGCGCTCATCGTCTTCGTCACGAAAGTAGCCAAGCCGGCGGCGCTCAGAAACGTCACGTCCGGCGTTGCTGAAGACGGAGCACAGATATGAGCCATGACGGCCGCATCGCCCTGACCAAGGACGGGCTGTGGAGACAGATCCGGCCAACGAAATGCCCGTCACACTGGTTCTTCGGGAGCCTTCTTCTCTTTGCGCGACTTAAACAGACCGGTTGACCGGTTTTAATGGCTTCATTGAAAAAAGGCGATAGGAATGAGGGCAACAACGCAACTCCGGTAATCGCGCAGTCCGGCCTCGAGGCATTCGCGCGCATTTTGTAACTCTGACCATTCGAACTCCCGCCCTAGTTTACGTCAGAAGCAACAAACGCGGGGCCTGGATCGAAGACGAGAGGAGAGCAACATGTTGAACCGGATACTTCATCGCGCGGCGCTCATGGCTGTGGCTGTCTGCGCGGTGCTCGTTGTAGTGGCGGCTCATGCGGCGCCTGCTGGACGGGCAGGTCAGGTGCCGCCCGGGTTCACCTCGGCCAAAGCCGCGGTGAACGGCAGCAGCATGCACTACCTGCGTGGCGGGCACGGACCAGCCCTTATCCTGGTGCATGGATTTCCGGAAGATTGGAACGAATACCAGGCCGTCATGCCGAGACTGGCGCAACGCTTCACCGTCGTTGCCGTCGACCTGCCCGGCATAGGCCGCTCGGAGCCTGCCAGGGGCGGCTATGAAGCCGCCAATCTTGCGGCGCAGATCCATGGGCTTGCCGACGCTCTGCATCTGGAAAAACCCTATGTGGTGGGTCACGACCTTGGCGGCATCGTCACCTATGCCTATCTCAGGCGCTTTCCCGACACGCTGCGCGGTGCGATGATCCTCGATGTTCCGATGCCCGGCATCGACGGCTGGGACAAGGCGATATCAGGCACGTGGCATATCGGTTTCATCCAGGCGCCCGGCGGCCTCGCCGAAAAGGTGGTTCCCGGTCGGCAGGCCGCCGTGCTTGGCTGGTTCCTCGACTTCGGCAAGTTCACCAGGCAGGAACGCAAATACTATTTTCGCATCTATCGAGCGCCTCAACTGCATGCCGCGTTCGAGATCTACCGCGCCTTCCCCAGCGATGCCGAATGGAACGCCGCCCAGACGGCGCCGAGCACCGTTCCGCTCGTCATCGCCTTCGGCCAGAAGTCCCCCTTTGTTGCGCTGCTGCCGACCTTCCTCGCCGGCTACCGCGCCAAGGGCATGAGCCATGTCGAGCGCGCCGAGATCCCCGATGCGAGCCACTATGTACTGGCCGACAATCCTGATGCGGTTGCCGAGCTGATCGAGAAGCGGGGGGGCGCCGGCGCGCCATGACCGGGATCAGCTAAAACCAAGGGAGAAGAAGCCGCAAACCAGTGTAGCATCACCTGGTGCTCAATCCATTCACTTGGAATGTCGAGCGCCTTGACCAGCATTGCACCTCTCTACGCCGATAGTTTGCGGTGATTGGACCCCAGGTCCGACAGAAAACCCTGGCTGACGCCGATCATGGCCGCCAAATCGGCTTGCGTCAGCCGCCGCCAGTTGCGCAGTGCCTTGAGCCGGCTGGAGCCCCGCAAGATGTCCATGGTCACGTCCGCGGGCAGTGCCCTTTCCGCTCGGAGATCAGCCTTACGCTCGTCGTAGATCGCCGCATCGGCAGCGTCTTCCAGAGCTTCTTCGGCGGCACGCAAAAGGATCTCGTAGTCCGCCTTGGGATAACGACCAGTTCCTCGCCGGTTGGGGTCTTGATAATTTGCGGGGCGTTCATGGTGTTCTGTCCTACTATGGCCGACGGTAGGTTGTCGTTTCGCGTGTGCCGACATAGACCGCAAGGATCGTGGCGCGGTCTTCGTCAAATATGACTCGGTAGCGACCGATCCGAAGTCTGTAACCTTTCCTGCCGACAAGACGCTTGGTATCTCCGCGACCGCCGACTGCGTAAGAAATCGGACCTTCCGAGACCTGCTCGCGGACGTCCGGCGGCAAGTTGTCCAGATCACGCGCCGCCGAAATATTATAGCTGATGCATCCGCTTGGTCAGCGCTCGGCCAGTGCCGGCTCGCCACGCTTTTCGCGGATCAGGTTGACGAAACGGCGGAACAGATAGTGCGAATCCTGCGGGCCGGGCGAGGCTTCGGGATGATGCTGGACCGAGAAGACCGGCTTGCCGGTGAGCGCGATGCCGCAATTCGAACCGTCGAATAGCGAGACATGGGTTTCCTCGACGCCGCTCGGCAATGAGTCGGCGTCGACGGCAAAGCCGTGGTTCATCGAGACGATCTCGACCTTGCCGGTGGTGTGGTCCTTGACCGGATGATTAGCGCCGTGGTGGCCCTGATGCATTTTTGCGGTCTTGCCGCCCAGCGCCAGCGCCAGCATCTGGTGGCCGAGGCAGATGCCGAACAGCGGGATATCGGTCTTCAACAGATCCTGGATGACCGGAACGGCGTAGTCGCCGGTGGCTTCCGGATCACCGGGGCCGTTGGATAGAAAGATGCCGTCGGGCCGCATCGCCAGGATCTCCTCGGCGCCGGTCTTGGCCGGCACCACGGTGACCCTGGCGCCGAGGCCGGCAAGCAGGCGCAATATGTTGCGCTTGACGCCATAATCGATGGCAACGACGTGCATCGACGGGTCGGCCTGTTCGCCAAAGCCCTCGTTCCAGACCCAGGGTGTCTCGCGCCAGACCGAGGATTGGCCGGAGGTGACCTCCTTGGCCAGATCAAGCCCGATAAGCCCCGACCATGCGGCGGCGCGGCGCTTGAGGTCATCGATGTCGAAGATACCGTCTGGGGCGTGCGCGATAACGGCATTGGGCATGCCCTTTTCGCGGATCAGCGCGGTCAGCGCGCGCGTGTCGATGCCCGAAAGTGCAACGATGCCGCGCTTCTTCAGCCACTGGTCGAGACCGGTTCCGGCGCGGTAATTCGACGGGTTGGTGACATCGGCCTTGAACACGGCGCCGACGGCGCCGGCGCGGGCCAGCGGATTGAGATCCTCGATGTCTTCGTCATTGGTGCCGATATTGCCGATATGCGGGAAGGTGAAGGTGACGATCTGGCCGGCATAGGACGGGTCGGTGAGGATCTCCTGATAGCCGGTCAGCGCAGTGTTGAAACAGACCTCGGCGACGGCGGAGCCGGAAGCGCCCAGACCACGGCCCTCGATGACGGTGCCGTCGGCCAGCACCAGCAGAGCGGTCGGCTTGTCGGTGGCCCAAGGGGGGGTCGATGCGGCGGTCATCGTTGCCATGGCGGCACTCCTAAAGGCTGCGCCCCTCAATCGGCGCAACAAAAAGCGCGAAGCGGCAATCTCACAGCCTCGGCGCGCTGCATGTCGTTGCCCCAAAACCGCTACGCACTTTTGGGCGACGTGCACTAGAATTCAATTCATGCAAGGCGCAGTACATAGGGGAAGGCGCCAAGGCGGTCAATGATGCCGCGCCGTACGTGCCTGGATTTATTTCGTCGAACAATATCAGGGATTTGCCGGACAGACTTGAATTTGCCTTGGGCTTTCGGCACGGCTATTGTCCGCCGCATTCGAAGGAGAAAGCACCATGCGAGGCAAAATCGCCGAATCCCTGAAGAGCGCGATGAAGGCGCAGGACAAGCGCCGGCTGCCGACATTGCGGCTGATCCAGGCGGCCATTCATGATCGCGACATCGCCAATCGCGGCGCCGGCAAGGAGCCGGCCAGCGACGACGAGATCCTGCAGATCCTGGCCAAGATGGTGAAGCAGCGCGAGGAATCGGCCAAGGCGTTCGATGACGGCAAGCGGCCGGAACTTGCCGCGCAGGAGCGCGACGAGATGGCGATCATCCGCGACTTCCTGCCGACGCAACTGGGCCAGGCCGAGACGGAAAGCGCCGTCCGTTCCGCTATCGCCGAGACAGGTGCCAGCGGCGTCAAGGAGATGGGCAAGGTGATGGCGGCGCTCAAGGAGAAATATGCTGGCCAGATGGATTTCTCCAAGGCGAGCGGCATCGTCAAGAGCCTGCTTCAGTAGGGATTTTTCCCGCCTTAGCGGTGCTCATGAGACTCGAAGAGACCATCGCGAGGAGCCAGGCCAGGAGCGGGCGGAGCGGACGGCAGTTCGCACCGACATGTTCATCGCCACGGCCGCGCGAATGAACCTGTATGTTCGACGTCTGGCGTCTCACGACGGCATCGATGCGGCGAGCCGTTTGCTTGTTAGGCCTCGTGCCGATGCCGGGCGGCAACGTCTCAAGTCGAGGAGGAACCTTCCTCCCTGCGGACACGTTTGCGAGACGATCATGCGAAAATGGAGCTTCGATTTGGCGGCGCGTTTGTTGAATATTATCGGTGCGGCCACGAGTGCCGGCGCCTATTCGCCGGGTCAGGAACAGGCGCCCGCGGCCTTTCGGCGAAATGGGCTCGCGGAAGCGATCACGAACCGAGGCAGATCCATCAGGGATCATGGCGATGTTGCATCGTTCCGATGGCGACCGGACCCTTCGCGGTCGCAGGCTATGAACCTGGAAGCCGTGCGCGACGCCTGTGAGTTAGTCGCAAGCCACGTAGCGACGGCGATCGCAGCGCAGGAAGACGTGCTTGTTTTAGGTGGCGATTGTACTGTGGAACTGGGGACGGTCGCCGGGGCGAATGCGGCCGGCGCGCGGATCGGACTCGTTTACATTGACTTCGACGCCGATCTCAACACACCTGACACGAGCGACGGCGCCTTGGACTGGACCGGCGTCGCCCATCTGCTCGATATCCATGGATGCGAGCCTTCGCTCGCGAGGCTCGGCCCGACCCGCCCGATGCTCGTGCCTCAGCAACTCCTCTATTTCGGCGTCGAGAACATCACCCCGCCCGAAGCGGCCGTGATCGGAAATGACGCGATCAAGATCATATCGCGTGAGGAAGCTTTGAGTGACATCGAGGCGGCGTCGGCGCGCGCGGCCGAATGGGCGGCGCGCTTTGACTGCGTGCTTATCCACTTCGATGTCGATGTGCTCTCCTTTATCGATTTTCCGATTGCGGAGAATGTGCGCCGTTGCGACGGTCTCAAACTGGAGCAAGTCGCCTTTGTCCTAAAGCAGCTGACAGCCCTGCCGCAATGGCGCGGCCTGACCATCACAGAAGTTAATCCGGCCCATGCGCCAGACGAGTCCGCAGCGTTCGCACGCTTGAATGAGGTGCTTGCAGACGCCCTTGGATAGTTCGAGATCCATCTCACGGTCGTTCGCCGGCAATTGGCCGGCTTGCTTCATCCAAGCGGGGCCAGCCTTATGCGCCCGGTCGCAATCATTGCGCGACATGGGCGCAATGCGGAAAACTTGGGAATTGCGGTCGATGGCGGGGCAGTTTTGTCGTCGCTACAGCCGCACGCCCGCCGTTGAGGGCGGACAGCCAAAAGCTCGCGCTCATGATCGAACTCGTCAAACCGGCGTTTGAACACCTGCCGTCCTACAAGGCGGCCCTCGAGCGCGGCTGGTCGCCGGACAATGTGCGGCTGCTCGACGCGACGCGCGAGCAGCTTGCGGCTATCGAAAAGGATCCAGCGACTTTCCTTGCCGATCTCGACGATCCTGAAGGTAAGGGACCGCCGATCGCCTTGCCGGACGGTTCGACGGTGCCGCGGCTGCCTGGATTTCGGCGCTGGATCTGGGACGGGGAAGTCTCAGGCTCGATCGGCTTGCGCTGGCAGCCCGGAACCGCGGCGCTGCCATCGCACGTGCTCGGCCACATCGGCTATGCGGTGGTGCCGTGGAAACAGGGATGCGGCTATGCGACGGAGGCGCTGCGGCTGATGCTGGAGGAGGCGAGGGCGGTTGGCCTGCCCTTCGTCGAAATCACCTGCAAGCCTCACAATGTGCCCTCGCAGAAGGTCGTTCTGGCCAATGGCGGCGGGCTCGTCGGGCGTTTCTTCGAGGATGCTTCCTATGGCGGCGCGGAAAGCCTGCGTTACCGGATCGATCTGTAGCCCTATTCGGCGGCAGCCGGCAGCGGCGGCGCAGCCCGGCTCCGCCATTCCCAGACATGCGAGGCAAGCGCAACCGCGACCGCGACCAGCATGGCGATCGCGCCAACCACCGGCAGGCTGCGATAGCCATAGCCGGCATTGAGCACCGCCGCGCCGAGCGATGCGGCGAGCGCGATGCCGACATTGAAGCCCGACGGAATGAGCGACGAGGCGAGATTGGAGGCGTCCGCGGTCCAGGTCAGGATGCGGGTCTGGATCGGCGTGCCGATGGCGAAGTTGAGGCCGCCCCAGACGAAGATCGCCATCACCATCGGCAGTGGGTAAGAACTGACGGCGTAGATCAAGGCGAGCACTACCGCCTGCAGGAAAAGCATGACGATGAGCGACGGCATCAGCTTCCAGTCGGCGAGGCGCCCGCCGACGAAGACGCCGATCGTCGCGCCGACACCGTTGAGCAGGAGCACCCAAGGTATCCATTTCTCGTCGAGGCCGGTGAGCTCGAGCAGCGTCGGCGTGATGTAGGTGAACAGGCCGAACTGGCCGATCATCAGCATCAGCATCATGATGAGCGAGGTCCAGACCTGCTGGCGTGCGAGCACGCGTACCTCGCTGCCAAGGCTGACGGACGGGCTCGACGATCCTGTCTTGCGCGGCAGCAGGGCGCCGATGGCGGCGAAGGCCACCACGCCGAGAGCGCACATCACCCAGAATGTCGCACGCCATCCCCAGATGTTGCCGATTGCCGTGCCGGCCGGAACGCCGATGACATTCGATACGGTGAGGCCGGACAGGATCAGCGCCACCGCCATCCCGCGCTGGTCTTCGCGCACGAGGCCGACGGCCACCACCATGCCAACGCCGAAATAGGCGCCGTGTGCCACGGCCACCGCAATCCGCAACAGCAGCATCGAGGCGAAGTCGGGCGCCAGCGCGCAGGCCGCCTGGCCGATGGTAAAGGCTGCAGTCAGTCCAAGCAGCAGGGCCTTGCGGGAGAACCTTTTGGTGGCGAGCGCCAGCAGCGGGCCGCCGACTGCAATGCCGCCGGCATAGCCGGAAACGAGATAGCCGGCGGTCGGGATCGCGACGCCAAGGCCATCCGCCACCTGCGGCAGCACGCCGGCGATGACGAATTCGGTGGTGCCAAAGGCGAAGGCGGCAATGAACAGGGCAATGAGGGGAAGCATGGCGGGAAGGCGATCCTCGGATAAGGTGACCTCAAACCACGGATAAGGGCACCGGGCAATCCAGAAATTGGCGACGCCGCTTTAGATTTTCTTGCTTACCGGTCAGGTGCCTGCGGCGGCGGCAAGAGCTACGCGGCCGCCTTCCTTCCGTAAGGAATTTTCAGCCACGCCCGCTCATGAAGGTAGTAGAGCAGCGACTTGGTGACGACCTCGGTCAGGCCGATGGCCGCGGCGAGCTTGATGCTTCCCGTCACGACGAGCGAAATGATCATCGTGTCGATGGTACCGGTGACGCGCCAGGAAAGCGCTTTGGCGAAGCTGCGAGAATGGGTGTCCATCGACTTTCCTTCCGGTAGATCTGGCGATCTTTAGCCGACAGAGAGGAGGTGGCGCAAAGGTAATTTTGCGCATTGGCTCACAGCATAGGCGAGCTTCTGAAGCTACCGGCCTGTGGACGCAATCTATCCGGCCTTCAGCCGCGAACCGGTTAGCAGGCCGCGTTCCTCAAGCACGGGATAGGCCATCGAGGCGAGCAGCGAGTTGATCTGCTTGAGGTCGCGAATGGTGTCGAGATGGATGGAACTGGTCTCGACGCTCTTGGCGGTGCCGTCGCGCAGCCGCACGAAATGGCTCTGGCTGGTTTCCTTCTCGCGGTCGCGCAGCCGGTCCTTTTCCAGCACCAACTGGCGAGCGGTCTCCGGATCGCGGGACACCAGGACGTTGAAGGCTAGCCTGGCATTGGCAAGCACCAGGGCATGGAAGGCGCAAAGCTCGCGCCAGCCTTCCGGCGTGAACTCCAGTCCGCGCTCGAATTTCTTCTTCACATGGACCAGCATGTTGCGCACGATGATGTCGCCGACCTGCTCCAGCTTGACGCAGGCGCCGATCAACTCCTGGCAACGCAGGGCCTCGTCCTCGCTCAGCGGGTTCTTGGTGACCTTGGCGAGATAGAGCTTGATCGCCGCGTGCTTCCTGTCGACACGGTCGTCGAGCGCGGCCAGCGCACTGATCTTGTCGGCGTCGGCGCTCTCATAGAGTTCGATGATCCGTTTCAGCATGATCTCGACCGTCTCGCAGACCCGCACTACCTCGCGGGTGGCATTGGCGAGTGCTTGGCTCGGCACGTCGAGCGCACTTTCGTTGAGCGCCGAAAGCTCGATGACGTCGAGCGCGTTGGCGGGCTGGGGCCTGGTGCCCAGCGCCACGATCTTTTCCGAGGCACGATAGACCAGGCGCGCCAGCGGCAGGCCGGCGATCAGGATCAGGATGTTGAAGACGATGTGGGCATTGACGATCTGCTCGGGCACGGTGCTGCCCAAGAAGGCGACTGGCGGCTTGAACGTCAGGAACAGGATCAGCATGATCAGAGAGCCCATGCCGCGCATCAGGAGATTGCCGATCGGCACGATGCGAACGCCGGGTTCTGCGTTGCGGGTTAGAAGCGGCGCGATGATCGAAGAGCCGAGATTGACGCCGAGCACCAGCACGATGCCGAGTTCGGGCGGGATGAAACCGCGGCCGGCGAGCGTCACCATAAGCAGCACCGCGGCGATCGAGGAATGGAACAGCCAGGTGACCAACGCCGCCAGAAGGTAGGCGGTGACCGGATCGCCGGAGAAGTAATCGACGATGAGCGGCATCAGCGTGCTCTGGCGCAGCGGCTCCGACGCCTGGCCGATCATCTCCAGCGACAGAAGCAGCAGGCCGATGCCGACCAGGATGCGGCCGAACTGGCGCCAGTCGCGCCGCTCGGTGGCCATGAACATGACGGTGCCGGCGACCAGGCAGACCGGTACCAGCAGCGACAGATCGAAGGTAAGCAGCTTGACCACCAGCGCCGAGCCGATCTCGGCACCGCGCACCGCAAGCTGGCCCGACATGCCGCTGACAATGCCGGAGCCGGCGAATGAGCCGACCAGCAAGGTAACGGCGGTCGAGCTTTGCAGCGCGACCGCCAGGCCGCAGCCGGCCAGAACCGCCATGAAGGGATTGCGCATGGTGGCGCGCAGTTTGTGGCGCAGCACATCGCCATAGGCGCGCTCGACGCCGGTCTTCACCAAACGGGTAGCAAACAGCATCAGTGCCACCGCACCGGCAAGGTGCAGCAAAACGACGGAGCCACTCATGCCAGGCCCCGCAACGCGACAGGTGCCAGCGACGCGGGCGCCGTGACGTCAAGGGGGCAAAAGTGGGCGCGAATCGTGGACATTGCAGAGGTTGATATTACTCCGATTTATTTTAGCCGAATAATAAATTTTGCCCGGTTCGGACGCCTGTTGGCACGCGACGGGGCGTGTCGGAAATGGATGGTCGGCAAAATGGTTGCATTGGCTGCGAGGCTGCGGACGGTCACGCAGCCAGCCCGAATGATCGCTTTAAAGATAGTGCTGAATTAGGCGTGCTAAATGTAAGAAATCATTACGAAAACGTAATCTCTGCGTTCAGTTTCGGTTCATCGTTCCGGCTCTATTCCAGAGGCATCGACAACCAAGGAGTACCCGCTATGAAACGCATCGTTTTTTCTGCCATTGCCTTCTCGATGCTGGCTGCAACGGCCTTGCAAGGCCAGGCTGCACCGCTGAACACACCAAACGCGCCGCAATCGAGTTATAGCCAGGTCGACTGGCAAAAGCCCGGCAGGCATGTCGACGTGAACAAGCAGGTCGAGGTGAACAAGCGCGTCGTAGTGACGAAGAAGATCGTCGTGAAGCGCAGCCATTGGCGCAACGGCCAGAGATATTCGAGCTGGAAGCGTCACCAGCCGATCCGCGACTATCGCCACTATGGCCTGCGCCGTCCCGGTCCCGGACAGGAGTGGATCCGGGTCGGCAACGACTATCTGCTGGTCAGCGTTCTCTCCGGCCTGATCTTCGGCGCCATCGCCGCGCAGTAGGTGCGGAACGGCTGACCGGCGCTGCGCCGGATTAGATCGAGAAGGCGGCCCGCGGGCCGCCTTGTCTTTTTGGCCCTGTGAAAACCGGGTATGGTCGCCATTAGGAGTCGTCGGGCTTGGCCCGTGTGATTATATGGAGGCCAAACGAGCTGTCCCTCATGCGCTTTCCGCCTGCTTTCCTCGACGAGATCCGCGACCGCGTGCCGATTTCTTCGGTGATCGGCCAGCGCGTCGCGTGGGACAGGAAGAAGACCAATGCGCCGCGCGGCGATTATTGGGCGTGCTGTCCGTTCCATGGCGAGAAGAGCCCGTCCTTCCATTGCGAGGACAAGAAGGGCCGCTATCACTGTTTCGGCTGCTCGGTTTCGGGCGACCATTTCAAGTTTTTGACCGAACTCGACGGGATGAGCTTTCCCGAGGCCGTCGAGAAGATCGCCGACATGGCCGGCGTGCCGATGCCGGTTCGCGACGCCGATGAGGAACGGCGCGAAAAGGAACGCGCCAGCCTGACCGATGTCATGGAGATGGCGACGGTGTTCTTCCAGGAACGGCTGCAGGGACCGGAAGGCGCAAAGGCCCGCGCCTATCTGCGCGACCGGGGACTGACACCGGCGACGCAGCAGTCCTTCCGCCTCGGCTATGCGCCCGACAGCCGCAACGCGCTGAAGGAGCATCTTGCCGGCAAGGGCGTCCTCAAGGCCGACATCGAGGCGTGCGGGCTGGTGCGCCATGGCGACGACGTCCCGGTTTCCTACGATTGGTTCCGCGACCGCATCATGTTCCCGATCCCGGATTCCAGGGGCAAGATAATCGCCTTCGGCGGGCGGGCGCTGGCGCCGGATGCGCTGGCCAAATATATGAACTCGCCCGATACGGAGCTCTTCCACAAGGGCAACGTGCTCTACAATTTCGCTCGTGCGCGGCAAGTGCTGGGAAAGGGGGCGCTGGGAAAGGGGGCGCTGGCCAAGGGCGGCACGGTCATTGCCGTCGAAGGCTACATGGATGTGATCGCGCTGGCGCAGGCCGGCTTCGAAAACGTGGTGGCGCCGCTCGGCACCGCATTGACTGAAAACCAGCTCGAACTTCTATGGCGCATGGCCGGCGAGCCGGTGCTGTGCTTCGACGGCGACCAGGCCGGGTTGAAGGCAGCGTGGCGCGCCGCCGACATGGCGCTGCCGGCGGTCCAGGCGGGCCGCTCGGTTCGCTTCGCCCTGCTGCCGGAGGGCAAGGATCCCGACGATCTGGTCAAGGGTGACGGACCGGATGCGTTCCGCGCCGTGCTTTCCGAGGCGCGGCCGCTGGCCGACCTCTTGTGGATGCGCGAGACGGCCGGCGGCATCTTCGACACGCCGGAACGGCGAGCCGAGCTCGAAAAGACGCTGCGCGAACTGACCAGCCGTATCCGCGACGAGAGCCTTCGCTATCACTACCAACAGGAAATGCGCGAGCGGGTGCAGAGCTTCTTCGGTGCCCAGCGCGGACGCCAGGGGCGTCAGGACGGACGGCCCGGCGAACGTTTCCAGGGCAAGGGTTCAGCACCCGGCGGACAGTTTGCGCGCGGCGGCAATTCCGGTGGGCGCACCGCGATCACCGAAAGCCTCGGTCGCTCGGCGTTGGTCAAGCGCGGCGGCGAGGGCATGTCGGTACGCGAGGCGACGATCATTGCCGCCCTCGTCAACCATCCCGTGCTGATCGACGAGAATTTCGCCCATGTCGAGTTCCTCGATCTCGCCAACTCCGATCTGAAGCGGCTGCATGCGGCGATCCTCGACGCCATGGCGCATGATATGGCCAATGACCGCGACGCGGTGATCGCGACGATCGAGCGGGCCGGCTGCGGCGAGATCTGGCAGCGTGCGGTGGCGCTGATCAAACGTGCGCGGCAATGGCCGGCGCTGGAAACGGCGGCACTCGACGATGCCCGCGATGCGTTCAGCCAGGCCCTCCACTTGCAGCGCAGCGCGCGCACCTTACATAAGGAGCTGAAGCAGGCGGAAGCAGCGCTCGCCAGCGACCCCACGGACGAAAACTACCGGCACCTGGTCGAAATCCAGGCGCAATTTCGTGATGTGCAGGCAACGGAAGCGCTGATCGAAGGGTTTGGCGTATCGTCGGGCAGGGCTGGGCGCGTTTAGATCGAAGCCTCCAGAAGACTGAATGTAAGGACGTGCTTGCGCGTCGAATCAAGCGTGCGGCGCTCTAAGTCGGGTAATTGATTCGCTTTTTTCATGCGAATCATGCGAGAGGCGCTTGACCTTCCGGCAGAATGGCGGAATCAGGTCGATTCGAAACGTTAACCCGCCCCGGCATCGACGGGAATGCAGCGATGTAAGGTACTGATCACTGGACAGGCAGTCAGCTTGCCACAGATATCAGGGTTAATCTGGACTTAACGAGAGATGCAGTTACTGGCCCGGTAAAGCGCGTTCTGGAAAGAGCGCATCCAATTTGACCGGACCGGCAGCTTACGCGGCTTTGATACTCAGCCGCTTGGAGAAAATAAAGACTATGGCGACAAAAGAAAAGGAAGAAGTCGAGACCGAACGCGAGGCCGCGACCGATGGCCCTCTGCTCGACCTTTCCGACGATGCTGTCAAGAAGATGATCAAGGCCGCCAAGAAGCGCGGCTATGTCACCATGGACGAGCTGAATTCGGTGCTGCCCTCGGAGGAAGTGACCTCCGAGCAGATCGAGGACACGATGGCCATGCTTTCCGACATGGGCATCAACGTGGTCGAGGACGACGAGCAGGGCGAGGAGCCCGAAGCCGCCGATACCGCCGCTGACGCCGAGGAGGATGCCAACGAGCTGGCCGAGCAGACCGGCACCGCCGTCGCCGCCACCACGACCAAAAAAGAGCCGACCGACCGCACCGACGATCCGGTTCGCATGTATCTGCGCGAGATGGGCTCGGTGGAGCTTCTGTCGCGCGAGGGCGAAATCGCGATCGCCAAGCGCATCGAGGCCGGCCGCGAGACGATGATCGCGGGCCTCTGCGAAAGTCCGCTGACCTTCCAGGCCATCATCATCTGGCGCGACGAGCTCAACGAATCGAAGATCCTGCTGCGCGAGATCATCGACCTCGAGGCGACCTATGCCGGGCCGGAGGCCAAGCAGGCGCCGGTGGTCGAGCGTATCGAGGAAGCCAAGACCGAGGAAAAGCCGCGCCGTTCGCGCGAGGACGAGGACGACATCACCAATGTCGGCGGCGACACCCGTGGCCTGGTGGACGACGACGAGGAGGACGATGACGAGGCGAGCCTGTCGCTGGCGGCGATGGAAGCGGAACTGCGCCCGCAGGTGATGGAGACGCTCGACGTCATTGCCGACACCTATAAGAAGCTGCGCAAGCTGCAGGACCAGCAGGTCGAGAACCGGCTGGCCGCCGCCGGCACGCTGTCGCCAAGCCAGGACCGTCGGCTCAAGGAGCTGAAGGACCAGCTGATCAAGGCGGTGAAGTCGCTGTCCTTGAACACGGCGCGCATCGAGGCGCTGGTCGAGCAGCTCTACGACATCAACAAGCGCCTGGTGCAGAACGAGGGCAAGCTGTTGCGGCTGGCCGAAAGCTATGGCGTGCGCCGCGAGGAGTTCCTCAAGGAATATCAGGGCTCGGAGCTCGATCCGAACTGGACGCGTTCGATCGGCAATCTGACCTCGCGCGGCTGGAAGGAGTTCACCAAGAACGAGAAGGACGCCATCCGCGACCTGCGCGCCGAGATCCAGAACCTCGCCACCGAGACGGCGATTTCGATCCAGGAATTCCGCAAGATCGTCAACCAGGTGCAGAAGGGCGAGCGCGAAGCCGCGATCGCCAAGAAGGAAATGGTCGAGGCCAATCTGCGTCTCGTCATCTCCATCGCCAAGAAATACACCAATCGCGGCCTGCAGTTCCTCGACCTGATCCAGGAAGGCAATATCGGCCTGATGAAGGCGGTCGACAAATTCGAATACCGCCGCGGCTACAAGTTCTCGACCTACGCGACATGGTGGATCCGGCAGGCGATCACCCGTTCGATCGCCGACCAGGCGCGCACCATCCGCATTCCGGTGCACATGATCGAAACGATCAACAAGATCGTACGCACCTCGCGTCAGATGCTGCATGAGATCGGCCGTGAGCCGACGCCGGAAGAACTGGCGGAAAAGCTCGCAATGCCGCTGGAAAAAGTGCGCAAGGTGCTGAAGATCGCCAAGGAGCCGATCTCGCTCGAAACGCCGGTCGGCGACGAGGAGGATTCGCATCTCGGCGATTTCATCGAGGACAAGATGGCGATCCTGCCGATCGACGCGGCGATCCAGGCCAATTTGCGCGAGACGACGACGCGCGTGCTGGCCTCGCTGACGCCGCGCGAAGAGCGCGTGCTCAGAATGCGCTTCGGCATCGGCATGAACACCGACCACACGCTTGAGGAGGTCGGCCAGCAGTTCTCGGTCACCCGCGAGCGCATCCGCCAGATCGAAGCCAAGGCGCTGCGCAAGCTCAAGCACCCGAGCCGGTCGCGCAAGCTCAGAAGCTTCCTCGACAGCTGAGTCTGGGTGACGGATAAGCAGTTTAAAGGGCGCCGGTGGCGTCCTTTTCCGTTTGGGCACAGGCGATCACGATTGGACGCGCCGCTCTTGCGGGTCGTGCCCTACGAGAGGATAATTCCGCGACGGATGCATTTTCTGGGCGACAAACCCGGATGCCCGCCCCGGCTGTGACGCCGTGCTCCGTGGCCCCGGAGGGAGGTGTGCCATGACAACTTACATCGTGCTGATCAACTGGACGGAGCAAGGCGCCAAAAACGTGCGCGAGTCGCCGAAGCGGCTCGATGCCGCCAAGAAGCTGTTGGGAGACATGGGCGGGTCCTTCAAGGCATTTTATCTCACCATGGGGGATTGCGACATGGTGGCGGTGGTCGAAGCCCCCGACGATGCCGTACTAGCTCGTTTCTCGCTGATGCTGGCGGCGGGCGGAAACGTCAGGACGCGGACACTCAAGGCTTTCCCGGAGGATGCCTATCGCGAGATCATTACCTCGCTCGGCTGAGTGCCGTGCCTGAAGCGCGTCGCGCTTGAACGGCCTCTTGCGACGCGCTTTACGCTCTTCTTTTTAAACAGGTCGGTATGGCAAACCGCCGCGCACCCTCGGGCCAGGCCCGAGGACATGTTTTTGGGGCGACGTGCATTAGCCGAAGCCGGGACATTCCGCGGTGTCGCGTCACGTTGCGGCGCAACGGCATTTGCTGGATAGTCGTCGCGCGTCCTCCGCTGGTGTTGCGAACCATGGCCAAGCCTCTGCTGACCGTCTGGTACAATACGCGCTGTCCGGTCTGCGATGCCGGCATCAGCCGGCAGAAGCGGCGGCTGATCGAGGCGGTCAAGGCGGGGCGGATCGAATTTCGCGACATCAATGCCGAACCGACGGCGCTGGCCCGCTACGGCATCGGGCTGGAGGATATCCGGCGCCGGCTGCATGCGACCGACGCCGGTGGCAAATTGCTGGTCGGCGCCGATGTTGCCGTTGCGGCTTGGCTGATAACGCCGGGCGAGGGCTGGTTGGCGACGCTGTTCGGCAATCCCGCCACGCTGCCGTTGACGCGCTATGCCTATGATCGCTTCGCCGATCTGCTCTATGCCTGGAACCGCCGCAAAGGCCGTTGGTGATAGTGTCCGTTCACTTCGCACTGAAAGACCCGTAAGTTGCTTCGGGCCCTTGGCGCAGCCTGCTATCGAGCCACGGGCTCGCAAAGCCAGCCAACGATGCGGCGCACCGCCGGCAGCAACAGCAGCAGCGTCGGAAAGGCCACCATCCAGGACAGGCCCCAAGCCGTCAGCCAGGTGGCCGGCAGGTCGGAAGCCAAGGCTTTTCAGTGTCGAGATGAACGACACGATGAACGTCATCAGCAACGACGCCACCAGCGGGCCGAGGACGGCGGCATAGCGCGCAGGCAGCTTCCTGCGCGGGGTTTTCATGGTCATTTGGATTTTTCCCTGAAGCATCCGGTCCGTCGCATTGGCATCCATTCGCCGGTCTTCCGGCGTAACTGCCCGGAAACGACCGGGGTGGATGCGTTGCTTCACGTCAGACGCTTACGGAGGGGTCTTCGACCCTCACGCGCTTCCTAGCTGCCCTTGCCGGCGAAATCAATCCTGCTGGCGCACTTTCAGATACATCGTAAGATATATCTTGACTCGATCGTGGCGAGCACCTAATTGAGATATATCGTAAGACATAACTCAAGGAGCAGACAATGCACAAAGACAATCATTTCGGGCATCATCGTTTTGGCGAACACGCCGAGCGCGTTTTCATGCATATGGCCGGCAAGTTCGGCGGACGCGGCGGGTTCGGCCCGTTCGGGCATGGCATGAGAGGCGGCGGCGGACGCGGCGGACCAGGCGACATGTTCCGCGCCGGGCGTATGCTGGCTGACGGCGATCTCAAGCTGATCACGCTGTCGCTGCTGGCCGAGGCGCCGCGGCACGGCTACGACATCATCAAGGCGCTGGAGGAGCGCACCAGCGGCGTCTACAGCCCGAGCCCCGGCGTCGTCTATCCGACGCTGACCTTCCTGGAAGAGGCCGGCTATGCCGTTTCTGCGGCGGAAGGCAACAAGAAGGTGTTTTCGATCACCGAGGCAGGGCAGGCGCATCTCAACGAAAATCGCGAGATGATCGACCACGTGCTCGACCATCTCGAGCGCTTCGGCCGCAAGATGGCGAAGGCGCGCGAGTGGTTCGGCTGGAACGACGACGGCGACGGTGGCCGGCGCGGCCGCGGCCGCTCGGAAAAGCGCGACGAATTCCGCGCCGTGCGCCACCGGCTGCGCGCCGCGCTCGGCGAAATCGTAGATGCGCCTGAAGCAAAGCAGGCCGAGGCAATCAGCATATTGGAAGCTGCCGCAGAGGCCCTGGAAGCGCTGTCGCGCGACTGACCCCTGAGTGCCAAGCCAGCTGCGGCCCTTGCCCGCTCGGCCAAGGACCGGTACTGAAAATCATCCTGCACCACGCTATGTGGTGCAGGATGATTGCCGTTGGAGGATACCCCATGTCTTTTCTGAAGCGTCTTTTCGGCGGCGGCAACGAAGCCGCTGAGCCAAAGACAGCGGCGCCGGTAAAGCAAATCGAGCACAAGGGATTTTTGATCAGCGCCACGCCCTACAAGGCGGAGGGCCAGTACCAGACCTGCGGCGTGGTTTCGAAGGAGATCGACGGCGTGATGAAGGAGCACAAATTCATCCGCGCCGATCGCTTTGCCGGGCTTGATGACGCTGTCGACATCTCGATCAAGAAGGGCATCCAGCTGGTCGATGAGCAAGGCGAGAAGATCTTCGGGTAGATCGTTATTACAGCCTTGGGTCGATTGGCTCGCTTTCCAGCGCCAGCACGGCGAAGACACACTCGTGAACGCGGCGTAGCGGCTGCTTGGCGACAAATCGCGTCAGCGCCTCGTGACCGAGCGCGAACTCCCTGAGTGCCAGGCTGCGCTTGCCGCTCAGGCCGCGTTCTCGCAGGCGGATGAGATTGTCCGGCGCGTCATATTCGGGACCATAGATGATGCGCAAATATTCCGGGCCGCGGACCTTCAGCGCCGGCTGGATGAGTCCCTTCTTGCCACGGCTGACGAAGTCGCGTGGTTTGACCACCATGCCTTCGCCGCCCGAGCCAGTCAGCGCCTCCCACCAGGCAATAGCCTCCGCACACGCGCTGCCGTCGGCCAGATCAACCGTACGCCATCGGGTCGGCGTGACCACGCCAACATGGGCAGCCAGACGGTCCGCGAGCGACATGTGCCAGACATGATCCTGGTCAAACCAAACACGTCCCTCGCTGGCGAGCAGGTGGAAAGGCGCGACCTTAAGGTCGTCGACGCCGGAGACCGGCCACACGTAAGGCGCCCAGGCCGTGGCGTATTTAGCCGCACGGGCGGCCCGGTCTTCAAGGCGTGCGTTCAGGCCGGCCGCATCGACGCCGCGCGCCATCGCACGGGCTAGCGCCTCGCGGCTGACCTTGAAACCGGCGGCTGAGGATGTCGCCACCGGCGCATACTGGCTTTCGATCAGGCTGCCGGCCTTTGCCGACCAAGGCATTATCTCGGTGTCCAGCAGCAGCCAGTCGCTGTTCAATTCCGTCCACAGATCCGCCGCGTCGACCTCGACCCGGAGACGGGCGAGCAGGCCTTCCGTCATGGTGCCGTCGTTGAAAAAGGAACGTCCGGTGCGGGTCCAGATTGCGCCGGTCTCGTCGCCCGGGATCCCGAAGCGGCTGCGCGCCGCCTGCGCGTTCCGGCACAGCGCGACCACCGCCCGCGAACCCATATGCTTTTCCTCGCACACGACCTGGGCGACGTCGCGTTCGCGGAAATAAGCGAAGGCATCTTCCGGACGTTCCAGCCAGCCGTGTTGGCTGCTGGTCTCGGACGGCGACATGGTCGGCGGCAGATAGATCAGCCATTGCGGCGACAGCGCGAAGCGGCTCATCACTTCCAGTGCCGCCGAGGCGTTCTCCTCGGCCACCACAATCCGGCCCCTCAGCCCGGTCTCGATCCAGCGGCGACCGGAGACATCCTGGTAATCGAGCACGCCGTCGGCGTCGGCCTGTGCCGATTTGCCCAGACAGGACCCGCCCAGCGGACGTATCGGCTCCGACCATGTCTGGATTGCCGGCACCTCTACCAGTTCGCGTTCCGGCCAGCGTAAGGCCGTCAGCTTGCCGCCGAACACGCATCCAGTGTCGATACACAGGGTGTTGTTGACCCACTCGGCCGACAGCGTTGGCGTATGTCCATAAATTACGGCTGTCTTGCCACGGTAGGCTGCGGCCCAGTCCGCGCGGACGGGCAGCCCGAACTCGTCAGTCTCGCCTGTGGTCTCGCCGTACAGAGCGAACTCGCGCACGGCGCCGGAGCCGCGTCCGATCATTTCCTCCTTGAGACCGGCGTGGGCGACGGCGAGGTGTCCGCCGTCCAGCCAGACGTGGCTGCGCAGGCCGTCGAGAAAGGCCGGCAGCGCCTCTCGCAGGCCGCGGTCCTGCGTGTTCAACTGGTCTATCGTCTGCTCGAGGCCGTGGGCGACCGTGACCTTGCGACCTTCCAGCCAGCGGCCGAGTTTGCGTTCATGGTTGCCCTGGACACAATAGGCGGTCCCGGCCGCGACCATGCTCATGGCGATGCGCAGTACGTCGGGCGAGTTGGGGCCGCGATCGACGAGGTCGCCGACAAAGACGATCTTGCGGCCCTGCGGCGGGATCACAGTGGCCGTTCGGTCGCCCTGATGTTCAGACCAGGCGACGCTGTAGCCCAGTCGAGCGAGCAGCATCTGAAGTTCATCCGAACAGCCGTGGATGTCGCCAATGATATCGAACGGGCCGTGGTCGTCGCGCTTGTCGGTCCATAGCGGCTGCCGCGACACCTCGGCCGCGTCGATGCTGGCCTCGCTGGTAAGCGTCCAGACCTGGCGGAAGCCCTCGCGTTGCAGGCCGCCAAGACCCTTGCGGATCTCGGTTGTCATGCGCTGGGCGACCCCGGCGCCGACCGGCCGGTCGGCTCGCACCGCATTGCGTGCGACGCACACCTCGACGCCTGGATCGAGGACCACGGCGACGGGCAAAGCGTGCCACTTGCGCGCCAGCTCAATCCAGGCCTTGCGGTCGGCGGCTCGCACGTTGGTGGCGTCGATGACGGCCAGCCTGCGGTGTTTAAGCCGCTTGCCGGCTATTTCGCGCACCAGATCGAAGGCATCTGCAGAGACGTCCTGGTCAGTCTCATCGTCGGAGACCAGCGCCCGGCACTGATCCGAGGAGATGATCTCGGTCGGCAGAAAATGCCTGGCCGCGAAAGTCGACTTGCCCGATCCGGTCGAGCCGATCAGCACGACGAGGGCAAAGTCAGGAATGGCGAGATCGGTCTTGTCCAGTTCTCTCATCGGGTGAACACCGCCATCTGCGTGGGCGCGCCGAGGGTAGAATCCTGGGCTCCGATACCGCTGAAGGTGGCTGCATAGCCATAGATCTCACCGATTTTGGCCGCCCAGGTTTCGAACTGAGCCCGGCTCCATTCGAAACGGTGATCGGGATGGCGAAATGCGCCAGGGGCCAATCTGGGAAACAGAGCGTTGTAGTCCGCGTTCGGAGTGGTCACGATGACGGATTTAGGCGCCGTCTCGCCGAAAACGATGCGTTCGACCAGGGGCAGCCTGTCCTCGTCGAGATGCTCGATGACCTCGACCAGCACGGCGACGTCGGCTGCCGCCCAGCGGCCGTCCCGGTATGTCAGAGATCCGTGCAGCAGCGTAACCCGGCCCTCCGGCGGCCCGCCAAACTCGTTCAGCTTGAGACGCTTTGCAGCCCATTCCAGTTCGCGTGCCGCTGGATCCAACCCGAACAGCTTATGGACCCATCGCTCGCGCACGAGCCGATAAAGTAGCTTGCCTTCGCCGCATCCCAGGTCCGCAACCGTGGTTGCACCCGTTGCCTGGATGGCTCGGACAACAGCTTCCATGCGCAGATCGTTGAGCCGGATCGGCGTCTCCAGCGCTTCCTCAGGTGTGACACGCAGTTCGGGCGGCAAAGTCTCCCTGGCCGTTTCAGGAACCAGTCGTTCCAGAGCGATGCGGGCCAAGGCACCGCGGTTGCGCAAGTATCGGCGAACTATCAGGTCCTTGGCGGGATGTTTTTCCAGCCAGCCCTCTCCCTTGGACAGCAGCTTGTCGACCTCTGCTTCGCCGACCCAATAATGCTTGGCATCGTCCATCACCGGGATCAGTACGTAGAGGTGGTTCAACAAGGCGCTGAGCCGGCCCGTGCCGGTCAGCTTCAGATGGCCGTACCGGGACTCGCCTGCACCAGACCCGATTCCCTCGATTGGCGTCAGATCGACTGTCCAGCCCAAGGGTTCGAACAGGCTTCGAACCAGAGCCTCACCGCCGCGCATCGGCAGTGGAGTCACGACTGCCTCCAGCGGCAGTTCGCCGCTAGCCAGTTCCTGGCGCTCCTTTGACATTCCGGTCATCGCCGTCCGCAGCATTTTGTTTAGCGCCACGGACAGGAAAGACGATGCCGCGTAAGGCCGGTCGTTCACATATTGGTCCAGCAAGCCTTCCGCCCGCCCCTTGCCGCGCACTAGCCCTATCGGGTCGACATCGAGCAGGAGTGCTGCCTCGCAACGCTCTTCGGTCGCTTCGGGATAGAATAGCCACCCTTTGCCAAAGGAGAGGTCGGTCTCGTGCAAACGATCGGGATGCTTGTGCAGCAGGAAACCGAGATCGGTGGCCGGACGGTGCGTTGTGGCAACGGACAGGAACATCCGCGACCGATAGCGCAGACAAGCGGAATAACCAATGGCAGTTGTTGGCCCACCACAATAGGTTGTCGCCAACGACAGCAAGGGCAGGCACCGAGCGCCTGCCCTTGTTCAATTCAAACGATGCTGGCTTTACGCCGCGGCGGCGACGCGCTCGGCGCTTCCGGTCGCGGCCACAATGGCGTCGACCTTGGTCGAGGCCTTGGCCAGCGCTGCTGCTACCGCATCGGCGCCCATGCCGACTCCTTCGATGCGGATGACCTCGACATCGGTCATGCCGAGAAAGCCGAGCACGCTGCGCAGGTAGGGAATGGCGTGATCGAACTGCACGGCCGCACCTTCGGAATAGATACCGCCCGAAGCCAGCACGATATAGACCTTCTTGCCGGTGACGAGGCCTTTCGGGCCAGCATCGCTATAAGCAAAGGTTTTGCCGGAGCGGGCGACGTGGTCGACCCAGGATTTCAGCGTCGACGAGATGTTGAAGTTGATGAAGCCGGTGGCGAGAATGACGGTGTCGGCCGCAAACAGCTCGTCCAGTACAGTATCGGAAACGCCGACGACCTCAGCCTGGCGCTGGGTGCGCGCTTCGGCCGGCGTATAGATGCCGGTCGAATAGTCGGGGTCGATATGCGGCAGCGGGTTGGCGACGAGGTCGCGGGCGACAAGCTTGGCCGAAGGATCGGCGGCAAGCAGTTTGTCGGCGAGTTCGTTGGCGACGCGGGTCGAGTGCGAGGCGGCGCCGCGTGGGCTGGATGTGACAAGAAGGATGGACATGGTGACTCTCCAGGGTTGGATTAAAATCTCCCGGCAAATATGTGTGCGCAGACCCATTTGAAAAACTGGTATATTTTGTATATGATCCATCTAAATTGTGGATTGAAAGATGCAGCCCAACCCGACGCTTGACCAACTGCAGATCCTGGTTGCGGTGGCCGACACCGGTTCCTTCTCGGCTGCCGGCCGTAAGCTCAACCGCGCGCAGTCGGTCATCAGCTACGCCATTGCCAACCTCGAAGCGCAGCTTGGGCTGAAGCTGTTTGAGCGTGAGGGCACGCGTGAGCCGCAACTGACCGATGTCGGCAAGGCGACGCTGGAAGATGCGCGGCGCATGGTCGGCGTGCTGCAACGCATCCGCTCGCGTATCGACGGATATCGGCAGGGATTGGAGGCGGAAGTTGCGCTGTCGGTCGACGTGACGCTACCGTCGCCGGTGCTGGTTCGGGTGCTAAAGGCATTCGAGGTGCAGTTTCCGGCCGTGACACTGCGTCTGCATATCGGCTCGCTTGGCCTTATCCTCGATCATGTTGTCGGCGGACAGGCCGATCTCGGCATCGGAGGGCTTCTGGGCGAGGCGGACGTGAATCTGCTGCGCATCGGTTTCTTCTCCCTGGTGCCGGCCGCAGCGCCTGATCACCCGCTGGCGCTGCTGCCCAGACCAGTGGCGCTGGAGGATGTCCGCGAACACATCCAACTGGTCGTCTCGGACCAGTCCGAGCGTACGCGCGGGCGCGACTATGGCGTCTTCGCCTACCGCACTTGGCGGCTGACGGATGTGCGCACCAAGCACGTGCTGATGCGCGAGGGGCTGGGCTGGGGCGGGCTGCCGCGATGGCTGATTGCCGATGATCTGGCGAACGGCCGGCTCGTCGAACTCGATCTCGAGCCTTACAGCGAAGTCCGCTCGCCGCTTTATGCCATGCACCGCGCCGATCGCAGCCCGAAACCGGCGGCCGCCTGGCTGATCGATCAGTTCAAGCGCCAGCTTGGTTGTTTCAACGAATTCGAGCCGGGTGAGGTGCCTAAGGAGGAGCCGGAGACAGACCGTCGATCAGCGCGATGAGAACGGCGCGATAGTCTTCGATCGATGCTCCAGCTTCAATGGCGAGCGCTGCGCGGTCGAAGGCAGCGGCGAGCAAAGCGGTCAGTGCTTCCACAGGCAATCTCGTCATAGAGTGCGAGCGCATCGCGGCAACAAGGCCCTCACGCAGCGAACGGTTGCCATGGCGATTGTCGATCGCATCCATGGCGGCGCGGCCGAGCACGGCGGGGCCATCAAGCAGCAAGAGCCGAGTTCGGCCGGGGGCGCGCATGGCAGCCAGATAGGCATCCGAGCCGGCAATCAGCGCATCGCGGGCAAATAGCGAAGGCGGCGACGCGCGTTCGATCTCTTCCGCCACGGCTTGCGCCTCCTGTTCGACCACAGCGGCAAACAGCGCCTGCTTGTCTGCAAAGTGATGATAAAGCGCGCCGCGCGTTACGCCGGCAGCGGCGACGATCTCGGGTGTGCTGGTCTCGGCATAGGATTTTTCGGTGAACAGTTTTCGCGCCGCGGCGATGAGCTCGGCGCGTGTCGCTTCGGTGCGATCACGGTTGGAGCGGCGAGCGGATCGCTGTTGCATACATTCAGCCTGTATGTTAGTTACATTTACATGCAGATTGTATGTTGTTCGCCGGGAGAAGGAAAGATGAGGACGACGAGCTATTATCCGGTGCTGATGACGGGCGATGTTGCCGGCACTGCAGCCCTTTATGTCGCGCATTTCGGCTTCAAGCCGCTGTTCGAGGCCGACTGGTACATCCATCTGCGCTCAGCCGAAGATCGCCGCGTCAACCTCGGCATCGTCCAGGGCGATCATGAGACGATCCCGGAGGAGGGGCGGGGCCGCGCGTCTGGCGTGCTGATCAATTTCGAGGTCAGGGACCCGGATGCCGTCTATGAGCGGATCACCGCCGCCGGCCTGCCGATCCTGCTAACGCTGCGCGACGAACCCTTCGGCCAGCGCCATTTCATCACCAAGGATCCCAACGGCGTGCTGATCGACGTGATCAGGCCGATCCCGCCGAGCCCGGAATTCCTGGCGCAATATGCGCAGGTGCTGCAGCGAGCTAGCTTGCCCTCGCCAACGGCATCACCGTGACCTGGGCAATGCCGGAGCGGCGCACCACCGTGCACAGTGTCTCGCGGCCGATGCGCTCGGCGTCGAGCATGCGCACAAGATCGTCGACGCCGGTGACCGGGCGGCCGTCGATGGCGGCAATAATGTCGCCTTCCCTGAGGCCGGCCTTGTCCGCCGGGCTGTTCTTCTCGACGCTGCGCAGGCGCACCGCCGTGCTGCTCGACACTTGCGACAAGAGTGCTGCGCGGCGCGGCAGGTTGGTGGTGTCGGCGGAAACGCCGATGAAGGCGCGGCGCACGCGGCCGAAGCGGATGATCTCCGAGATGACGAAATTGGCGGTGTTGGAGGCAACCGCGAACGCGATGCCTTGCGCTCCGTGGATCATCGCGGTGTTGACGCCGATCACCTCGCCGGCCGAGGACACCAGCGGTCCGCCGGAATTGCCGGGGTTGAGCGCGGCGTCAGTCTGGATGACGTCGTCGATCAGCCGGCCGGTGGAGGCACGCATCGAGCGGCCGAGCGCCGAGACGACGCCGGTGGTGACGGTCCATTCGAAGCCGAGCGGGTTGCCGATGGCAATTGCAATCTGGCCGCGCCTCAAACGCTTGGAATCGCCAAGCGGCGCAACGTCGGCAAAGTTGCCGTCGGCGCGCACCAGCGCAATGTCGGTGTCGGGGTCGCGGCCGAGCACGCGGCCTTCCCTGGAGGCGCCGTCCGGCATCGACACGCGCACACTGCGCGCATCGCCGACGACGTGGAAGTTGGTGACGACCAGCCCGTCCGGCGTGATGACGAAGCCTGAGCCATGGCCGCCCGGGCCACCGACACGCTCGATGCGGCAGACGGCGGGCCCGATGCGGTCGACGGCATCGGCGACCGTCGCCGAATAGGCATCGAGAAGGGCATCGTCATATTGCAATTGCTGGGCGGGCAGGGCCATCTGCGGGGCTCCGTAGCTTTTGGAACAAGATGAACAATGCCTATATGTGCGGAGCGGCCGGACCGGCCGCGACCTGACCAGATGGCCAGTCAAACGCCCAACTAGCCGTCAGGCGAGTATCCGCCAACGCCCTGCCGGGCGATATCTGGGTCACGAGGAACCCAGGAGACAAATCATGAGCGATTTCAATCTGAGCACATTTTCCGACGCCATTGCCGACATCGCCGCAGCCGCGGCTCCAGCGACGGCCAGCTTCGCGACGCACCACCACCGCACGTCTACCGCTTTCCACTGGCAGGACGGCTATTTCGTCACTGCCGAGGAGGCGGTCGAGGCCGGCGAGGAGATCGAGCTGACGTTTCCTTCGGGCGAAACCGTCAAGGCCGAGCTGGTCGGCCGCGACCCGTCCACCGGCACGGCCGTTTTGAAACCCACCGGCGCACCAAGCGTGCCGTCCCTGGTGAAGGCGGATGCAGTGCGGCCGGGCAATCTGGCGATCGTCGCGGGCAATAGCGACGGCACCTCGCTCGCTACCTTCGGCACGGTCGGCGAGGTCGGCCCGGCCTGGCGTTCAATGCGCGGCGGCACGATCGACCGGCGCATCAACCTTGCCGTCAATGCCGGCGGCCGTTTCGAGGGCGGCCCTGTGCTCGACGCCAAGGGCGGACTGATCGGCATGCTGCTGTTCGGGCCACGCCGGCGGGCGCTGGTCATGCCTTACGAAACGATCGAGCGGGCAGTCACGACGCTGCGCGAGAAGGGTCATGTGGCGAGGGGCTATCTTGGTGCCGGCCTGCATCCGGTCCGCAATGGTGATACACAGGGCGCCATGGTGATGAGCCTTGACGATAGCGGCCCGGCGAAAGCCGCCGGTCTCAGTCTCGGCGACATCATCGTATCGTGGAACGCAGAGACGGTGCATGGCCCGCGCGAGCTGATCCGCAAGCTCGGGCCGGACAGCGCCGGTGCCTTGGTGACACTCGGCGTGGTGCGCGGCGGCGAGAACCGTGAGGTCTCACTGACCATCGGTGAAAAACCACTGAGCTGAGGGATAGATGGTAAGCGGTGAGGTCGCTGGCAGACGGCTGACGGTGCTGATCGTGCTCGGTGACGTCGAGCGCGCGCGAAGTCTGTCCGCGGCTCTCGCTGCGACCGATGACCTGCAGCCTTTTCTGGCGGGCGAAGTCGACGGGCGTTGGGCGGCGGATGTCGCCATCGTCGATGATCATGGGGTGCAAGGCGGGCTCGTCGACGCCGCTATGCCTCGGGTGCTGCTATCGTCGCGAGCGGCCGGGGAGCGGCCGGCCGATACAGTGTTTGCCGTGCTGCCGGTGGCAGCGGACGACGTGCTGATCGCCGCTGCGGCGCGGCTGGCGGCGGCTGGCTACCGGATTTCGCGTGACAGCCACGCTCTGTCAGACGGGCACGATTTTACCTTTCATGACAGCGACCGGTTCGACGAGGAACCGAGTAACGAGCAAATCGTCCGGCCGACGCTTTCGCCGCGCGAAAGCGAGGTGCTGGCACTGCTCGCCGAAGGCGCGCCCAACAAGGTCATCGCGCGGCGGCTGAACATCTCCGTGCATACGGCGAAATTCCACGTCGCAGCGATCCTGACGAAGCTCGGTGCCGCCAACCGCACCGATGCGATCGCCATCGCCATGCGGCAGGGCCTGGTGCTGGTCTAGCCGTGGATCAAACAGCCGGTTCGATGTCGGTCAGCCGGAAATCGTCACCCTTGAACAGCAACGGCATGGCTTCGATACGTGCCGCAGCATAGGCAATGCAGTCGCCGAAGTTGAGGGCGGCCGGATGCCGGCCCTTGCCATAGCGCAGGAACGCCTGACGAGCGACCGCGGCGTGGTCGGCCGTGAAGGGGATCGTCTCGATCGAGGCGGTGCGCAAAAAAGTTTCGAAGCGATCGATAATCTGGTCCTGCCAGCGGCCGACGAGCACCATTGTCGTTTCAAGCAGTGTCGGTGCCGGAAGCAAACGTCTTTCAGCCTGGGTGATCGCCAAAACGAAGCGGTCGTAGCCCGGCTCCGTGCGTAAAATGGCGACCAGCGCCGAGGAATCGATGATCATCGCGTCGGGATACCCAGTTCGTCATAACCGAGAATTTCATCGTCGCTCATCGCGTCTTTGCGCTCCGGTATTCGTGCAGCTCGTTCCGCAATCGCCATCAGACGTTGAAAAAGGTCACCGGTCTCGTCGCGCGGCACAAGCCGCTCGCGCGCAACTTCGCGCTCGAGGCTTTGACGGATGGCCTCCGTCACCGATACCTGGCGCCGGCGGGCGAGCTCACGTGCCAGTTGCTCGACCGCCATATTCTTGATCGATAAGGCCATTTATATATTCTCCCTTTTCGTATAGAATATATACCAACTTGCCCGACAGATTCAACGCGCGCTCCCGCGAAATCCACGACCCTCCGTAGCGTCACACCACCGCTGCGGGTTAAGGGCGCTTGTATCCGCCGGCGGTGCAGGCAAGGATCGCAAGGAGAAAAGATGGTAGAAAAGAGAGTAGCACAGGGAGGGGCGAGGATGTCGCTCAAGGGAAAGACGCTGTTCATCTCTGGCGGGTCACGCGGCATCGGGCTGGCGATTGCGCTGCGCGCCGCGCGCGACGGCGCCAATGTGACGATCGCGGCCAAGACCGCCGAGCCGCATCCGAAGCTGCCGGGAACGATCTACACAGCGGCGCAAGAGATCGAGCGGGCCGGCGGCAAGGCGCTGCCGGCGCTGTGCGACATCCGCGATGAAGCGCAGGTCGCCGAAGCCGTCGCCAAAACCGTGGAGACGTTCGGCGGCATCGATATCTGCATCAACAATGCCAGCGCCATCCAACTCACCGGCACGCTGGAGACCGACATGAAACGCTACGACCTGATGCACCAGATCAACACGCGCGGTACTTTTCTCGTCTCCAAAATGTGCATTCCACACTTGAGGTTGGCGGAAAATCCTCACATTTTGAATCTGGCGCCGCCGCTCGACATGAAGGCCAAGTGGTTCAAGAACCATGTCGCCTACACGATGGCGAAGTTCGGCATGTCGATGTGCACGCTGGGCATGAGCGCCGAGTTCGCCAGGGATGGCATTGCGGTCAATTCGCTCTGGCCGATCTCGACCATCGACACGGCGGCGGTGCGCAACCTCCTGGGCGGGGCGACGGTGGCGGCGATGAGCCGTTCGCCCGACATCATGGCCGATGCCGCACACGCCATCCTGGTCAGGCCGTCGCGCGGGGCAACCGGTAATTTCTACATCGACGAAGAAGTGCTGCGCGCCGAAGGCGTCAGCGATTTCTCAGCCTATGCGCCGGGCGCGACAGGCCCGCTCGCCGGCGACTTTTTTGTGCCGGACGAGGTGTTCGAGCGGACTGATACCAAAATCAAAGGTATTTACTGACGGAAAGCATCTAGCTGACAGGCGTATCTCTTAAAGACCGGCACAGACGCGTGCTCAGCCTTCGGCTTTCTTGGCTTTGCCAAGACCCATCAGCCGGTCGATATAGGCAAGCATCAGTGCCGACAGAACGAAGGCCAGATGAATGATGGTCAGCCACATCAGCTGGTCGGTCGTGTAGGAGACCGAGTTCAGGAAAACCTGCAAGAGGTGGATCGAGGAGATGGCGACGATTGTCGAGGCGACCTTGACCTTCAGCGAGCCGACATCGATCGTGCCCAGCCAATGCACCTTGCCGTCATTTTCATCGAAGCGGCTTACGAAGTTTTCGTAGCCCGAGATGATCACCATCACCACCAGTGAGGCGACCAGCGCGGCGTCGATGAGGCCGAGGATCTTCAGGATGGTATCGGTGTCGTCGAGCGTGAAGGCCACGGAGACAAACTCGAACAGCTTCTTGCCGAAGGACACGGCATAGATGGCAAGCGCCGCGCCCAGTCCGAGATAGAAGACGACCAGCAGCCAGCGCGAGGCGAGAATGATCGATTCGATGGCGAGTTCGAGGCGCTTCATGCGGCGATTCCGGGCTCCGTTGTCGGAGTGCCGTATTTCGGGCAGGCTGCGGCGGTTTGCAAGGTTCTAAAAAACGAAACCCCGCCGGGGAGGGGAACCGGCGGGGCTCGTGTGTCCCGCTGGAGTCGGGACGGGGCAGGGACGCCCTTTCCAAAATTTGGGATTGGTGACCTCGCGTTTCAAGATTGGTGACCGCGCGATTCAATGGTTGATCGGATCGCGCGGTTCACATTCCGCTTATTGGGCGCTGGCCACCGGCGCCACCAGCGAGGTGATGCGGCGGATGGCGACGCGGCGGTTCTCACGGTTGGGTCCCGACGTGTCTACCTTGAGATACTCCTCGCCATAGCCCTGTGTCGTCAGGTTCTCCGGCGGGATGCCGAAGGCATTGGTCAAGGCTTCGGCGACTGCCTCGGCGCGGCGGTCGGACAATGCAAGGTTCGCTTCCGGCTTGCCGACTGCATCCGTATGGCCTTCGATCAGGAAGGTCTCGGCCGGGTTTTTCTTCAGCAGCTTGTCCATGGCGTTGGCAACACCCTCCAGCTTCTGGACCTCGGTGTCGGAAATCGAAGCCGAACCGAATTCGAAGTTGAGCGTATCGAGGTCGATGCGGCGGGCAATGTCGCGCACGCGGGCCGAGCGTTTGACCTCGTCGATCGAATAGAGGCGCTGGACCTTCTCCACCGGCGGTCGTTCGAGGAAGGTGTAGTAGTCGTCCGGATCCTCGACCTCTTCGGAATCCAGAATGTATTCCTCTGGCGGGATGGTAAGGCGCATCGGCGGCAGGTCGTCGCCCGGGTCGCGCCAGTCTGCATCATCGTCATAGTTCCGCTCGTCGACATAGCTCAGCACATATTCGCGTCCGTCAGGCGCGATGCGTGAACGCTGGATCACGTCGCCGTAGTGGTTGCGGATGGTGACGATCCGGAAACCGTTGTCACGCTCCACGATTTCCCGGGTGCGATCGCCCGACAGGTCCTCATAATAGACATTCCTGGCGCCGCGGTGCATACGCGGGGCGTCGCTGCTTTCGACGAACGTCTGGTTGTTGAACTGGAGGATGACGCGGTCGCCGAATTCCCTGAGGACATTGGTGCCTTGCGGGCGCCGCCGACGACGAACATCCTCGAAATCGGCTGAGCGCTCGACGCGCTTGCCTTTTTCCTCGGTCACGGGAGCGATCTTTTCAGGTTTGATCTCCTGCTGCGCTGCCCGGTCGTCGGTCGGGGGCGGCCCCTGGTCGACCGGAGCCGGTTTCGAGACTTCCGCCTGGTTGCCGTTCTCCTCGACGGGCTGGTTGCCTTCCTGACCACCCGTTTTGCCGCCACTTTGGCGACCCGCGTTTTGGCCGCCTTGGTCCTTGCCGTGCCTGCGCCTGACATCCTTCTGACTGTCCAGTATGGGCGCCTCGTTCGGGTTGGCCGCGGCTTCGCCCGGAGCAGGGGGCCTACCCTCGGTGGGTGCTGCCTGTTCGCCGGTGGCGGGTTGCTCACCGGTTGCGGGCTGCTGTTCGCCTGTCACCGGCTCTTCCCCAACGGGCTTCTTGCCGCGCTTCTTCGCCTGGTCCTGGGGCTGTTCGGCTTGAGCAGGAGCGGCTTGCTTGTCGGTTGGAAGTGGCTCGGCCTGTGGGAGAGCCGGCGCCGCCTGCTGGTCCTGCTTGTTCTTCCTCTTGCGCGGATTGCCCTGCTCGTTGGCGTTTGCAGGGGCAGCCTGCTCGGCCGGCTGGTCAGCAGGTGCGGCCTCCTGCTGTTGCTGGTCGCGCTTCTTCCTGCGCTGCTTGAGCTGCTGCTGAACGTCGTTCGCGGGCGCAGCCTGCTCGGCCGGCTGTTCAGCAGGTGCGGCTTCCTGCTGTTGCTGGTCGCGCTTCTTCCTGCGCGGCTTGATCTGCTGATCGTCATTCGCGGGCGCAGCCTGCTCGGCCGGTTGTTCGGCAGGTGCGGCTTCCCGCTGTTGCTGGTCGCGCTTCTTCCTGCGCGGCTTGATCTGCTGATCGTCATTCGCGGGTGCAGCCTGCTCGGCCGGCTGTTCGGCTTCGATCTGCTGTTGCTGCCTCTTTTTCCTGCGTTGATTGCCCTGCTCCTCTCCGCCCGAGGGCGCGAGTTGTTCGGCGGGCGCGGATTCGGTCTGTTGCTGCTCGCGCTTGTTCCGGCGCGGCTTTTGCTCGGACTCGCCTGATTGTTCGGCGGGTGCTTCGGTTCGCTCCTGCCGTTCGCGCCTCTTGCCGGGCTTCTGTTCCGGCTCCGCCTGCCCGCCTTGGGCACAGGCTTCGGCCGACTCGCCTTCGGCGCAATTCGACTGCGCCGGGATAAGCACTGCGCTGTTCCGAGCGGGGCCGAATGCGGCGCTGCCTTGCAGCGGGAACGCGCCTAACGGCGCGGACGCCATCAACAGGCCAAGCGCCGTGCCTGCCAGAATCCGTGGTTGGCGTTTCATCATAAACACTCCTTGTGGCGTCCCATCCCTGCCCAAACTTTCAGCAACCATGTTTGGTTCCTGTTTGTAGGTCTTAGCGGTGGCACAGGGCGATTGACCGGCGTTTTGAAGGCGACTTCATGTCATTCGTATGGTCTTGGCGTATGGTCCCGGCGTATTGTTCGGACGAGGGTGCATGGGTTGCTGCGCTTGACCTTGACGCCTCCGAGGTCCACATGCCGACGATGGAAAAGCCGTTCTGGAAAACCAAGACGCTGGAGGCGATGACCCCGGCCGAGTGGGAATCGCTCTGCGACGGCTGTGGCAAATGCTGCCTGTCCAAACTCGAAGACGAGGACACCGGAGATATCTACTGGACCAGCGTCGGCTGCCGGCTGTTCGACGCTGGAAGCTGCCGCTGCTCCGATTATACCAACCGGCTGGCGCGTGTTCCGGATTGCGTCGGGCTGACGCCGCAGAATGTGCGCACCATCAGCTGGCTGCCCAAGACCTGCGCTTACCGGTTGGTTGCCGAGGGCCGCGATCTCTATTGGTGGCACAGGCTGGTGTCGGGAAGCGACGAGACTGTGCACGAGGCCGGCATCTCGATGCGCGGCCGGGTCAGCGCCAGCGAGACGGAGCTTGCCGAGCCGGAGGATTATTTCGACCATATGCTTGCAGACGAGCCTTAGGATTCACTCCGGAATCGAGGATCCAGAACCGACAGCAAAACGGACGTTGCCTATCCGCCCATGCCGGTCCACCCTATGTAGGACCGCCGTCCATAGCACCGGTTCCGGAAGCGAGAGACTATCCCGGTTCTGCCGCATGAACCGGAGATGAACGGCCGGTTCGCAAAAAATTCAGACAGGCGGGTGCATTCTCCTCCCATCGGTTCGACGAAAACGGGTGGAAACCCTCAAACAAGGAGAGAAGACAATGTTCAACACCATCAAGACGGCGGCTCTTTCGGCTCTTGTCGGCCTTGGCACGCTTGCTGCCATCCCAGCCCATGCAGACAGTATCTATCTCGGCTTCGGCAACAACCAAGATCCGCGCGTCGGCGTCTATACCGGCGACGAAGATGATGGTTACTATCGCGAACACCGCCGTGAGCGCAACTGGCGCCGCTCCTGTTCGCCGGAGCGTGCCCTCGACAAGGCCGAACGTATGGGCCTGCGCCGCGCCCGCATCGTCGACATCAACCGCCGCACGGTCAAGGTCGCTGGCCGCCAGTACGGCGACCGCGTGGTGATCGTATTCGCCAACGAGCGCGGTTGTCCGATTATCTATCGCTAAGCCCGTCGAAGCTTTGCGGCCGGCGTCTTTCAGTCGGTAAAGTAGCGGAGCCTCTTTCCGCCAGGACGGAAAGGTGCGGCTCGAAAACCCCGGAGGATCGGTCCTCCGGGGTTTTTTTATGTGCTGCGATCGACGATCACTTCAGTTCGAAAGTCACCGTCACCTGCGCGGTATAGGAATTCTCGCCGGCCTGCACGGGGACCGATGCGCCGGCCGCATCGAAAGCCTTGGCGTTGATTGGCATCGGCGGCGGTGCGAAATTCTGGTCGGTGATTTCCAGAACCCGGCCGATGCCGACGCCGGCCGCTTCGGCCAGCGTCTTGGCCTTGGCCATGGCATTGGCGACGGCCTTCTTGCGCGCTTCAGTGACGGCTGCCGCCGGATCGTCGTTGGAGAAGGAGATGCCGCCGCCCTGGTTGACGCCGAGCGACACCGCCTTGTCGAGAATGTCGCCGGTCTTGTCGATGTCGCGGATGCGCACCGAAAGCGTGTTGGTCACCTGATAGGCGACAAGTTCGGCCTCCTGGCTGCCGTCGGGCTTGTTGGTGTAGTTATAGCGCGGGTTGATCTGGATGCCCGCGGTCTGCAGGTCGCGCTCCTTGATGCCGGACGATTTCATTGCCGCGATCACCGCGGCCATGGCGTCGTTATTGGCATCGAGCGCGGCACGCGCCGTCTTGGCCTCGCGCATGACGCTGAGCGTCAGCAGAGCCAGATCGGGTGCTATCGCCGCCTCGCCTTCGCCGGTAACGACGATGCGCGGCGGCGGCGGCGAATCGGCGGCGCCGGCGATCGCCGGAAATGCGATTGCGGCGGCAATCGCCAGTGGCAAAATACGTCTGGTCATGAAATCTCCTCGATCTGCGATCCCAAGACTGCCGAGTGTCGAGCGGCTCCAATGGGGGACGTGCAATAGGTTATCAATATGGGCTGATTTGGGCGGTCTCGGCCAGCCCCCTCGGAAAGCCGCTCTGAAAGCCTTGTGCGGTTCAGGGAAAAACACTAATCCAACGCCGTGGGGCCTGTAGCTCAATGGTTAGAGCCGGCGGCTCATAACCGCTTGGTTGGGGGTTCGAGTCCCTCCGGGCCCACCATTGGCTTTTGTGGCCGTTGATTTAATTGGATTTTTTGGCCATTTTTGTCCCACCTCTTTCAACCCCCTCAGAAAGTGGGACAATTTTGTTCTCTTTTCGATCGATAACCAGCAGGTATTTCGCCGCTCTCGCTACCTTCCGGCGACGCGCTTTCTTGATGTAGTGGTCGGGCTGCTGGTACGTAGTCCACCCATATATCGCCTTCAGCTGCTCGTGCGTCGCGCCGTTCTCAGCGGCGATCGTCGCGCCGGCCTTGCGAATTCCATGAGCACTGCAGTGCGGCAGCTCAGCTTGATCACACCACTGGCGCATCTTGTTGCCCAGACCGTTCTCCGAGAACGGGCGACCATACTCATTGACCAGGAAGGTCATCTGGTCGGAGGGCGTGTGCTCAAGTTCCGCCTCTAGTTCGGGCAGAAGCGGGAGCTCCACCAACACCGCATCCTTGTTACGACTGGTCTTCCCAGGCTTAATTCTGATCCACTTCTCCCACTGCTCGGTCTCCTCGTTGTAGACGAGCGTGATGTGCTGTCGACCGAAGATCGCGACGTCGGACAACCGCAGGCCAGTAAACATGAAGATCGAGAGCGCACGTCTGGCTGCGGTACCCAGCGGATGCCGCTTCTCATATTGAACGATCTCCGACACGTCCCATGGGTGCCAGCCGTCGCCGCTCTTTAGCCGTCTGATGCCGCGGGCGGGATTGGAGTCGACGCCCGGAATCTCTGTGTCCTTTGCCCACTCAAACATCGCGCTGATGGCTTTTACGATATTGTTTGCCGCGCCAAGGGCGTCGAGCCTGGTGTCCCTGATCTCCTTAACATGAGACCGTTTCATACCGGCGAATGGCAGAGATCCCTTGGTGGGATACTGAGGATCCGGGTCACCTTCGAGGGGATGAGGTAATTCGCATACGCGCTCCAGAATTGCTCGTCGGCGCGCCATAGTGTCTTGGGTGATTTCCGTGCCGCCCCGACGGTAATACTCCTGGCAAAGCCACAGCAACGTGCCTTTCTTCGCTGGCTCGGAAGGCTTGGGGAGGCGCCGGCAAATCTCGGGAAGAGTGCCGGGCCGAACATAAGTGACCTCGGCGCGCGCGCACCGCAGTTCCTCGAGGAACTCGTCGCTGCCGGTCGGTTCACGGAGCCGGACCTTCTTCCGACCCGGTGCGCGAAAATAGTACCGATCATTGCCGTGGCGATCAGTGTCCTTCACTACGCCCTTAAGATCGACCTTCACGGGCTCATCCGTCATGTTCGTGGTTTTCGATCCCAAGGATTGTCTAGTGGCGGCGAATCTTCGTCAAGCTTTGGTGCTCCTCCGATTTGGCGGTGAGGGAGCTTTCGAAACGCCAATACAAGTTCCTCGACGTCCCAAACAATGCGCCCCTTGCTCGGCATTCGTGGCTGCGGCATCCGGCCGTCCTGGACCATTTCATCAAAGGTCGTTGAGCTTACGCCGATGAACGTCGCAGCCTGCTCGCGATTGATTCCTACCGGCGGGAGCGAGGGCGGCAAGACGCTCGGGGTGCGCAGCATCGGTTTAGTGCGTTGAAAGCGCGTCTTTGGCGCCTGCCTGTCTTTCTATGCACCTGTCCGAATATTGCAGACGCTCAATCATGTCCTGGCCCTGTGCTTGCAGGCTCACCTAGGTCTCCAGACCTAGGATCGCTCAAGACACCGGACTCTTTTCCAGCCTTTGTGTACGATGATGGGTATCTTAATGCGCTCGAGGCCAAGAACTGAATGGGCAGCGACTTGCAAGGGCAAAATGACCGCGGAACCACGTATCTGAGTCAGAGGCGCAATCCAACTGAGGAACGCATGGTTGTGTTTTCAGACGGTTATGACTCTCATGCATGCGTAACAACCAACAAGAATACCAACAAAATATTTCTGTGGATCACTTTCATTCCTCATGGAATGCGCGACTGATTTGGTCCGACAGCGGCTTCACAAAATAAGAAAGCGCCGTACGCTCGCCCGTCTGGATCATCGCTTCGGCCGGCATGCCGGGCACGAGCGTCAGGTCCTTGAGCTTCGTCAGTTCCGCATGCGGAACCGACAGACGCACCAGGTAATACGAAACGCCGTTTTTTTCGTCCGTCGCCAGATCGGCTGCGATCCGGCTGACATATCCGTTCAATACCGGCGTGGTCCTCAGATTGAAGGCTGACATCCGCAGCACGGCCTTGTGACCAAGCTGGATTTGGTCGATGTCCTTCGGGGTGATTCGTGCTTCAAGCGCAAGATCGTCGCCTTCCGGCACGATTAGCATAATCGGATCGGCGGGCGTGATCACTCCTCCGACAGTATGAACTGCGAGTTGTTGAATGGCGCCTGACTGCGGCGCGACAATATCGATCCGTCGCAGTTCCTGTTCAGCCGCCACCTTGCGCTCAACATACTCCCCAACCTGCGCCTGAACCTCTCTGAGCTCTTGGCCGACTTCCGTCTTGAAATCCGGATCGATCTGCAGGATCTGCAGGCGCGTTTCGGCTATGCGGGCTGCCCTCTGTGCCTGTTGTGCAATCTTCTCACCGCGTTCGCCGCCGAAAGTGGCAACCTGCGTCTTCAGACTGTTCAAGCGTTGGTCCGAGACAATGCCTTGGACGCGCAGCCCACTCAGGGCAGCAATTTCCTTTTGGAGGATCTCGGTGCTTTTCTCACAAGCGATTTCCTGCGCCTTGAGCCCCTCGATCTCGTGCTCATATTGAGTGATGCGTTCCGCTAGCTGCGCCTGCCTTCCGTGGCGGGATTGTCTGCGGAATTCGAACAGCCGCGTCTCGCCATGTACTGCCGAAGCTACGTCCGGAACATCTCTGCGGGCGAGCAGCCAGTCCGGGAAGGCGATCTCCGCCAGATCGTCACGCTCAGCTTCGAGTCGTGCCAGGTTGGCGGCCAGCTCATCGAGCCGCTTGGTGACTACAGCGAGAGTGGCGCGCGTCTGGGTGGCGTCGAGCCGCATGAGGATGTCGCCGGCTTTTACTTTATCACCTTCGCTCACCAGGATTTCTCCCACCACCCCGCCGGTCGGGTGCTGCACCTTCTTCACATAGGAATCGACGACAAAGTGTCCGGACGCGACAACCGCGCCGGACAGATTCGTGAAGGCCGCCCAGGCTCCGGCTCCTCCCACAAAGATCACGCTCGCCAGCAGGCCCGCCACCAGATGCCGGCGAATGGACCTGGAAACGTCATTGTTCTGATGAATGCCGGACACCGGGATCCTCCATGTCAGCGCGCTCGTTATCCTGTGTAGACTCGATGGCCTTGACCCCAGCGCCTGATGCCATCGCTGCCCCCTTAAGGACTTTGGAAAGCGCTTCATCACGCGCACCGAATGCTCGCTGCCGTCCACCTTCCATCACCAACACCAAATCCACGGCGCGGATGGCGCTCGGCCGATGGGCAACGACAACCGCAATGCCCTTGCGCTCGCGCACGGAGGCGATCGCCTTAACGACCGCAGCCTCGCCTTCCGCATCGAGATTGGCATTGGGTTCATCGAGCACAACAAGGAAAGGGTCTCGATAAAGGGCACGGGCAAGACCGACACGCTGGCGCTGCCCGGCGGAAAGTGCCGATCCGGCCTCACCAATCGGGGTTTCGTAGCCGTGCTCAAATCGGAGGATCAGTTCGTGCGTGCCCGCTGCCTTCGCCGCGGCGACAATAGCCTCAGGGTCAGGATCGTCTTCAAAACGAGCGATGTTTTCGGCAATGGTGCCGTCGAATAGTTCAACACCTTGCGGCAGATAGCCGATATGACGGCCTAGCGCTTCCCGGTCCCATTGATCGAGGCTTGCGCTGTCGATGCGAACCTTTCCGGCGACCGGCGTCCATGCGCCGACGATGGCGCGCGAGAGTGTCGACTTGCCCGAACCCGATGCACCGATGATCCCGAGTGCGCTTCCCGCCTGAACGGCAAACGCAAGGCCGGTCACGGTCGGCTTCCTTTCGCCGGGCGGAACGATTGTCACGCCTTCGAGGCGGAGTTCGCGTTCAGGTGCAGGCATTGGCATAACAGGAGCGGTTTCAGGAACCTTTCCCAGGAGGTCCTCCAGCCGCGCCCAACCCTGGCGCGCCATGAGGAAGGGTTTCCAGCTTGAAATGGCCAGATCGACCGGAGCCAGCGCACGCCCCATCATGATCGAACTTGCAATCATGACCCCGGCGGTAGCCTCCTGACTGATCACAAGGTACGCGCCGACGGCAAGAATGGCCGATTGCAGCAGCACGCGCAGCGACTTTGAAATGGCACCCAGCCCACCTGCCACGTCCCCGGCTTTCCGGCTGGCGGCCAGATACTTGGCATTGGCCGTGTGCCATCGGGCAGCGATCCGCCTTCCGAGACCGAGAGCTTGCACGACCTCGGCATTGCAACGCGCTGCTTGCAGTAGACCATTTCGTGCCATGTTGTGGGCAATGGTATCGCGTATCGGTTGTTGCGAGAGAGTGTTGGCAAGAAGTGTCAGAGATGTGAGACCGATCGCCCCGATAAGGGCCGTCATGCCGATCCAGAAATGAAAGAGGAAGCAAATGGCAAGATAAAGCAGCATCCATGGCAGATCGAAGAACGCTGTCGGACCGTTTCCACCTAAGAATCCGCGAATATTGTCGAGATCGCGAAGCGGCTGCAAGCCGTCGCCCGGCATGCGCGTTAAAAGCGGAAGGCGAACGATCGCATCGTGAACGCGTCCGGAAAACTGTTCATCGAAACGCTCGCCAATCCGCAGCAGCACGCGGGCGCGCAAAACGTCGAGCAGGCATTGGAACGCATAAAGCCCCGCAGCAAGCACGACGAGCCCCACTAGCGTCGATACGCTGCCACTTGCCAGAACGCGGTCGTAGACCTGAAGCATGAACAGCGGCGAGATCAGCGCAAGCACGTTGACCACGCCGCTGATCAACAGAATTCCCCAAATAGCGGAACTCAGAGGGAAAGGTCTCAAAGCTGAATCCTTCAAGGAATGGTTACTCACGTAGGTCTCCGTGAGGATCTGGCGACCCAGCTCCCTATATTGCTCCCCGAGCGGCAACCGACTGCATCCGCGCGCTGATTCAGGATCAGTGCTCCCGCCGAATGTGTTTGGTTTGGCATCTAATGGAGCGGGTCAACAACAACACCGTCCGGCTGAAGGTTTGGAAGGGCAACGTCATCGTGGCCGGCCGCAAGGGCCCGAACAGGCTTCCGCCTCCACGCCTTCAGGGAGATTTCGGTGTACGACCAGCGCGACGTGCAGGGCTTCGTCAAGCTGTACACGCTGCGACTGCTCCCGGGCGCCCCGGCCCATCGCAAGTAGCGGAAACGGAAAGCGCCCGCCCCCGGGGGGCGGGGCGCTGTTCCGTATGGGTTTTCTGGATCAAACGAAGGTGAAGTCCGACGCGGTCAGGCCTAGGTCGGCCACGGTGACCACACCGCCCAGGTGGACGAATTCATGCGCGTTGTTGTCGGCGGTGACATAGGCCAGAGTTGCGACTCTGTCGGTGTAGCTGCTTTGGTAGACAATGATGTCGCCGGCGTGCTCGCCGGAGATCGCACTCGCGGCTTCAGAAGCAGAGTTGAAAGATTCGCCAGTGATTACCACGACGTGTTCGCCGTTCGCACCTGAGGCCGCACCACTGTAGAAGCTGCTCACCGGGTAGCCGGACTGTATGCTGGCGTTGTTGACGAAGTTCGCGCCAAAACCGTCATTGTAGAGGCCCACCGCATCGAAGGCGAACTTGTCCTCCGCCGGGTTGAAATCGGTGATAGTGGTAATGTCCGACTTCGACCCGACAACCCCAGGCACCGGATTGTGGAACTGGAACACGAACGTGTCACTGTCGGTGCCCCCGGTCAACGTGTCCTGGCCGTCACCCACGTAGAGGACATCCTGGCCGGGACCGCCGCTGAGCCTGTCATTGTCCTCACCGGAGACGCGCGGGTTGAAGCGGCCGTTGTCGCCGGAGAGATCGTCCCAGCCATCTCCGCCGAAGATGCGGTCGTTACCCTTGCCGCCGATGAGTCGGTCACTGTCCGGGCCACCCGAGATCTCGTCGTTGCCGCCACGACCGTCAATCCAGTCACCGCCCTGGAAACCCTCCATCCAATCGTCAAGCTCGGTGCCGATGAGTGTTTCGGCACCCGGGCCACCCTCGATAATCTTTGCCATCGAAAATACTCCTAATGATGCACCCTGCCTGACGCGTTCATATTGCTCATCGGATAATTAGAGAAATCGATTGCTTGGATAGACACACATTTACGAAATGGATGCACTCACGTTCACTTCCTTCTGCTGAGCAGTTGCGGGCTCGCTGGCGGCGGGGACGCTGGTCGCCCAAGCAATCGATCTGAAGATTCGACACTCAAACCACCAGGACAACACTTCGTAACGGGGCCGACCTGGTTCGGCCCCAAACTTCTCTCTGTTTGCTCGACGCCGGCATACCCGCACCGTAAGCGCTGGACGAGGACAAGTTCCGCTGGCCGCGGGTGGAGAACGGCGTGATCCGGCTTGCCGCGCGGAACTGATGGCGCTCGTCGAAGGCATGGACTGGCGCGTTTGAGCCGAACGGAGACGGCGTCCGACGTCGGCCGGATAGGCCGTGGCGAAGTGACTCAGGCGCAAAAGGCGGGCCTCAGGCCGTGCAAAATAAGCTCCTGTCGGCGTCATGACGAGAAGCGCTTCGGCCCGTCCCCACGAATCGATCCGCTCAAGGCGATGTTCGTCGCCATGGCGGCGGAGAAGGCCGAACTGCAACAACTCCGGAGCGAAACACTCAAGGCCGAGATCGTCCGGATGGCGACACTCAACGAGCGTGCCCAGGAGAAGATCGCCGACCTTCATGGGATCATCAAGCAGCTGGAGCGCGCCGCTTCGGTCGCAGCTCCGAGAAGCTCGAACGTGCCCAGCAGGCCTTCGCCTTCGAAATCCAGACCGGGCTCGGCGCGATTGAGTCCGAGCTCGAGGCCGCAAGACCGACAGGCGAGCCGCGACGTGCTGCGCGACCGCGCAAGGCGTTCCCGGCGCATCTGGAGCGGGTCGAGATCGTCATCCAGCCCGAGCCATGGGGGAAGAAGCGCTCCCGCAGCCAATCGTCCAGTCCGTCAAACGCGGTCGGCCGCACAGGCTTGCGAAACGGAACAGTCCCGCCCTCACTTAGATACCGAGGCACCGTGTTGCGCGCGCACCCGAATTCCTTCCCCCGTCGGTTCATTCCCCAGCCAAGCTCATGCAGCCGCAGCATCGTTGCCACCTCTTCAGGCTGAAGGATCTGCTCTCCCTGCATCGTTCTCGACAATGCAGGAATCGCCCAATCCCAATCGCCATCCATGCCTCCTCTCATAACCGAGGGGTCGTCGGCCGACAACTGAGACGTCCGGTGCTCTTAGGCGGGGTAATCATACGAGATGCCTCCTGCAACATCATTTCCCGCATCCATAGGCTTGCCGGATCATTATTGTGAAGCGCAGGCCATTGGACGGCCTCCGTGAATGCGGCAGGAAGTGGCGGCGGAAGTTCGACAATCCGCAGGGGTGTTAATTTTGCGAAATGCTGCGCCAGCCGTAAGGGCATTGTCCCGATGCGGTTGGTGCCTGATAGAAGGGGCGGGATCATGCTAAAGCCCTGTACGACGACCTCGATACGTCTCTCGAAACCGTTCTCGAGCAAATACCATTCCTCGATGGAGGGCTGCCGGGTGTCCCCGAATTTAAGCACAACCTGCCCCATCGACAAGTATCGGTCGAATGTAAGTGGCTCTGACAGCTGCTTGTTCGTGCCGCAGCCTACGCACACGAGCATATCTTCGAACAGGGCTGCGCGAGGATGTTTCGACATGAACACTTCCGGCATAATCAGAAAATCAACGTCGCCGCGCCGGAGAAGCTCCTCGGGGTCGTCGGAAATAAGCAGACATTCGAAGCGGACGGCGGGAGCTTCCCGCGCAGCACGCTTTACGATCTTCTTAAAAAATACGAGCGTGAGGTAATCGGAAAGGATGATGCGGAAGCGACGATCCGATCGGGCCGGGTTAAAGGCGTCCCAGGAAATAATCGACAGCTGGATGTGCAGCAATGCCTCCCGGACTGCTGTGGCGAGCCCCTCCGCGCGCGGTGTCAAAATGAGCTCGCGGCCGTTCATCGTAAATAGCTCATCGCTGAAATAGGCGCGTAACCGACCGACGGCGGCGCTCATGGCCGGCTGACTCAGGTTAATACTGCGGGCCGCGGCGGTGACTTTACGCTCCCTGATCAAAGCGTCCAGCACAACGAGGAGATTTAGATCGAGTCCCTTAAAACGCATGTATTGACCTATCCGACGCGTGGATGGGTATCGCCCAAAGAATCAATTTTACGAATGGTGAGTAGCGTCAACGCATCAGCCGACGACGAAATAGAGCAACCGATAGGAAGAACGGTAAAACCGTGTATATGCAAAGCGCGCCGATATGCAGGCCCATGCTGCCGGCCGGACGGCCAAGCATCGCCGGACGAATGAGGTCAATTGCATGTGCGAGCGGCAACAAGGAGGCGACGTCCTGAAAAGCGCCGGGCAATTGGTTGACCGGAAACATCGCGCCGCAAAGGAACAGCATGGGTGTTATAACAAGCGTATTATAAAATATGAAATATTCATAACTGGGCGCAAGCGCCGTGACGACCATCGCTAGACTCGCGAAGGCGAGGCCACTGAGAGCGATGACTGGCAGCAAGCAGAGGATGGATGGCCACGATGTGTAGCCGAGCGTGGTGGCAACAATAGTGATTGCTGTGCCCGCCATCAGGGCCTTGGTGGCTGCCCACGCCAATTCGCCGAGTAAGATATCGCCGAGCGTCAGCTGAGTGCATAGCATTCCTTCCCAGGTGCGCTGGTTGTCCATGCGGCCGAAACTCCCGTAAACCGTTTCAGCAGTCGCCGATGCCATCGCGCTTGTGGCAACCATGCCAGCCGCGAGAAACGCAATGTACGAAGTGCCCTCAACAGGACCTATCATTGTTCCGATGCCAAAGCCGAGACCGAACAGATAGATCATCGGATCGGCGAGGTTGCCGAGAACCGATGCAAGCCCGATTTTCTTCCATCCAAGATAGTTGCGGCGCCAAACCGCGACCCAATTCCATGCATTGGCGGGCATGGCCGCCGCATAACGTTCGCCCATTGTTCAGTCCTCCATCTCGCGCCCGGTTAGCCGCAAGAACACATCCTCGAGATTGGGGGGTCGCTGCAGAAGGCGCAGACCCGCGCGCCCGCGTAGCTGCACCAGCACCTGCTCCGGATCGGGTGCATAGCAAAAAAGCGTCTCACCGCTCACCTCGATGCGCTGTGCGTACGGCCGGATCAGCGCACCCAGTTCATGCGGATTGCCGCCGTAGACCTCGACCACGTCACAGCCGATCTGCTCGTCAATGAGTGCGGACGGGCGGCCTTCGGCGATCTTGCGCCCCTCCTCCATAACGCACAGCCGATCGCACAGCCGCTCGGCCTCTTCCATGAAATGGGTAGTCAAAAGAATAGTCTTGCCCCGCGCCAGCAGCGATCGCAGCCGTTCCCAGATCAGGTGGCGGGCCTGCGGATCGAGGCCGGTGGTCGGCTCGTCCATCACCAGCAAGTGCGGGTCATTGATCAGCGCACGCGCGAGCGTCAGGCGCCGCTTCATGCCGCCGGACAGTTCGCCGACGCGCGCATCCGCTTTGTTCTCGAGGCGGGCGAACTCAAGCAGCGACGGTATGACCGCTTCGATCTGGCGTCTGCTCATCCGGAAGTAGCGCCCGAACACCAACAGGTTCTCGCGTACAGTGAACGCGGTATCAAGATTGTCGAACTGCGGGACCACGCCGATGCGCATACGTGCCAAACGCGCGCGCGCCGGCACTGGAGCGCCGAGCACAGTAATCTTCCCCGCATCAGGCGATGTCATGCCGAGGACCATACGCGCAATCGTGCTTTTGCCCGCACCGTTCGGTCCCAAGAGCCCGAAGCATTCCCCCGCCGCAACGCGGAACGACAGTCTGTCGACAACGAGCTTGTCATAAGTTTTGCTTACGTCAGTAAGATCGATCGCTACCATGGACATGGGTTCATTTTACCGAGGGGGACGCCAAGACTGGCGGTTGTTTGGTTGCCTGCCGGACCTGAAACTGTGACTCGTCTTCGCCATCCCAGGCGTCGATAACGAACTGATCGACATCACAAGGATTTAGCCCCTGTTCCGCCAAAGCGGCGACAATTGCGTCGAGATTATCGATGGTTTGATAACGCGGATTGTTGTGCCGCTTTTCCTGCTCAACGCAGAAGACGAGCCGTCCATCCTCGACAAGGGCGATCGCCCCATCATGGGTCAGCTTGGTACCACAGATGCGCATACTGTCTCCACGTTAACGGCGATAGATTCGATTCATCAGGAAGCGGAAAGCGGGTTCCGGAAACGGACGAGCAAGCAGTCTTCGTTGACCGACTCGCCCCGACACTCAAGACGCTCTACCTCGATCAACGTTTCGTTCAGCATGGCGATGACCGGCTCAGCACCAGCGGCGTGACCCCAGCGACGGCAATTAGCATCCCTTGCCGATCCGAAGATCAGATGCCCGCCTGGCGCAAGCACCCGCACCAGGTTTTTGACGGCCGCGCGCATCTCGGCTATGTCTTCGAGGTAGTATAGGACCTCCGCCACAACGATCAGGTCAAACAACTCGTCGGTCGAAAACTGTTGAACATCGGAGACTATCCAGTTGATGCGCGACGGCTCCTTTATCCGTTGACGTGCTCGAGCAATCGCTTGCGCCACGACATCGATGACGGTGAGCCCTTGGCAGTTGGGAGCTAATTTTTCCGTGAATGCGCCGGCAGCGCACCCGACTTCGAGGGCATTTGTAATGGAGCCTTGGGCAAGCGCCAGCTGGAGCATTTGCGTGTGGCGCTCCCGCTCGAACGGATTGCCGTCGAGGCGCCACGGATCGTCTGCGGCCAATTCCCGATCGAGCAACTGATGATTCATGTTCTGGGTCAAACTCGTCCACCTCTCGTCCACCTAGGTAATTAGCGATCACTCGTCGCCGCAGATGTTGCTCGACAGCGCTAATCCCGAAGAATCCGCGCAAGATTGAGCCTGCGAAGCGGAGCCGCATGCGGTGAGAATTCTGCCCTGCTTGATCCAGTGATCGGAGTTTGGGTGGGGGCCTGTTTTCCCCCAGTGTTCGATGTAGCGACAGCAGAGCTTCGCGACAGCCAATCGCTATTGCTCAATGTACACAGCGCGTAGGCCTTCAAGGGAAGTAAGAGAAAGATGTTGATGAACGTGTGCAGGGAAAAGCCCAGAAATCGAAACTGTCGAGCACGAAATGCTACCACGCTGCATCGGAGCATGGTCATGGACACAATCATCAGTCCTGTCCACCAAGGCACAGTGCCTGTCAGTGCGAAATGTGCGAGGCCCGTTAGTACCGATAGGGCGAGGAGTAGCGGCCCGAGATTCTGTCCGACCACGTCCAACGTGAGATAGCTATTGAGGCCGGGCAGCAAGCGCAGCCCAAGCAGCGTGTCCCGGAATGTGCTTCGTGCCCAACGGAGTTGTTGGCGCAGATACGGTCCGAGTCTGTTCGGAACGACTGTGGCCGCGATGGCGCCCGGAACGTACTCGGTTCGAAAGCCTGCTTTCAGCATGAGGATAGTGAGATGCCGATCCTCCCCGAAGTCGCTTGGCTTGCCCCGAAAAAATTGCGACTCGTACTGGTCCAGTAACAAAAGGAGCGCAGACCGGCGGTACATGGCACATGGGCCGCAACAGCACATAACGGCACCGAAGCGAGCCTGTGCCGCGCGCTCCTCGTTGCAAGCCAGCCAGTACTCCATGTCTATCAGCCTTGTCAGCCAGCTCTCGCTCCGGTTACTGGCAATCAACTGACCCATGACTGCGCCGACCGCTGGATCTCGCATCTTCGGTACAAGCTTGGTGATGACGTCGGGCGCGAGTATCGTGTCTGAATCAACGTTAAGCACCAAATCCCCGGATGAGCGGCGTATCGCGGCGATCTGCGCCTTGCGCTTTCCAACATTCTCGGGAAGCAAAATGATGTCGAACCTAGGGTCGCGCGCGTAGGTTTCGTGGACAGTTCCTACGGCTTCGCGATTTCCAGAACCGTCATCAACCACATAGACCCGAAGTCTTCCGGCGTATTCTTGGTCTGCAATGGACGCCAGGCACTCTGAAAGCGTGCGCGGATCCTCGTTGAAGCAGGGGACGATGACATCCACGCTGGGCAGTTGATCGGAGCCGACGAGATCCTCCAACGCCGATGAGTCGTTTGTCGGCAGAGCATAAATCCCCTGCATGCTCTTATAAGCAGTCGAGAGCAGTGCATAAAGCGAAATGGCCACAGTGCTGGTTGTACCAAGAAGAGTCATGGGATCTCGTTTGTTCAGTGATGTTGAGGAAGTGAGCGGATTACAAATCCGCGCTCATGAAGTGCTGGAATCAGCCGGGACAGCGCCGTGACCGTCTGGTCGCGCAGACCGGCGTGAGCGCCCTGGCTCAACTCGCCGGGAGGGCATCCGTCGTGCAAGAGTACGATTGCGCCCGGCCGGACAGAGGCGAGCACGGTATCGATGATCGCGTCGGCCCCAGGGCGAGACCAATCTCGAGGGTCGACGGACCAATGGAGGGCCGTCAGCCCGGCGATCTGTGACGCTGTGAAGACTTCTTCGCTCCAGGCCCCGTAGGGCGCGCGAATATAGCGCACCGAGGCCTGAGGGCACGCCCTCATGATGGCGCCGTTCGCTTCAAAGATCTCACGTTGCACTTCGCCGAAGCCGCATTTGTACAGATCCGGATGAGTCATCGTGTGGTTGCCTAGCTCGTGCCCTGCTGCAAACATTCGTTGGATTAGATCCGGGTGCTCTAAGGCGTAGGCGCCGATGACGAAGAAAGTCGCCGGCACCCGCTGCTCTGCCAACACATCCAGAATCTCCGGTGTGAAAAGTGGATTGGGACCGTCGTCAAACGTCAGATAAACGCTGCGACGGCCGGTGCCGTCAGAGCACTCACGGCGCACTTCGTACAAGCAATCGGGACGGCTCATAGCTCTGGTCCGTTCCGATCGATCATCGTGCCCGTGGGCCATTCGCTGATCGGCCGTCCAACTGGCAGAACAATGGTGAGTGCGTCATCGATGCGTGTGGGCGGCAGGTCGAGGCGCGCCTCTGGTCGGGTGGAGCGCACGCGAATTCCCGACAAAACGGCCATAGGGCTGTATCGCCGCCCGAACCTCTCAACATGATTCCGCAGCGCGTCCCGGACGGTTCCGAAAGCGAATGGAACGCCAAGCTCCTGCAGTATTGGAAGCATGACATGGATTGAATGGGCGATTCCGAGACCCTCAAGATCCGGACGTACCCCGTACAGGCCCAGCTCAGCCACCAACAGATCGACCGCGTCAACCTTGATGAAACGGCGCAGTATGCCCATGTGAGCCGCTACACCGCTCGAATCATAGGCGATTGCGCGGAGTTCAGGCCTGGCTCCGGCCCAGCTTCGACTACCTTTGAACGGTTCTGCGTTGGACGCCCCAGTCGGCCCGTAGGTATTACGAAAGAACTGGGCGAGCTCGACGTGGTCCGAGAGCTGCAACTCGTTTTCCCAGCACAATTTCCACTGCACCTGAGGGCGCATTCAGGACCTCTCTTCAAAATAGTTTCTTGCGGGCCGCATTACCCGGCCAAAGCGGCGGCGTTGTTGGCTGCACTCAACCGTTGTCGTTAGCGAAGGTGAGCCAGCCGGTGGGGCTCGCCAATGAGCTCTCTCGATGTTCCCGCCCGTCGCGGCGCCGTCGATTTGAGCTTGACGTCGGTCATTTACGTTCCTCTAATGCATGGTTCGTAAATTCGTAAAATTGATTGTTTAGATGATGCCCATCCACACGCTGGATAGATCAGGATATGCGGTTTAAGGGGCTGGATCTGAATCTCCTCGTTGTGCTGGACGCTCTGATCAGGGAGCGTAAAGTCACTGCCGCGGCCAACAGTATTAACCTGAGCCAGCCGGCCATGAGCGCCGCCGTCGCTCGGTTACGCGCCTACTTCAGCAATGAGCTATTTACGATGAACGGCCGCGAGCTCATTTTGACACCGCGCGCGGAGGGGCTTGCCCCAGCAGTCCGGGACGCATTGCTGCACATCCAGCTATCGATTATTTCCTCCGACGCCTTCAACCCAGCCCAATCGGATCGTCTCTTCCGAATCATGCTTTCCGATTACCTCACGCTCGTGCTTTTTAAGAGGATCGTAGAGCGTACTGCGCGGGAAGCTCCCGCCGTCCGCTTCGAATGCCTGCCTATTTGCGACGACCCCGAGGAGCTTCTCCGGCGCGGCGACGTTGATTTTCTGATTATGCCGGAAGTGTTCATGTCGAAACATCCTCGCGCAGCCCTGTTCGAAGATATGCTCGTATGCGTAGGCTGCGGCACGAACAAGCAGCTGTCAGAGCCACTTACATTCGAGCGATACTTGTCGATGGGGCATGTCGTGCTCAAATTCAGGCACACCCGGCAGCCCACCATGGAGGAGTGGTATTTGCTCGAGCACGGTTTCGAGAGACGTATCGAGGTCGTCGTACAGGGCTTTAGCCTGATCGCGCCCGTCCTATCAGGCACCAACCGCATCGGGACCATGCCCTTACGGCTGGCGCAGCATTTCGCAAAAACAACACCCCTGCGGATTGTCGGACTTCCGCCGCCACTTCCTCATCCCGCATTCACGGAGGCCGTCCAATGGCCCGCGCTTCACAATACTGATCCGGCAAGCCTGTGGATGCGGGAAATGATGTTGCAGGAGGCATCTCGCCTGGCGCCTTTGCTTGAAAGCTATTGAGCGTCTCGGGCTTCCTGGAGGCGGTCGCGATCGCGTAGGAGCGGTTGCCATTCGGGCGTCAGGCCTTTGGCTCGGCAGAGCGGCGCAGTTCCTTGCTGAGTACGAGGGCCAGGAACGAGCAGAACACATGCCCGGGTTGGTGCTGAGTTGACTGCCGCCTCCGATTTCGCGTGCGAAGTCCCAGAAGATGTCTAGCCCCACTCAAATGCCAACTTTGCCGGCCTTGCCGCGGCTTTTCACGCGCGGCCAGGCGAGGAGGTGCCGGTCGACGAGGTCAATCCCAATGGACTGTGCCGGCCTCGCTCGGCTACTGGCGTGAGGCATCCTTGACGACACCGCCCTGGACCGACAACGTCGAGATGTTGGCAATGAAGCCGGTCGCGACCTCGCGCTTCCGCCTGAACGCGTGGCCGATCCGTTCACCCAATTGGCGCTTCATCCTGGGCCGCGGCTGAGGCCTGTGGGGTGCGGCTACCCCGCGTGGATGGGATCATCAATCAACTTTCTCTCATTTATGAAAGGAAACTTCCCCGCTTACGATAGAAGCCATCAGTTTCATATATTTTCCGGCAGATGAATGTCGAACGGCAGAAATGTCTGTCCTGGTGTTTCAGCAGTGCCGGTCTCGATAGCCCGCGTCATCAGCGTTATCAGCTCCTGGGAAAGCCGGCGCATTGGCGTGGCGACCGCCATCGTGATGATGTTATCAGCGAGTGCCGCCCGAGATTCCGGCGTGATTTCATTCACGATCGCGACGAGATCGCGACTTTTACCCTCTTCCCGGACCGCGGAGATGGCGCCCTCCATGCCGCCCCCGGCGACATAGAAGCCGACGAGCTCGGGTTCCCGCTGCATGAGATCAAGCGTTGCCTCGTAGGTGACCTGCCGTTTCTCCAGGTTCACAAGCGGATCGAGCACCTCGAACGTCGGCGCGTTCTCACGGCAATAGGAGCGAAAGCCGACGTCACGGAGCTCGTGCCCCTGGAAACGATGGCTACCGACAAACACCGCCACCTTGCCGGGCCGTTTTGCGACCTTGGACACCATCCAAGCGGCCGTGCGCCCCACCTTGCGGTTGTTGAGGCCGATATAGCCCTGTCGCACGCCGGCGGCGAAGTCGGAAAGCAGCGAGAAAACCGGAATGCCTTTGGCCTTGAGGTCCTCAACCGCTGCTGTAATTTTCGGGTGGTCCGGTGCCACCATCGCGATCGCATGGCAGCGTGCGCCCAAATCCTTGAGCGGTGCGATTAGGTCGCTCGGCATATGTGACGGGGCGAATTGGATGAGCGGAATGCCGTGGAAGGACTGGGCCAAATTGACCGACGCTTCGACCTCGCGCGCAAAGTCTTGGTAGAAATGCTGGGCCGGTTTTCTCAAGATGAAGCCCAGACGGTAGCACGGTAGGTCTCGCCGCAAGCGCTGCTTGATGAGCCCGGCAGCATGATAGCCGATCGCGTGGGCGGCGTCGTGGACCCGCCGCGCGGTCTCCTCGCGCACCGGATGGCGGGCGTTCAGAACCCGATCGACCGTTGCTACGCTGACTCGGGATTCGCGGGCGAGATCGGCAATTGTGGGGCGCTTGGTCATGGGTCCTATTCTGATTGGTTTTTGACGCAGGCTGGCTCTCTGTCACCTAGCGCGATTCGACAATGGTTTCGGGTGGGCAAAGTGAAGACGCCCGCATACTGAATGATCGACAGCGTATTGGACTACTCCAGACGTAGACCGGCCGGGTATAACGGAAGGTTCATTCGCTTAGGGCGGCGATGATTTGCACTCACACATTTAGCGCTTCTGATACATGGTTCGTGAGGCGCCGTTTAGAGCCTGCGAGTCGATCGTTCAGGTCATGTGACCAGCTTGCCGAAACCGGTCGCGGTGCGTCGACCTTACTCGGCGGAGGATAGCCGGTTTGATGCCTCGGCAAGCTGATTACCGCAGAAGGCGGCTTTCATCTGCGCTTGGTCCAATTCTCCTTCCCAGCGGGCGACGACGAGGGATGCCACTGCGTTACCAACGCAATTAGTCAACGCCCGGCATTCGGACATGAAGCGGTCGATGCCGAGTATCAGTGCCATCCCAGCAACGGGAACACTCGGAACTACGGCGAGCGTAGCAGCCAGGGTGATGAAGCCCGCACCTGTGACACCTGCAGCGCCCTTGGAGGAAAGCATCGCAACGAGCAGCAGCAGCACCTGATCGCCGATTGACAGGTCCGTGTTCGTCGCCTGCGCGATGAAGAGGGCCGCCAGGGTCATGTAGATATTCGTGCCGTCCAGATTGAACGAATATCCGGCCGGGATGACGAGACCCACAACCGAACGCCTGGCGCCCGCCTTCTCCATCTTCTGCATGAGCGAGGGGAGCGCGGCCTCCGAGGAGGACGTTGCGAGCACAAGCAGCAGCTCTTCCTTGATGTAGCGAATGAGAGAAAAGATCGAAAAGCCGTTGTAGCGGCAGACCGCGCCGAGAATCCCGAACACGAAAAGAAAGGCGGTGAAATAGAACGTCGCGACCAGCATCGCGAGGTTCACGACCGAACCGATGCCATATTTGCCGATCGTGAAGGCCATTGCGCCGAAAGCGCCGATCGGCGCGGCCTTCATCAGAATGCCAACGAGCTTGAAGACAGGCGCGATGAGCGCCTGAAGGAAGGAGACGACAGGCTTGCCCGTCTCTCCGGCCGTTGCCAGCGCCATGCCGAACAGAACCGAGAAGAACAGGACCTGCAGGATGTCGCCTTCCGCGAAGGCACCGACAATCGTTGGCGGGATGATGTTCATCAGGAAGCCGGTGACCGACTGCTCGTGGGCCTTTGCGGCATAGGTATTCACGGCCTGGACATCGAGCGAGGTCGGATCGATGTTGAGGCCGGTGCCAGGCTGGACGACATTGGCGACGATGAGGCCGACGATCAGCGCGAGCGTCGAGAAGGTGAGGAAATAGACCATTGCCTTGCCGGCGACCCGGCCGACCTTGTGAAGATCGTTCATGCCGGCAATGCCGGTCGCAATTGTCAGGAAGATGACAGGCGCGATGATCATCTTGACCAGCTTGATGAAGGCATCACCCAGCGGCTTCAGGCTCTCGCCGGTCCCCGGATAGAAATAGCCAATTGCGACGCCGAGGGCGATGGCGGCAAGCACCTGCGCGTAAAGCTTGGCATAGAAGGGTTTGCGGGGCGCGGGACTCGCGCCGCGGACTTGTGCAGCTGACACTGTTTCTCTCTCCCTGATCGAGGTGGCGTGACTTCTCCCGGGCTTCTCCCTATCGCGGCGCTCCGGTCGAACGCTGCACCAACGCCGCCGCAATACCCATGCCAAATGGATCCGCATGACCTGGACGTTGGGCTCGCCAATGATCGGATGCGGTGGCACAAGACGGGAATGACAAGCCCGCCGTCCAGCACGCGCTTGATGTTCTCCGGCAGATTGCCGGTCGATCTCCCTGGCTTGCGGTTTTGCTGCACATCGTGGTGGGCTCCTCGGTTTGCCGACTTTGGGAAGGGCCGCATCGCTGGCACCAGAGCGGAGAATTGCCGTGTTCTTTGCCGCGCTCCCGCTGCAGCGACAGCTTGAAAGCGACGTCGAGACGTAGGGATTGACGCCGCTGGTGCTGACCGCGACGATGCGGTTCAGAAGTTCCGAGCACCGCCGAGAAAGCCGCGCTCGACCGCCAGCTTCGCGCCTTCACACGCGACGCCGCCGCCTTATCTGCGTCATCAATATCGAGGAAATGGCGGTTGCCGCGACCGACCAGTGTCGTCGGCAGTGATTATCGCTCCCGCCCCTGGTTCGCAGGCGCTGGTGAATGGCACGGCCCGGCAATTTATACTCGGCGCGGTCAGCCGCTCGGGCACCGCATCGCCGGCGCCGTATTTCTGTCGTTCAACATCGCCGACAAAAATTAGAACTGATGAATTCTATCATAGGCCGCGAGGTTTCCTTTCACGAATGAAAGAAAGCTCGATTGACTATCCCGCCTCGCTCCAGTCTTTTGAAAATCAACGTGTGGTTGCCCCCGTGCAAGCCGAGAACGTGGCCAAGCTTCGTGGAGGGAGAGCCAAGCGATGCGTCAGGGGTCGACCCGCTTTGCACTCGACCACACGGCGGTGGCACGAGTTCACGTCAGAGCATTTTCGCGCTTGCCCCGGTCGCGGGCGCACATGCCGCCGGCATGCATTTCATGGCGCGAGATCGAGGATCACATGCACCACAACATTCCCAAATCAGAACAAAATGCCAGCGAGTGCCGCATTTCGCTTCCGGATGCGAAAAGGGCTTACCCAAAGTCCGAGACGAACACCGCGGTCCCTTTTGTGCCATCGCACGAGCACGCGCTTACCGGCATCTTCGAAATATCGAAAGTACTCACCGACCCCGCCCGGCTCGAAGTCACGTTGGCCAAGGTCGTCGATCTCCTGCCCTCGTTTGTGCAGATGCGGCACGGCATCATCGCTCTCTTCGACGCTGAGGGCATACTGGACATCACCGTAGTCACCGGCTGCGACGAGAACAGCGATGAGCGCTCCCGAATGCGTCTGCCGCGCAAGGCAATCGATCGGATTGTGACGACGGACACGCCGCTCGTCGCCGAGAACGTAGCGGTGCATTCGGCCTTCACTGCCGCTGACATAGAGGTGCTTGGGGCCTCGGACCCCGTGTCGTTCATCGGCGTTCCCATTCGTGTTGATGGGAACGCCGTAGGCACGCTGACTATCGACCGCGCCTTGGACAGCAGGTCAACGTATCGGCTCGATTATGATGTCCGGCTGCTCACCATGATAGCCAACATGGTGGGACAGACAGTCAAGTTGCACCGCTTCTCCGCGGGCGACCGCGAACGACCGACAGAGGTGGAAGATCGGCTGCAAACGCAATTCTCTGATGTCAAGCACCCTGCACCGCAGCGCAAGAAGGTTCACGTCAAGGGAATGATTGGCGATAGTCCGGCGCTAAGCGCGCTGCTCGAGAAGATCGCAGTGGTAGCTAAGGCAAAGACCACGGTTCTGTTGCGAGGCGAATCCGGTACCGGCAAGGAGCTGGTCGCCAAGGCAATTCACGAGTTGTCGCCGCGCGCCAAGCGGCCCTTCATCAAACTCAATTGTGCAGCGCTGCCAGAGACAGTCCTGGAATCCGAATTGTTCGGTCATGAGAAGGGTGCCTTCACAAGCGCGTTCAATTCCCGCAAGGGTCGCTTTGAGCTCGCCGACAAGGGGACGTTGTTTCTGGATGAGATCGGCGAGATCTCGGCCTCCTTCCAGGCAAAGCTACTGCGCGTGCTGCAGGAGCAGGAGTTTGAGCGCGTCGGCAGCAACCAGACCATCAAGGTCGACGTTCGCGTGATTGCCGCCACGAACAGGAACCTTGAAGAGGCGGTTGCAAGGAATGAGTTCCGCGCCGACCTATATTATCGCATCAACGTGGTTCCCTTGCTGGTGCCGGCGTTGCGCCAAAGGCGCAGCGATATTCCGCTCCTCGCAGCTGAGTTTCTCAAGAATTTCAACGATGAGAACGGCCGTACGCTGACCTTCGATCCGCGTGCGATTGAAGTACTGATGAAATGTGAATTTCCCGGCAACATTCGCGAGCTTGAAAATTGCGTGCACCGGACAGCGATCCTGGCGGAGGGACTATCAATCGGGAGAAACGACTTTGCGTGCTCCCACGACCAATGCTTTGCCGAGGCGCTGCGGAAGAGCAGATCGGGCAAGGCCGCGCTGCAACCAGCGCCAATCCTGCCAGACGCAGTGAATCCGGCCACGCCTCCGGATGCGGCCGCTCGTTCGGCCGCCACCACAGTCCCGCCTGCCGGAGCAACCCACTCATTGGGCGCGAGGACCACCGACGCCGAGCGCGTCATTGCTGCCATGGAAAGATGTGGCTGGGTGCAGGCAAAGGCGGCGCGCCTGCTTGGACTGACCCCGCGCCAGATTGGCTACGTGCTGAGGAAATACGGCATCGAGGTCAAGCGTCTGTGAAAGCATGACTCAGGCGGATTAGCTGAGACCGCTTAGCGGCTTGGCCCGCGCAGGGATGCAGATCCGCGTCCGCGTCAAGTCGATCCGACCGAGGACAGCCTGGCCGAATTCCCGTGGCAGCCGGCGTTGCGACCATCTTGTGAAAGGCGACGCTGCCATCGTCAATCCGTCCGCCATGTTGCTCTCGTTGCGAGCTCATATGGATGCCCCTGTGCGACTGAAACGGAGATAAAATATGTCCGATGCAAAACTGCAAGCTGTGCTTTCGTCTCTTCCGCAAGGGACGCGACAGTTAGATGCTCTGCCGTCCAACGGACCAGCGCCGGACAGAAGTTTTGTCAAGCTGAATACGAATGAGAACCCGTTTCCGTTGCCGCCAATCATAATGCAAAGTGCAGTGGCGGCCCTCCAGCGCCAGTATCTGTATCCGGACGACGATAACATCAGCTTGAGGGAAGCAGCGTCCAATACCTATGGCGTATCCACGGATCAGGTCATCGCAGGCAACGGGTCGTCTGAACTGCTCGGACTCATCTACAGAGCTTTCCTCGCCCCTGGCGACAAGGTGGCGATGATATCGCCAGGGTTTTCGTTCAACCGCAAACTTGCCATGTTGCATGGTGCTGAGTTTCTCGAGATCGGATGTCAAACTCATTCGCTGCCAATGGAGCAATTGCTTTCCGGTCCGGCAAAAGACGCCAAGTTCATTCTGGTGGCCAATCCAAACAATCCGACCGGAACATTCCTCTCGATAAGCAATATCGAACGCCTCGTGTCACAATCGGATCGCCTGGTCGTCCTTGATGAGGCCTACGTCGACTTTGCACCCGATCACGGGCTGCGCCTCATCAACCGTTATTCGAACCTTCTGATCTTGAGAACATTTTCGAAGAGCTATGCCGCCGCCGGCATTCGCGTCGGTTTCGGTTTCGGTCACCCTGAGATTATTGGCAGGCTGCGCAACATCCAGAACGTCTTCAACATGAACGTGATCGGGCATGCGGTTGGTATCAGCGTGCTTGCGCATCGCGGCGCCTACGCAGAGAACCACAAGCACATCAGACATGAACGACAGCGAGTGACAGCCGCACTGTCGCAACTTGGATTTTCCGTAACGCCCTCCCACGCAAATTTCTTGCTAGCCCGTGTGCCAGCGGGACAGGACGGCTCATGGTGGCAAGCAGCCTTGGAAAGGCAAAAGATACTCGTTGCCTACTTTCCGGACAATGGTTTGGAACATTGCATCCGCGTCAGCATCGGCACAAAAGAGCAATTGGATGCATTTCTTGCTGCCGCTCGCGATATAGTTGGAAGCTTAAACATACCAAGCACCACGGGCAGGGGAGCGTCAGGCTCTGCTCGTTCGGTACGCTGACGCTAATCCGATATCACACATTGCTATCTAGACTTGCTTGGTCACCCAAGCACGACAACATTTTTCTTTAAAATCGGGGACAATATCGAGTGACAAACGTCTTTCCTTCAAACCTAGCCTTCGGCATCTTCGATCATCTGGACGAGGACGGCCTCGATATCGCCCGGCAGTACGAAGATCGCCTGATATTAGCAGAGGCGTGCGATCAGCTAGGGTTCTATGCCTATCATCTCGCAGAGCACCACTGTACCCCCCATGGGAGAGGTCCATCGCCGAATCTGTTCTTATCGAGCGTCGCCCAGCGCACCCGGCGCCTGCGTCTCGGACCCTTGGTGATGCTGCTTGCGCTTTATCATCCGCTGCGTGCGTTCGAAGAGATCTGTATGCTGGACCAGTTGAGCGGTGGCAGGCTCGAACTGGGCATAGGGCGCGGTGCTCTCCCGATCGAATTGGGTTACTTCGGGATTGGTGCGGACGCGGTGCCGGGCCGCTATGCGGAAGCCAGCGAAATTCTTGTTGAAATACTTGTTAATGCCATGAAGGTTGGCACGCTGTGCTATCAAGGCCGCCATTTTGAGCTCAATGACGTTCCTTTGACGCTAAGACCTCATCAGCGTCCACATCCGCCGACATGGGTCGCCGCGAATCGACCCGAGTCCGCAGCCTGGGCCGCTGCGAATGGAGCAAACATCGCGTGTGTAGGGCCTTCCTCTTCTGTTCGCAAAACTACAGATGCCTTCCGCGCCTATCGAGAGGACAACACTGACACCGGCGATCGAGCGCCATTTATTGGATTGCTCCGCATGGTCGTGGTTGGGCGTTGTGACACACATGCCTATTCGCTCGCGGCACCTGCTTACGAACGATGGCTCAAGAGCTTCCAATTCCTTTACGAGCTTAACGCTATCCCCACTCCACCAAACCTGCCGCTGACCTTCGATGCGGCAGTCGAGAGTGAATTGTGCGTGGTAGGATCAGCAGCGTCTGTGCGAGAAGCTCTGCTTGGTCAGTTGGAAGAGGCAGGTGCCAACTACCTTCTTTGTCAACTGGCATTTGGGAATCTGCCGCTAGACGCTTCCCTATACACCGCGACGACCATTCAATCCGAAATCATGGCTCGAGTTGGCTGACCAGGCAATTTTCGGAAGGTAAAAATAGCAGCGCTCCCTGGCATCCACGTGCTCGAGCGTGCACGTGGTGGAGACGGCAAGATCGGGACGGAGGCCAAACTGACGCACGAGCGGCAGCACAGATTGCCGTGTTTGTGCGTTGGCTGGCGTCTAGGCTCCGTGTGAGCCTGCACGATCCTAAGGAGATGATGGCCGAGCGCGTCACGGTGCCGGCACGCGTCTGCTCGTCGCGCTCGCGCTAGTCGTTGCACATAGCCCGCCGCAGAGCTTCTTCTCGCCCGGGGCGGCGCCGGTGCGGCGCCCAGATCCAGCTTCATCAGCGGCTCGGCGGTAGCAAAGCCGTCACTCGCTACGGCGCTGTTGAGGGCGCGCTCGCGAGCGGGTTTGCTACGCCGAGGGACACCACCTGGAGCGAGTTCGCCCGATGTCGCGGCGTGCACCGCGGCCGGATAACGACGCTGGAGGAAATCGTTCGCAGCCGGTCTTCACGATCCGCGCGAGTGCTTTGCATGAATGCTGCCTGCTTCCTCGTCTGCGGCGGCCCGAGTGTCCGCCGGCACGCCCGAGTCAATGCCAGTACCACAAGGCCGGCAAGACGTCAGGTCTGGGAGCCAGCTTGTACGGTCGTATCGTATTCGGGAATGTCGTCGAAGGAGGCGTAGTTGAGATTGTAGAGTTTGGAATAGAGGCCCCCCGTGGCTATTAGCTGATCGTGGTTGCCAGCCGCAATAACTTGGCCATTCTGAAGCACGATGATGCGGTCGGAACCCCGGATCGTGGCAAGACGGTGGGCGATCACGAGGCCAGTACGGCCTTCAAGCAGCTTTATCAGAGCCTTCTGAATCTGCATTTCCGTGTAGCTGTCGATGTTGGCGGTAGCTTCGTCGAGCACGAGGATCTTGGCGTCGGCGACGAGGGCGCGGGCGAAACTGATAAGCTGGCGCTGTCCGAGAGATAAGTTGTCGCCGCGTTCGCCAAGTTGGGTCTCATACCCGTCGGCGAGGCTCATGATGAAGTCGTGGGCGCCGACCGCCTTGGCCGCCTCGATCACCTTGTCTCGCGTGGCCTCTGTCTTGTGGTATCGAATGTTCTCGAAGACCGTCCCGGTGAACAGGAATGGCTCCTGCAGCACCATGGCGACCTGGCGGCCGAGCGATTCCTGAGTGAGATCGCGCACATCATATCCACCGACCAGCACTTGGCCCTGCTGAACATCATAGAAGCGGTGGACCAGGGCCATCGCACTCGATTTGCCAGAACCGCTCGGCCCGACCAGTGCGACCGTCTCGCCGGGATTGACCCGGAAGGAAACATTTTTCAGCACCGAACGGTTCGGATTGTAGCCGAAGGTGACGTCCCTGAACTCGACCGAGCCGTCCATTTCGGGCGAAAGCACCTCGGCATTGGGTTTGTCCTGAACATCGATCTTGACGTCGAGCACATCGGCCAGGCGCTTGCCTGAGGCCATGGCGCGCTGCATGACCGAATATTGCAGGGTGAGTGAGCGGATCGGGTCAAAGAAGCGCTGGATGTAAAATAGGTAGGCAACCAATACGCCCACATCTATGCGGCCATTCAGGACCATCGAGCCGCCGACCACAATAACGGCGGCCATGGCGAGGCCGGTGAGGCCATCGACGATAGGCACCATGACCAGTGCATATTTGGCAGCGATCAGGTGGGTCCTGAGGTTGGCATGGGCCTTGTCGTCAAAAAGGATGAAATTCACCTGCTGGCGGTCCATGGACTGGACGGTGCGCACGCCGTGAATGGCTTCGGCCTGCGCGCCGTTGACGACGGAATTAGTCTCGTGTGCAGCCATGAAGGCGGCGCGGGCACGCGGCAGCCAGACAATGCGGACGATCACCAGGACCGGCAGAACCGAGAGCGTCAGGAGGCCGAGGCGGAAGTCGAGCCACAGCATTAGGAAAACGATGCCGAAGAGAAGCGCAACATCGCCTACGGAATATACCGAGGTTTCGAGGAATTCCTGTATGGAGTTGACGTCGCCTTGCAGGCGCGACATGAGGCGTCCGACCTCGGTCTTGTCCATGAAGGAGAGCGAGACCTTCTGCAGATGGCCAAACATGGCGCGGCGGATGTCGAACAGGACAGTTTCGGCCACTTTCCCAACCACGGTTTCCTGCATGTAGCCGGCAGCGAAATTGACCAAAATCGCCAAAACGAACGCGCCGACGGCCGCAAGCTGGGCTGAGCGATCGTTCCTTGCCGGGTTCATGCCCTGGTCGATCGCGTAGCTGATGATCAACGGGATGAGAAGCTGCGTCCCGGTGAAGATCAGCATTGCTGCAATCGTGATGACTACCCTGGCCCGATAGGGACGGACGAAGGCCCAGATGCGCCGGAGGATGCTCTTGTCGAAAGCCCGGCCGAACATCTCCTCCTCGATGCGGTGCGAGCCGACAACCGCGCGCGGAGGGCGTCTGCCGTCGTCACGGTCGGCTTCGAGTTCGCCGGCGCGGCCCTGGGCCATCAGCGGGCGTCCCCATACTGGGTCATAATGTCATCACCCGGGCGCGTCTGGAGATCGTAAAGGGCCCTGTAGCGTCCCCGCTTCGCCAAAAGCTCTTGATGCGTGCCGCGTTCTACGATTTCGCCGTTATCGACAAAAAGGATCTGATCGGCATGCATAAGCGCACTCAGCCGGTGCGCGATGATGATCGTCACCCGATCCTTGGCGAAGCGCCGCATCGCCGCGCGGATGCGCTGCTCGGTGCCGGCATCGATCGCGGCCGTTGAGTCGTCGAAAACGACGACGGAGGGGCGCAGCATCATGGTGCGAGCAATCGTGAGACGCTGGCGCTGGCCGCCAGAGAGAGAGACGCCGCGTTCGCCCACGACCGTCTCGTAGCCTGCTGGGAGCCCGAGGATGTAGTTGTGGAGCTGGGCGAATTCGCCAGCGCGTTCTATTCGCTGTCTCTTCGCCCAGGGATCGCCATAAGCGATGTTGTTCTCGATCGTGGTGGTGAATAGGAATGCATCCTGCTGTACGACGGCGACCGCCTTGCGAAGCGTCGCGAGGGTGACATTACGTATGTCCTGGCCGTCCAGCGTGATGGCGCCACCGGTCACGTCGTAAAAGCGGGGGACCAGATGAGCCATCGTCGATTTGCCCGAACCCGGCGGACCGACGATCGCGATCGTCTCGCCTCTACGGGCCTCAAAGCTGAGGTTCTTCAAAATGGCGCGGTTTTCGGCGCTGGGGTACGCAAATGAGACATTGTGGAAGCGCAGAGTGCCGTCGCTTATCTCGAGCGGTCTGGCCTCGAGAGCATCCCTGATTGTGATCTCCTGGTCGAGGAGACCGAAAAGCCGCGAACCGCAGCTAGAAGCGCGGGCAAAGGCATTGACCATGAGGCCGATCTGGCGGACTGGCATTTGCAGGATTGTCATAAAGGTCAGGAAGGTCGCCACCGTTCCGACGCTGATCTCGCCAGCGACGAGCCTGCTGCCACCGATCCAGAGCACCAATCCCATTGCGAAAAAGAAGGACAAGGTCATCGCCGACGTGCTGGGCACGTAGATGTCAACTCGGTCGTGGGCGAGGTCGAGCGCGTTCTTGGAAGCGCCGTCGAACTTCAGCATCTCATAGGCTTGAGACGCAAAAGCGCGGACCACGCGGATGCCTGCGAGATTTTCCTCCATCACGCGGCTTAGTACCGAAAGCCGCTCATGCAGGTCGAGCCAGGTGGCGCGCAGCCTAAGCTGTGTGGCCGATGAGCGCCAGGCGACAAAAGGCACGAAGCTCAGCGCGACCAGGCCGAGCATGGGATCGGTCGAGATCATCATGTAGGCGCCGATCCCGATCAGCATGGTGAGCAGGAGCACGCGAACGAGCGCGGTGGAAAAATACATCCGCACGCCTTGGAGATCGAGCATTCCGATGGTGATCAGATCGCCTGAATGGACCCGGTCGTGAAAGGAAAAGCTGAGACGCTGGATCTTGTCGTAGTAGGCGAGCCGCAGTTCGTACGCGACATGATGCCCGACGGCTTCGGCAAAATAGTTCTGCGCCATCGTGAAAAGGCCGCGTAGCGCGCTGACGGCGAGCAGCAGGAGAGCCGGGGTCCAGAGCGCTTGTCCTGCCGCGGTCCCCGCGACACCGCCCCCAATGGCTGTCTGGGTCTGGTCGACAGCCCGGCCGAGAAGCTGGGGAATGAGCAACTGGAGGATTGCCGCCATGATCGTCGAGCCCATAGCGAAGGCGACCTGCCAGGGATGCCGCAAATTCATACGCGTGATGCGCAACAGCGTACTCAAATCCCGGCCCCAGGGCGCCGCTTCCACATGGGTCAACGAATTCAGAGCGTTCGTTGCGCTGCCGATAGCATCACTGCTCACGGGTGTATTCCCGACTGCATTTTGCGCCTTCGAGGCAAGCCGAAGGACCAATCATCAAGGGGGCCCGCCATTGTTAATCCTGTCCACCACCTGCAGCAGTGCCCGTTCCTATAAGCCGAGCCGCGGCTTCACTTACTGGCATGTCGATCACCGTGATTCCGCTTGCCGCAAGGAAACGCGCTTCGTTTCTGGTCAGCGTTTCCGCGTCCATTACCGCGCAATGTGGACCTCGGGAGCGCTTCATGATCTGCCTGGCGTAGGTGCGCAGCATCTGATCGTTGAAGCGGCAGCCAACGAAGAAAAATCCACGGGTGATGCGCCGTTCCTTCACCACGTCTGGGATCGGTGACTGGATATCGATTTCGGTCAGGACTTCGACATAGTCGGAATCTGCGACGAGAAAGTTTTGCGCCGGCCCAATACTCCCGTGAGGTGTATAGAGAACCGTCTTTGCCCCCGATCGGGGGTCGAGTTCCCTCCCGGACAAATCGTAGGTTTTCGTCCAAATGTTACCGATTTCGTTCGCCCGCGTGACGCCTTGTATCTCAACGACGTCCGTTCGGCCGGTCTCTACGAGAGCCGTGCGCATCGCGCCGTCGTACCAGCTGTCGACGATGAGGGAGAGCGGCAGCCTTGCGAGCCAGGCGTGGAGGAGGGTAGGCGCCACCGGCGCTGCGAATATGTCGGTCATCCAAGCTTGAAGCGTCCGGCGATGCCGGCGCTGTTCGATGAACTGCGCAACCGACCACATATTGGTGCGGATCCTGGAAGGGGCTGGCGCCCGTGCATTGAGTGCCGCGGCAACGACCTCGGGCGTATGCGGCACAGGCGGTTCCGCACAGTTGAACCCAAGAAGACCCGGACCGAGATAGGGGATCACCTGATCGGCGGCGAGCGCTTCCTTCGCCAGGTCAAGCAGCTTTTCGGCAAAACTGTCCCGCACGATGACCAGGTGGCCCGATGTCAGGATCGTGTTCATGCTCGTTTCCTCGCGACGCACCTTATGAACGGGCAGCATCAGTCCTCTTCGGAAACCTTCCTTGCCTCGACGGTGATCGGCAGACGCGTATCCCGTGGAAGATCGGGTAGGAGGAGCCGCCACCCGTTCCTGAGCGTCACAGTTCCGCCCCACAACTCTTCCTTCTCGAGCTTGATGATCGGCTCTTCGAGGTCCTTCTTCGGGACATACGCCGACAAGCCAGCATCGGTCCTGCGGATCATGACTTTCATCTGGCCGTCCCTTCATTGGTATTGCTATCAGCACTGCAGGGCACCTCGGCTTTGTCGAGGCTCATCAGTTCACGCGCTCGCATGCCGACGACTGTGCCACGGTCGATCCATTCGACCGCATAGATGAAGAACTGCTGGAGAAAGGTGCCAATGTCGCGCACATATCCCTCGTCGCCCTTCCGCACGAGATTTTCGCCGATCTCCCTGCCAGGATAGGTGCCGTCATTCTTTATGTGGCGAGTGGCACGTACCCGCTCTCCCGGCATGAATCGTGGAGGCCTGCGGATTTCGACCTCCTCTTCGCGTCCGAGCGACATGTCCGTTCCCTGATTTCTCTTGAGGCTGCAGATTGTGAACAAAGGCGTTCCAGGTGTCCTGCGAAGGCATCCCCGACCATGTCGGCGGCCCAATGTCCGTCACGCAGGAACGCAGGTCTTCGGCACCGGGCATACCGAGGCACATTGCTGCGCATCGAAGACCCCCTCGCATTCGGTGCACTTTTGCGGCTCGATCACATAGCTCTCGCCTTTGAACTTGATCGCGCCGGAGGGACACTCGAATTCGCAGGCGCCGCATTGGGTGCATTGGGATGCGATGATCTTGAAAGCCATTTTAACTCCTGGTCCGAATGGATGAGACGCGCTCAGGCCGTCGCCGCGAGTGCGGGGGTCCCAGACGCGGCCGCGTAAATCGCGCTGATTGCGGTCTCGAGATAGTCGTGGGCATATGCGTCGGTGGCTTGGATTCCAGCGTCGGCGAGCTGATCCTGCGGGCAGTTTCCGATCTTGGCGCACAGCACGATATCTATGCCTTCAAGCGCTGCGATGACGCCATCGAGGGCGGCTTCTCCGCCCCAGCCGCCGAGGCAATACTGCTCCACCTTCCGATGCCCGACAAAACTGATCCCTCTCGGCGAGGCTTGATAAACCTGGAATTCCTTCGCATGGCCGAAATGTTCATTGACGCGGCCGCCGCCCTTGGTCGCCACCGCGAAGAGAAGGGACTTGCCGGGGCTCGCTGCCTTGACCAATCCGATCGCTTCTCTCCTAGCCGCCACGTGATCACGGCGCTCCTCCGCGACCAGCTCCCGATAGGCCTTGCGATTGCTGGCATCGTAGGTGACCTCGCCGGGAATCCGGTCGACTGTGAATTCCTGGCCACGATCCTCTCCGAGCAGGCCGACGGCATCTGCCCGGCACTGCCGGCAGTGGCGCATCAACTGGGCGCCGCCTTCGACACGATCCTGAAGAGCCTTCATCTCCATTGCGTTTGGGCCGCGTTGCCCGCTCAGTCCGTAGTGCGTGCCGTGCGCCGGGTCCGAAATCAGCGGCATGAGGTTGTGCAGGAACGCGCCTCGCTCCTTGACCCATCTATTCACCTCGATCAGATGCTCATCGTTCACGCCGGGGATCATCACCGAATTGATTTTGGTGAGGATGCCGCGCGCGGTCAGCATCTCCAGACCCAACATCTGGCGCTCGTGCAGGATCCGGGCGGCTTCGATGCCGACGTAGCGGCGATGGTCGTAAAAGATCCAAGGATAGATCTTTGCACCGACCTCAGGGTCGACCATGTTGATGGTGATCGTCACGTGATCGACATTCATGTCGGCAAGCTCATCGACATGGTCCGGCAGCGCGAGCCCATTCGTGGAGATGCAAAACTTGATGTCTGGGATTTCCCTGGCGACTCGTTCGAACGTTGCCTTCGTCTTCTTCCAATCGTAACACGCATCGCCAGGTCCGGCGATGCCGACCACGGAAAGCTGCGGCACCTCGTTGGCGACCGCGATCACCTTGCGTAGCGCCTGGTCGGGCGTCAGCTTTTCGGAGACCACCCCAGGCCGGCTTTCGTTGGCGCAGTTATATTTGCGATTGCAGTAGTTGCACTGGATATTGCAGCCGGGCGCGACCGCGACGTGCATGCGCGCGAAATAGTGATGCGCCTCTTCTGAAAAGCAGGGGTGATCCTTGATCTTCTCCCAGATAGCCGGATCCGTGTCGTCCGGCTTTATCGACGAGCCGCAGGACGAAGACGCGCAGCCACCGGCTTGCACGGTGGCAAGCAACTCGTCATCGAATGTCGTGCTGAGGCTCTCAAGCGAAATTGCCGGTGCGGACATCGAACGGCTCCGTTGCTGGTGAATGTCGCAGTTCAAACCGCAAGAGCTATGCCAGCTCAAAGAGCGGTTTTGGTTCACGAATTGGCTTTCGTGTCGGATTCCGTGGGATTGCTCCGACACACCTTTGTCGGGCTTCCGACAGTGGACAAGCAAATCGGGTCGCGAAGGCTACCAGCCTTGGGCGCGCAGAGTGTGAGGGAGACTACTCCGGGCTTACGTTTGACGTCATCACGACGTCTAGAATTTCTTCACCTCGATACCATGCCGGCGCAGCGCGTAGCCGATTTGCCGCGGCGTGAGGCCGAGGATACGAGCCGCCCTGGCCTGAACCCAACCGGCCTTGTCCATCGCGTCGATCAGCCGGTCGCGTTCCGTCAGACGCGGGGGACAAGCGGGATCGTTCGGATCGCCCGCCGCAAGGGGAGATACCTTGCCTGCGGAGGCACCGATGCGACTGGCCGGCAGCCGCAATCCGACGGGCACTTCGTTGAACCGTGCGAGATCGTCGATGGCATTGCCGCCATTCGAGCGGTCGGCTCGCTTCCAGAGGAGCCAGGAAAGGCACTGGCTCTTCTTACAGGCGAAATCGGATGGCGTGATCGTCCTTGAACGCGCAAGTGTGGCCGTCCTTTGGACGCAGTTCTCCAGCTCGCGGACGTTACCAGGGAAGTAGCATTGCGAGATCAGGTCAAGCGCCGACGGCGCGAAGGCAAGTGCGCGATCGTTCTCCTTGTTGAATCGGTTGAGGAACGCGTTCGCAAGGCGTGGAATATCGCCGGGTCGCTCTCTGAGCGGAGGCAGGATAATTGGCACCACATTGATGCGGTAATAAAGGTCGGCCCTGAACTCCCCTTTTATGACGGCCGTCTCGAGGTCCTTGTTGGTGGCGCATATGAGGCGCACGTCGACCTGTAGCGTTTTGGTGCCGCCGACTCGCTCCAACTCGCCTTCCTGCAAGACACGCAACAGCTTGGCTTGAAAGGCCGGCGAAATCTCGCCGATTTCATCAAGTAGCAGCGTTCCCTCATTTGCCAATTCAAAACGACCGGCGCGCTGGGAGATAGCACCCGTGAAAGCGCCCTTTTCATGCCCAAACAGTTCTGACTCCAGAACGCTTTCAGACAGTGCGGCGCAGTTCAATTTGACGAAAGACCTCTTCCTCCGACGTGAGAGCTTATGGATGGCTTGCGCAAAGAATTCCTTGCCGGTGCCGCTTTCACCCCGCAGAAGCACGGTGGAATTGGTCCCTGCTACGACCGAGACGGTTTCGAGCACCTGCTTGAGTGCGGGGCTTTCCCCGATGATCCCGTCGATTTTGGCATCCGCATGCCGGGCAGGGTCGTAGGTCCTCCCCTCGTTGGGCGATTTCTCCGGTCTCCATTGTTCATGGACAGACCGCTGACGATCTGTACTCAGGGTGCGATGGAGACGGATGGTCCGGCCGACAAGGTTGGCGACCATCGTCAGGAAGTATGTGTCCTCGTCGTCGCGAAAGTCGGTGACGCCGTCTCCGGCGCGGTCGATCGACAATGTCCCAAGGATCTTATGATCAGCCTTTAGCGGGATACCGATAAAGGCAATTGGGATGGTCCCGCTGCTCGAAGACGTTTGAAGGTCAGCCTGAAATAGTTGGGACTTGCGGACGTCCGGTATGAACAGCGGCGTCCCCGTAGCGACGATTTGATCTGTTATGGCCTGTGGTATGACGCGGCGAGTGCCTGATTGAGGTGCGTGGATGTTGCCGGCAGTTGCGGCAATCTCCGGCTCTCCTTCAGCGTCCAGGACGACGATTGCTCCGTGACGCATCTGCAGAAACGAAGGCAGGATGTTCACGACATTGGCGAGCGTAATCTCCAGCTCGGTGGGGGCGGTCAGCACCTTCGATATCTCGTAGAGTCCCCTGAGCGCGATATCTGCTTGGGGCATGCTTTTGATGGGCGGTTCAGGGCGGGTATCCCGAGGTGCTACCTCGTCGACCCGATCTTGCGGTACGTGAGCCATGGAAACACCTCAGGGGTTGTCGTCCAGAGTGCTCCTCCTTTTGAATCTGAGTCTGAATTCTGAAAGCACACTATTCACGAGCTTCTCTTCGTTGCGAGGCGATTCCAGCAAAGATAGACTTGGCCTTGGTCCCGACCTTAGGTGTACCAAGATTGACCCTGTTGATACGGTGCGTGCCTCAGTCATCCGAATTTGAAGAGGACTCCGAAGCCGCCGCGTGGATAGTTCCACTCGATCTCGCCACTGGTCTCACACAAAATCCGGCAGGTGCCGCACTCCATGCAGCCGTCGGCAGTGATCTCCACTTGACCTTTGTCGTTCAACTCATAACATTTCGCCGGGCAGACGTGGGTCAGCGCGAGCAAGTTCGCGCTTGGCCTCTCGTGCGGTCGCACTTTGATATGCGGACGGCCGGAATCCACCAAGTAGCGGTTCTGGTAAAGCTTGTCCTCGACACGTGACTTCGTCACTGCGATCGTCATTTCATCTCCCCTCAGCGCCACGCCAATGCAAGGCGGACCGCGTCGCTGACCAGCCCCCAGCGCGAGCGCGCCTTGATGAAGGCCGCCGTGGTCGCCTTTTCCTTCTCGATCTTCGGCATGCCGTCGACACGCATGAAGTTCTGCGCGGCTTGCGACATCAACCGCGGATAAGTCGTGAAGTAATTGCAGGAATTGGTGTGGAGCAAGGCCGGCATGTCTTTGTATTTCCTTAGGTCCTTGACCACGAAGGACTTGTCCAGCATGGCTTTGTAAAGGGCGAGATTCCGTTTGGTCATAGGACCGTTGCGGCTCCTGACCTCGATGATTGCCTCAGCCGCGATGCGGCCGGAGGTCATGGCGAGGTTCGAACCCTCGCGGTGAATGGCGTTGTTCAGTTGCGCGGCATCGCCGACCACGACCCAACCGTCGCCAAAGAGCTGCGGAATAGCCTTGTAGCCGCCTTCGGGAATGAGATGCGCGGAATATTCTTTCACTTCCGAGCCGGCGATCAGCGGCCGGATCGAAGGATGGGTTTTTAAGGCGTCGAGGAGGACGTAAGGGCTCTCGACCATCGCCGCGAAATCGGAGACGAGGCAGCCAATGCCCAGTGAGATCGACTCCTTGTTGGTGTAGAGGAAGCCGAGCCCGGCCATGCTGCGGGAGGTCGTGCCCACCGCCTCGATCACGCAGCCTTCATCGCCCTTGAGGCCGAACCGCTCCTCAATGACCTCTTCGGGCAGGAAATGCATTTCCTTGACGGCGAGCGCCACGGTTTGCGGCTTCGGCATCTCGCGCAGGCCGGCCCGCGTGCCAAGCAGCCCGGAAACACCTTCTGCGAGGACGACCACGTCCGCGTAGATGGCTCCGCCGGCCCGGTCTGTGCGGACGCCGATCACCCTGTCCTTGGCGTCACGGATGAGTTCCGTCACGGTCGTCTCGCACAGAACCGTCGCGCCGGCCTCGCGCACCTTACGCGAAAACCATTTATCGAACTGGGCACGAATGATCGTGTAGCGGTTGGGCTTCGCCTCATTGAAGTCGTCCGACCGATAGTGAATCCCGGTATGGGATGTGTCGTCCATCACCCAAAGCCGCTGTTCAACCAAATGCCGCTCGAGAGGCGCATCGTCCCGGAAATCCGGGATGATCTTCTCCAGCATGTTCGCGTACATGATGGCACCCTGGACATTCTTGGAGCCCGGATATTCACCCCGCTCCAACTGCAGCACCTTCAGGCCGTGGCTGGCCATGGTGTAAGCAGCTGCGTTTCCGGACATGCCGGCCCCAATAACAATGGCGTCGAATTGTTCCTCAATCATGTCCATCCCTTAGCTCGCAAGCTTATCGCGACTGTGGGGCGACAGCCGCCGGGTGAAGGCTTCCGTCAGTGCGGGCAGGAAGCGGATCGCGTCGGTGACGATCCCGAGGTGAGCGAAATCGAAAATCGGCGCGTTCGGGTCGGTGTTGATGGCCACGATGAGATCCGCCCCCTCCACGCCAACCCGATGCTGGACGGCGCCGGAAATCCCGGCCGCTATATAAAGCTTCGGCCGGATGGTCTTGCCAGTTTGGCCGATCTGCCGATCAGCTGGCATCCAGCCCTTCTGGACCAACGGGCGCGAACAGCCGTGCTCGGCGCCGATTGCTCGCGCGAGATTCTTCACAAGCTGCAGGTTCTCCGCCGCGCCTAGACCGAGGCCTCCCGCAACCACGACGTCGGCATAGGCAAGATTTGCCTTTGCCGACTGACTATCCGGCAGGAAGCCGAGGATTTTGGTAACGATCTCGTCCTCGGCTACCGAGAGCTTGTGCCGGATGACACGCCCGACCGGTTTATCCGCCCGCTGCGGCATGGGCATGACCCTCGGTCGCACTGTCGCCATCTGGGGGCGGAAATTGAGCGTATAGATCGTGCACAACAAGGAACCGCCGAAAGTCGGACGGGTGGCGGCGAGCGAACCGTCGGTATCCACATCGAGTTCGGTGCAGTCGGCCGTGAGCCCTGTCTGCAAGGTCGTCGCCACGGAGCCGGCAAGATCCCTGCCGAGTGTGGTGGCACCGAGAAGAAGGATCTCGGGTTTGTGGGTATCGACCAGATCCGTCATCGCCTTGGTGAAAGGCTCGTTCCTGTAGTCGGCGAGCAGCGGCTCCTCGACGATGTAGACCAGGTCGGCACCATAAGCGAAGGCTTCGGCAACGGCGTTCCCGATGGCCTCCCCCGGCGGTCCAAGCACGACGCCCGCAAGCTGGACCTGAAGCTTGTCTGCTAACATGCGGCCTTCGCCGAGCAGTTCGAATGATACGGGATGGACCTGACCGCGTTCGAGCTCGATGAAAACCCAAACGTGCCGGTAGTCCTTGAAATGCGCGGGCAGCTCCTTCTTTATGCCGGCACGGCCGGCGGCAGGGCGAGGGGTTTCTCGGTTCGCGTTCGACATCGTCTGATCCTTGCCCTCTCACGCGCCGCCGTTGAAGGCGAGCTCATGTTCCAATGCCGGCTGGCGGGTGAAGATTGCCGTGATGAGTTCGTCAGCGACATCGCGCAAAGCCATCTCGGCGGTGTCGATTTTTGCCGCCTTTTCCGCCCGCGCAGGAGGGGCGAAAACGCGCTTGACGACCGTCGGTGAACCGCGCAGGCCGCATTTGGTGAGATCCTCAATGCCGGCGTCGGCCGCACTCCATTTCAAGACCTGGCTGCGCGCGGCGCACAGGGCGTCCTGGATCGAGCCCCGGCGGATCTCGTTTGTGCCTTCCAGCATGGTGATGAGGCAAGGGAGCCTGCTCTTCAGCATCTGTGTGCCGCCTTCGGAGCGGCGCTCGACCTTGATCTCGCGTGCAGCAAGGTCAATAGAGGCGATCTTCGCGACATAGGTCAGTTGCAGGAGTGCGAGGCGCTTGGCGATGCCGGGCCCGACCTGGGCGGTGTCGCCATCGATCGTCTGCTTGCCGGTGAAGACGAGGTCTGGCGTGCCGAACGTCTCGCCAACCTTCGCGATTGCCTGGGAAAGGGCGAACGAGGTCGCCAGCGTGTCGGAGCCGGCAAAATAGCGGTCGGTCAAGAGCACCGCTCGGTCGGCGCCGTAACCGAGCGCCTTGCGCAGCGCGTCCTCTGCCATGGGCGGACCCATAGTGAGCACGGTGACTTCGCCACCGTAGGCGTCGCGCAGTCTGAGGGCTTCTTCGAGGGCGAACAGGTCGTAAGGGTTGATGATAGTCGGAACACCCTGGCGCATGATCGTGTTCGTCACCGGATGGACCCTTATCTGTGCCGAGTCCGGCACCTGCTTGATGCAGATTACGATGTGCATTGGCGGTTTCTCTAGGCTCCTGTCCGGATGCGGGCTTGGCGGTTGTCTCCTTGGTGCGCATCATTCGTGCCAACTGTTTTGCGTGCCCCTATTCCTAGAACTTCGGTTGGTTGCTTCTGAGGGCGCCGTGGTGATGACCGGATTTGTCGGCTTCTCGACATTGTCGCGTCGCAACCCGTGTCGCGGTCATTCCTGTCCGAACCGCTTCAGTACGGAGTCGAACGGGACAAAGGTGCGGCCCGGCGTGGCAGGTTTGTTCGGATCGTGGTCTTTGAGCACCTTGAAGACCCGATGCGTGAGTGGCGAGGAAATCACGAAGTCCTCGTAAGCGCGTTCGAGCGTCGCGCGCACCCGCGCGGCAATCACCTTGTCGGGCAGACCGGAGAAATCTTCTTCGGCAAGGTATTGGCCCACGCGCTTCATGATATGGAGCCGCGAGACATTCAGCACCTTCGGATCATAGGAGACGCCAAGGACTGCGAAGAACTCCTCCGCAGCCGACAGGCGCTTCAGTCGTGCGAGGATGTCGGTGACATCGATGGGGCGGCTGTCAGCGGAACAATTCATTGCATTCTCCCTGGTCGGAAAACTGTGGTGTCGGTGCGCTCGCGCACGGCTGACCTGGACCCGCACAGCTCCGCGAGGGATGCCTCGCTGCACATTCCATCGTAGAGCTCGACCAGTTGAGTTGCAGTGACGGTCGATTTGGTCTCGGCCGCCTCGCGCCGGACGCGGGCCACCATCGCGGCTGCTAGATCCGGGTCGAGATCGCGGCCGCTTTCGCTCAGCACATGGGCAATCGCAGTGGCGCCGGAATGCTTGCCGATGACCATACGCCGGCAGCGGCCCACGAGAGCCGGATCGAGCCCCTGATAAGTACGCGAGTCCTTCAGCAGCCCTGCGACGTGAATGCCGGATTCGTGCGTGAAAACATCGGCGCCGACGACCGGCTTAGTGGCCGCGGTCTGCCGGCGGGCGGCCCAAGCCACCTGGGCAGCGAGGTCGGGCAATGCGGTCAGCTCAATGCCGGTATCCGCGCGGTCGAGGACCGCCATCGCGGCGGCCACCTCTTCCAGCGCGGCATTGCCCGCACGCTCGCCGAGCCCCAGGACGGTGACGGAGCCATGGCGCGCGCCTGCGCGGATCGCGGCCAGCGTGTTGGCGGCAGCAAGTCCGAGATCGTTGTGGGCATGAAGTTCAAGGTCGATTGGAGACTGCGCCACGAGCTGGGCGACAAGTTCGAAGGTCGAAAACGCATCGAGAACGCCGACTGTGTCGGCTAGCCTGACGCGGCTTGCGCCGGCGCGTGCAGCCGTCTCGATGACGCGGGCGAGATGATCCCGATTGGCCCGCGAGGCATCCTCGCAGCCCACCGCGACGAAGAAGCCGGCGGCGGCTGCGCGCCTGACCATATGTTCGATGACCTGGAGCGCTCCCGCCTTATCGAGGCCGAGCTCGGCGGCAAGTTGGATGTCCGACGCAGGCAGCGATAGACTGACGGCGTGGACGCCGCTCTCGATCGCTGCATCGAGATCCAGCGACGTCATCCGGCACCAGGCCATGAGCCGAACCGGGAGACACCGCGCGACCACGGCGCGAATTGTTTCGATCTCGTCGGCGCCCATGACCGGCGTGCCGATCTCGATCTCTGTGACGCCGGCCGCCGCAAGAGACTCGGCGATCTCCAGCTTTTCCGTCGTGGTAAAGGCGACGCCGGGCGCCTGCTCGCCATCGCGCAAGGTCGTATCGTTGAGAAAGACATGACGGGTCATGAACGGTAGCCGGTTCTGCTGCCGCTCAGGCATAGACCGGATTGAACGTCTTCGGAGCTTCGCTTACCCGGCCCAGAACTGGGAAAGCCACGCAGCTTCTCCACGATTGCCGGCATGACCTCGAGCACCCGGTCGACGTCCGCTTCGCCGTTGTCCCGCGCCAAGGAGAAGCGGACTGCCGCGTGTGGCGTTTTCATCGCGCTCAGGACATGGCTCGGTTCCAGAGAGCCGGAGGTGCAGGCAGAGCCGGAGGAACACGCGATGCCCACGCGGCTGAGGAGGAGTGGAATTCCATCACTTTCGATATGTTCGAAGGAGATGTTTGCGGTGTTGGGCAACCGTTCCAGGGGATCTCCAGTGACACAGGTGCTTGGGATGCGCTGGAGAATCCCGTCCTCTAAACGGTCGCGGAGCGACTTTACCCGTGTGGTCTCGTCGTCCATGAATTTCAAGGCGAGTTCGGCCGCCATGCCGAGCCCGACTATGCCGGGCGTATTCTCGGTGCCAGCACGCCGGTTGTGTTCTTGGTGGCCCCCCTTGATCAGCGAGTGGAAATTGACGCCACGTTTTACGAAAAGCGCGCCGATCCCTTTCGGCCCGTGCAGCTTGTGGCCGGAGAGCGACAGCATGTCGATTGCGGTCGACTTCAGGTCCATCGGAAGCTTGCCGACCGCCTGCACAGCATCGGTATGGAAAAGGGCGCCCACTTCCTTGGCCAACTCGGCAAGCCTGGCGACGGGGAAGATCACACCAGTCTCATTGTTCGCCCACATTATCGAGACGATTGCCACCTGTGGGGTGAGGACGGCCATATAGGCGTCGAGGTCGAGCCGGCCACGGCAATCCACCGGGATCCTGTGCACCTTGACGCGGCGGGTCTTCTCAAGATGCGCGCAGAGCGTCAGCACGGCGGGATGCTCGACCGCGGACGTAACGATCTCGGTTCGGTTGGGCGCCGCCTCGAGCGCCGAAAGAAGCGCTGCATTGTCGCTTTCTGTCCCACCCGAGGTGAAGGTGATCTCATCGTCGAACTCCGCCCCGATCAGAGCTTGCAACTGCCTCCGCGCCTTTCTCACCGCCGCACTGACTGAGGCGCCAAGAGCGTGCGCCGACGAAGGGTTGCCGAATTGATCCCTAAAGAACGGCAACATCGCTTGCACGACCTCAGGATCGACCCGTGTGGTTGCGTTGTTGTCGAGGTAGACAGGTTTCATGTGCGATCCTCAGTTGACCGGAATGACGCGAGCGCGCGACCGGCTCATTGAGCCTCTGGCGTATGCCGTTGATGATGATGGGCCCGAACTGGCGGCCGGCGCGGACGCCCGAGAGTTTGACGTAGACCGGATCGGCGTCGGCATGGCCAAGTCCGCAGTCGCCGCCGTCAGCCCGCAGGTAAGGACGCCCGAACACGACAACGTTATCGATAAGCCGAATTTGGCGCAGCGGCGCGATTTGGCCGCCAGCAGCTTGGGTGCCACCAGGAACCGAACTGTTTCGGGAGGCGACGTTCTTTGCATCCTACCTGAAGCGATTGCCGGTCCCAAGATCGGCTTCGACCTTGCCTTGTTCTTGAGGACAGGGACATCTGTTGTGCCGGCCATATAAGCCTCCTCTGCCGCAAATGAGTCCGTCGGCGGCAATCGCTTCATGGACCCGCACAGGCGCTTCGGGCGATCAACTGAAGGACTTGCCGCAGCCGCACTTCTTGCGCGCGTTGGGGTTATCGAAGACAAAGCCGGAAGATTCGAGCCCGGTGAGGAAGTCGACGGTCATGCCGGCGACATGCGGTTGGGAGCCCGCGTCCACGAACAGCTTGATCCCATCTGTCTCGGTGATCGCGTCGCCCTCGCGCGACACGCTCTCCAGGCCCATTAAGTATTTGAAGCCGGCGCAGCCGCCGGCCTGGACCATGATGCGAAAGCCTTCCGCCGGCTCGCTGGCGCGGGAAAGAGCAGTCTTGATGGCGGCAACAGCGTTGTCGGTGAGCGTAATCATGGCTCCATTCTCCTCAGTCCGGGACCTGCTTGCGCATCACGTTGCATGCACCGTGCCAAAGCGAAAAAATGTTTCAATACAGCGCGGCATCTCTGACCCTGCGGTGGTTCTTGTGAGTCCATTGCTGCGAAGGTGTCGGCCAACCGACACGTACTGTCGGGTTTGTCGGGTCCGCCACGCGGGATGTTGGGCCTGAGTTGTTGGCTGAACTCACATTAAACCAATGACCATTACAGAAGACTCCTTCTGAGCTTGCTTCGGCGCAATTGGCACAGTTTTTGAAGCTCCACTGGCGAGGCGGCAAGAGACTGCCGATCCACAATCGTGTCGTGGGTGCCCTCGCGATCGATGCGGCAAAGCAAGGGAGCAACATGTCAGGACTGGGTCAGACACGCTTTGTTTGGCGAAGCAGCGCCGCCCGTGGCATCCGAATGACCGATTGGCCGATTGCGACAACACCCACAATCGCTCACCACCGCCCGGTGGCCACCGACCGGCTCGATGAGATTCCATCGGCATGTGCCTGCACGTGTCACTCGGGTCTCGCCGCTCCGATAGCACCCCCGGTTTTCGCGCGGGTGCGACGACGTGCGCACGCTGTCCAGCGACACTTTGTTCACGGGCCAGCAGCAGATCAGGGTCGAGCATTACGGCGCGCCCTATCGGCTGAAGATTCACCGGCAGGGCAGCTGATCCTCACACGTAGGTGGAAGCAGGGGTAAGACATGGACCAGCGCGAGAAACCGTCGCCGGACGAAATCCGGCGGGCGTGCGAAGACAATCCGAAAATCCGGGAGCATGATCTCGTCGCTCGATTGGGCATTTCGGAAGCCGAATTGGTCGCAGCGCATTGTGGTCACGGCGCGGTGCGCATCGAGCCGCGCGTCGATGATCTGCTGACCGGCCTCGAAGCGGTCGGCGAGGTGATGGCGGTCACCCGCAACCAAAGTGCCGTGCACCAAAAGATCGGCGTCTACGACAAAGTGGTCACCGGCAACCCGCATGCCATGGTGCTCGGCGACGAGATCGACCTGCGCATCTTCCCGAAAGCGTGGGCGTATGGCTTCGCCGTCGAGAAGCGCGAGGGAGCCGAGATCCGCCGCAGCCTGCAATTCTTTGATGCCACCGGCGAGGCGATGCACAAAGTACATCTCAGGCCCGCCTCGAACCTGCAGGCCTATCAGAATCTGGCGGCAGAGCTCGCATCCTCCGACCAGGAGCCGATCATATCGGTCGAGGCGAGCGGGGCGCGCGATAACGCAGTGAGTCCAGACCAAGCCGCCACGGTCGACGACCTACGCGAGCACTGGAGCCGGCTGAGCGACGTGCATCAGTTCTACCATATGTTGAAGGCACTGAAGCTCAGCCGCTGCCAGGCGATGCGTATGGCCGACGAGGATTACGCCTGGCTGCTCGACAATGATGCCGTTGGCGCCCTGTTCCAACAGGCGGCCGAAGACGAGATGCCGATCATGTGCTTTGTCGGCAATCATGGTTGCATCCAGATCCATTCCGGCCCGATCAAGTCGGTCAAGCAGATCGGGCCGCGGATCAATGTGCTCGACGAGACCTTCCATCTGCATCTTAGGACCCATCACATCCGCGAGGTCTGGGCCGTGCGCAAGCCGACGAGGGACGGTCACGTCACGTCCATTGAAGCCTATGGCGCCGACGGCAAGATGATCATCCAGTTCTTCGGCACGCGCAAGGAAGGCGAACGCGAGCGCAGCGACTGGCGGTTTCTGGCCGAGAGTCTGCCACGCGTTCCCGGTCCGACCGACAGGGATGGGTAGAGCCGACAGGCCCTCGGATTGAACCGGCCGCCATAGGACTCGGCACCACGTTCCGACAGCGGCTCGCGAGGAAATAATAGGTCCATGTGCGATAGAGCTTGCCGTCGTAGCGCATACGGCGGTCAGGGTGCACGCCGGAATTGACCGCAGCGATACAGTCAAGCTCGTCGTCGGCCGGACCGCTGCGCACGAGTGCATCACCGTCTAGCCGGAAATCCTTGCAGCGGCTCCGAGCGATATAACGCATACGCCATCAGTGCCGAACCGAAGCGCGGCTCGACCTTGTTGATAATTTCGATCATCGCGCGCAAGCGCCGCCGGGTCTTGTCGGACCGCACCCGATCCTTGCGCTGGATCGCGTCGTTGCTCAGTCCGGGCCGTGCGAGCGATCTCCTCGCTCGTCGACCGGAAGGCAGTGCAGCAGCAAGGTCGAACAGCCCGATGTCGCGGCCTCGACAAAACCAACCGTGGATGTCGGTTGTCGGACGTTGTCGCAAGAATGATGGACAGCTGATCATCAACTTAGCGGCGGCGGGCCCAGTGCAGGCTGGCATCGCTTGGTGCAGCGCCATGGGTACGCCTATCCGGCACGCGACTTGCTTTGACAATTTGATCAGCAGGGCATCAGCAGGGCATCAGCAGTGCGTCACGGAGCTGAGCGATTGACCAGCCTCTCAACCCTAACGGGGATAAGCAGCGGCTTTGCTTCATGACCGCAGCGCGGCGGAGATGCCCCTTCTGATTGAATTCGCAACCGATCTCATCCGCGCTGGTGCAGGTGGACTGTATCGGGCGACAGAATCTAGAAGGCGCCCGACAAGAGATGTACCCATGCTGGAAATCGACTTTATGAACAGCGGTGCAATCTCAATCGAGCCATGAACGCCAATGTAGAGAAAGCAAAATGGCGACCAACCCCGTTCCAGATCATGTCCCGCCCGAAATGGTGAGGGACTTCAGCCTGTTTACGTCACCAGGGATGTCACCGACGCCCAACGGGGATCCGCAAGCAGCCGTCGCTTGCGTACATGCCGGGCCGCCGATCTTCTATTCGCCCTGCAACACGCGCGATGGGCGGGGTACCTGGGTCATCACTCGCGCCAGTGATCAGCGCCGGGTGCTGCAGGACGCCGAAACGTTTTCGAGCCATCGCAGCATCTTCGCGTCCGCGCTTGGCGAAAACTGGCCGATGATCCCGCTTGAACTGGATCCGCCTGCCCATGGCGTTTTTCGCTCACTACTCAATCCGCTGCTTTCGCCAAAGCGGGTGATGGCTTTGGAACCGGCTGTCCGCGAACGGGCGGTCGAGCTGATCGAAAGGATCGCCGCGTCGGGCACAAGCTGCGACGTCATAAAGGATTTTGCATTTCCTTTCGCGGTGAGCATCTTCCTTCGCTTTCTGGGGCTGCCGGATGACCGACTCGACACATTTGTCGGCTGGGGGAAAGATCTGCTTCACGGTGACGATGTGAAACGCCCGGCGGCGGCCCGGACGATCGTGGCATTCATCGACGAACTTGCAGCCATGCGGCGCGAGGAGGCGGTTGACGATTTCATGACCTTTATCGTGCAGGCACAGGTCGAGGGCCGCCGGCTGACGGACACCCAAGTCCGCGGCATCGGCGTGCTTGTCTTCGTCGCTGGGCTCGACACGGTCGCAGCAGCTATAGGCTTTGACTTGGCCTATCTCGCGCGCAACCTCAAAGATCAGCAATTGCTTCGGAGCGAACCGGACCGGATCGTGCTCGCGGCCGAAGAATTGCTGCGCGTCTATCCGACCGTTCAGTTGATCCGCGTGGCAACGAAAGATATCGACTTCGAAGGCGCGCCGATCCGGAAGGGGGACTATGTTTCCTGCGCCACGATGATTGCCAATCGTGACCCGGCGGAATTCGAATGCCCCAACACGATCGATTTGGAGCGGGAGGACAACCGCCACGCCGCCTTTGGCTATGGTCCCCACCGTTGCCTTGGCTCACACCTTGCCCGGCGGGAGATTGTCGTTGGCCTGGAGGAGTGGCTGGCGCGCATCCCGGCTTTCAGGATCAAGCAGGGTACGGCACCCATAACCTCTGGCGGCCATGTATTCGGGATCGAAAATTTGATCCTGGACTGGTCCTAGGCCCCGCCCCAAGCCGGGGCACAGAGAATGGAGGCAGCGCCATGCGCATCATCGTCCAAAATGCCAAATGCCAGGGTCACGCGCGATGCGCGGCGCAAGCGCCGGACATCTTCAAGCTTGATGACGAGGGTTATATCCTGCCTGGTGACATTGAAGTTGCGGAAGGGGAGGAGCTGCCTGCATCGCGAGGCGCGCGATGCTGTCCTGAACGTGCGCTGGAACTCACCCGCTGACGCTTTGAATCAGACGTCATTCAACCGAGAGTCTGGCGGGCTTGAATGGGGTCGACCATGTGGCCGCACTGGAAAGGACGGCACGCGACCTCTGTGCCAGCACGGTCCACGTCCAACTCCGCGGGGGCACTTCCGGCGCCGAGGTGTTCCCCATGAGGCGCAAACGGCACGGCGGGGGTTCGCGACACACCTCTTCCAATCACAGACAGAGCCGATGGACCAGACGAAAATTACCGCACTACTCGACCGCGAGACGATCCGCGACTGCCTCTACCCGAAGAACTGCCCAACCCATGTTGCGGCCGGCCGGGTCGCTGCATGACTTGATAGGACAAACCAGGAGAACGGCACCATATTTGCCCAACACTATGCCCGGCTCAGCACCGGCCGATGGCCGCAGATCGAGCTGGAGAGGAGGTTCGACCAGCATGTGCTTGCCTGTGTGCTTTCACGTGCGCTCGAGGAGATCGAGGCCGGCGAGGCGACGGCGACGCAGGCAACCGGCCTTTCGCGCGCCGAGCTGCGCGATGTCCTGGCCCGCTGTTTCCCTGCTATTCCTATCACCGCGTTTGCCTTGGAAGAGGTGAGCGAGCCCGAGCCGGACCTGGAGGAAGAACTTCTGCGCGGACTGCTGCTGGCGCATGCCCGGCCGGGCGACCCGGCGAGCGCTCGCTTCGCCAAGATCATCGCCCGGCGTGCCATGCGCAATGACCATCTCTGGCAGGACCTTGGCCTTTTTAATCGAACCGACCTCGGCCGCCTGCTCGCCTCGCATTTTCCGACGCTGGCGGCCGGCAACACCCAAAACATGAAATGGAAGAAATACTTTTACCGCAAGCTCTGCGAGGTCGAAGGTTTTTCGCTGTGCAGCGCGCCCAGTTGCCGGGAATGCAATGACTTCGAAAACTGCTTCGGCCCGGAGGAAGGCGAAAGCCGCCTCACACGGATCAAGAACGGCATCGCCTCGGATTGAGAGCCGCTTTCGTCAGTCGTACAGCCCCAGCGCTCGCGCCGCGCCATATGTCTCTTGTCTAATGTCGACGGACGCCTTCGAGGATTTGAATGCTGTGCCTGCTGTCCGATTGCTCGCGATGCTCGCTTCGGCGGACGCCGTCATCATGGCGGTGCAGGACCCGACCCGCACCATCGCCGCCGAGCAACTGGTGTTCTCCGGGCCGTTGCTGCTCGCCTGCCTGGCCCGGCTCTATTCGGAGCGGGCCGGCGTCTTCGACACCGGGATCGAGGGCAAGATGCTGGCCGGCGCCTTTGCGGCGCCTCGGCGGCCGCGGTTACAGGCTCGGCCTGGGCGCCGCCGTAGCCACCGCCGTGGATTTTTCGCGCTGGTGCACGGTTTCGCCTGGATCACCCATCGCGGCGGCCAGATTGTCTTCGGCGTCGCCATCAATTTCATTGCTGCCGGCTCCACCATCATTCTCGCCAGGCCTGGTTCCAGCAGGGCGCGCGCCGTCGCTCTCTGAAGACTCGCGATTCGATCGTTGTGCCTAGCGCCGAAGCGGTGCGCGGCGTGCCGGTGCTCGGGCCAGTCTATCCCGAGCTGATCTACGGGCCATTCGCTGCTGGTCTATGTCGCGTCCCTGATGGTGCCATCTACCTGGTTGGTGCTGTTTAGCACCCGCTCGGCCTAGGACTTCGCGCGGTCGGCGAAAATCCGGCCGCCGTTGAGACCACTGGCATTTCGGTGACCTGGCTGCGCTATCGTGCGGCATCTTCACCGGCGTTCGGACGGGCATGGCCGGCGCGTAGCTGTCGCTCGCCCAGAATGCCGGCTTCGTGAAGGATATGACCGCCAGCAAGGATTCCATCGCGCTGGCAGCGCTCATCGTCGCCAAATGGAAACCGGTGCCGGCGAGGTTCGCCTGTCTGGCGGCGAAGGTCGCCATGGCCCGGAGGTGAAGCCGGCGAGGCGCTGGCGCTGGTCCATGCGAGATCGGAGGCCGACACGGAACAGGCTGCCGCGGCGGCGATCCAGTCGGCCTATACGCTCAGCGAAAACGAAGCCTGCAACCGCCAAAGTAATCCTGCGGAGGATCGCGCCGCGCCGTGCATGCGATTGCATCTCTCGTCCCGCTGCGCTGCTGAGGCCTCTTCTGTCAGGCGATCTAGGTCTCGCGCTTCGGGCCGAGCAGGAACACTGTCAGGGCGGCGAGGAACGTGGCAACAGCACTGTAGGCAATGGCACTGGTAATCCCGGCATTGTCCACCAATAGTCCGCCGAAAATCGCGCCGGCTGCGATTGCCACTTGGAACGCTACGACCATCAGCACACCGGCGCTTTCGGCCTGCTCGGGAGCGGCGCGCCATACCATCCACGTCTGCAATCCCACCGGCACTGCGCCGAAGGCAAAGCCCCACGCGGCAACCGCAACCGCCGAGGCCGAGGCCGATGCTCCCGCCGTCAGCAGCGAAACAGCGGCTATCGCTATGAGCAGCGGTGCAAGGGCCGCGACTGCCTTGAGACTGTACTCGGCCAGCAGCCCGCCGGCCAAATTGCCGAAGAATCCGCCGATGCCAAAAGCAAGCAACACAAGCGAGATCGTCTTGACATCCAGCGCGGGAACCTTCTCGAGGAAGGCGCGGATATAGGTGAAGCCGGCGAAGTGGCCGGAAGCGACCAGCAGGACGACCAAAAGCGCGACCTTGATCATCGGAATCTTGGCCACATCCAGCAGGCTGCGGAAGCTAGCCACTCCAACCGGAGGCAGCCTCGGAATGGTTATGAGTTGCACCAGCAGTGTAGCGGCGCCGACGACTGCGGCGATCATGAAGGCGCTTCGCCATCCCCAGATATCGCCGACATAAGCGCCGATTGGAGCTGCGCAAACGGAAGCGACGGAAACGCCGGTGAGGATGATCGATATGGCGCGCGGCAGGAGGTGGCTTGGAACGAGCCGCATCGCCAGTGCTGCCGACATGGACCAGAAGCCTCCGAGCGCTATGCCGAGCACGACGCGTGCCGTCAGGAGTGCCGCCAGCGACCACGCGCCGGCCGCCACAACGTCCGACAGGATCAGCAGCAGCGTCATCGCCCACATGACGATCCTGCGGTCCAGGCGCTTTGTGATGATGGCAACCGTCGGCGCCGAGATCGCCCCGACGATAGCGGTCGCCGTCATCGCCTGTCCAGCCGCACCCTCGGTGACACCGAGATCATGCGCGAGGGGCGTGAGGAGGCTGACAGGCAGAAACTCTGCCGTCACCAGCCCGAAGGTGCCCAAGGAAAGCGAAATGACCGCACCCCATGCGGGATCAGACGGTGGGTCGGGCTTTTCTGGGTCGTGCAGAACAGCGTCATGACGCCTGCCGCGGATCGGGTCATGAACGAAGTCTCCACTTTGGATGCACTGCAACATGAGGTTGGCTGCGTTGACCCACATTAAAGACACAAGCGCATTTCGCGGCGGCGTTGCACGGAGGAGGGGATGTTCATTGCTTCGCGATATTTTGTGACGGTGCGGCGCGCAACATCGATGCCGGTTTCCTTCAGCCGGACAGCGATGTCATCGTCGGAAAGCACGTCGCCGAGAGATTCTGCGGCAATCATCGCTTTGATCCGATGGCGGACAGCTTCGGCGGAGTGCGCATCGCCGCCTTGGCAGGACGCGATCGCGACGGTGAAAAAATACTTCAGTTCAAAGACTCCGCGCGGGGTAAGCATGTACTTGTTCGAGGTCACCCGGCTTACCGTCGACTCGTGCACGCCGATCGCGTCAGCGACGGTTCTGAGATTGAGAGGCCGCAGGTGGGCGACGCCATGTTCCAAAAAGGCATCCTGCTGGCGCACGATTTCAGTCGCAACCTTAAGAATCGTGTTGGCGCGCTGATCGAGGCTGCGTATCAGCCAGTTCGCTGTCTCCAAGCATTCGTTGAGAAATGCTTGATCTTTCGAATTTTGGACGGTGTGACGCGAGACTTCGGCATAGTAGGCTCGGTTGATCAGCACCTTGGGCAGTGTGGCCGGATCAAGTTCGATCTTCCATCCGCCTTCCGGCGAGGGCATGACCCAGACGTCTGGTATGATGGATTCCAACGGACCGGACTGGAACCGGTTTCCAGGCTTGGGATCGAGCGCAAGAATCTCATGGTACATGTCGAGAAGGTCGTCTTCATCGACACCGCAATGCTGCTTCAGTGCCTGGAAATCGCGTCGCCCAAGCATTTTAAGATTGGCAACCAAAGCTGCCATTGCCGGGTCGAACCGGTCTCGCTGGCGCAACTGGAGCTCGAGGCATTCTTCGAGAGTTCGCGCAAAAATTCCCGGTGGATCAAAGTGCTGCAAGGTTCCGAGAACCCGTTCAACGTCAGCCTCCTGGACACTCAGGCTCTCGGCAAGATCCAAAAGGTTGGTCTGAAGATAGCCAGTGTCATCCAGATCGGCGGCAAGCTGGTCAGCGATCAGCCGCTCCTTTGGTGTGAACGCGGTGAGGGCGATCTGACCAGCGACATGGTCGTGCAATGTTTCGGCGAGGGTGGCAAACTCGTCGAGGGAAGGGCCATCACCCGACGCGTTGTTGGTCTTCTTGCGGAGTGACCCGGCCCCGGTCGGTCCGTCAACGGCGTTTGCACGCGGGCCGATAGGCTGATCCGCTCCCGAAATCGAAACGTCGCCAAAAGACCCGTCATCGTTTGACGCAGATTCCAAGAGCGGGTTCTTCTCGATTTCCTGCTCCACGAACTGATGCAGTTCAGTATGCGCCAGTTGCAGCAAGCGAATCGACTCAATGAGTTGAGGCGATGTGACCATGGATTGCTTCTGGCGCTGAAGTAGGCTTGCTGAGGATTGCATGGTGAGCGCGACATCCTGTCGAGGAGCTTCTTGGGGTGGGTAATGGCACCAGGGAGGAGACGTTTTCTAGGTCATGCGGCGGCCTTCAGCGTTTCGAGAACGTTTTGCGGCGATGAGACGCCATAGGGGTCGGCCTCGCAGTTGTCGGAGAAACCTTCCTCCTCGAACCACTGCTCCACCACGCCATTGTTTATCAGGGCGGCGTAGCGCCAGGAGCGCATCCCGAAGCCGAGATTGTCCTTGGCGACCAGCATGCCCATCTTGCGTGTGAACTCGCCTGAGCCATCGGGGATGAGCTCGACCTTCTGCAAGCCCAAGGACTTCCCCCACGCATTCATGACGAAGGCATCGTTGACGGAGACGCAGTAAATCGCGGCAATTCCCTCCTTCTCAAACTCATCATAGAGGTCTTCGAAATTGGGCAGTTGGTAGGTCGAGCAGGTCGGAGTGAAGGCGCCAGGCAGCGAGAACAGGATGACGCGCTTGCCGGCAAAGTAGTCGTCAGATGTCTTTTCTTCCCAGCGATATGGATTTGGGCCCTGGACTGACTCATCGCGAACACGCGTGAGAAAGGTGACGAAGGGAACCTTCTTTTGAACGGTCATCAACTTGCTCCTCAAGAAAAAACTGGCGCGCTGGAGTCCGGCAGACGCTGGCGCAATACCGAGCAAAGGCTCGTCTGCCGGGCATGAAAAATGAGGCCCTCGCGGCTCGCAACCTCGGTTTTCCATCCCGATGTAGGGGAACGTCTTGGCTGCTGGTCTTCGTCACCCGAACGCCATCGATCTGAGCGAGTGGAGGCTGTCGAGCCGCTTGGGCAATCTTTCCACGGCTATGGCGCCGGAAGCGGCATCGATCACTCGCGCTCGTGCCCGGGAAAAAGTGATAGCGGGCCCGAAGTAGCCAGTATCGGAAGCGTGTGGCGGCCTCAGATGTGACTTCACGCAAGAGACCCGGGTTACTGAGCTGGTTCGGCGTATCGTCGATATTTGCCAGTGAGCCGCCGACCATGGCTTCGGGGGCTCTTTCATGGGGCTCTTGGGCACTCACATGCTGATCGCAACCGGTAAACGGCAATTGCGCGAGCGCCATGTGTTGGCATGCCGGCATCGGACCAGCCGTGCGCAAAGGGGCTACCGAGCACGGACTTCCGAAGCAGACGATGTACCGATGTTCAGCGGGAACGGGCACTGTGTCTTCAGGCCACCGTCTAGAGCTTCGTGTGTCGGGCATGGCGCAAGTCGCTTTCATCGTGATTTGATGGGCTCTAACCAGGAGCAGCAAGCGGCGTGCCATTTCAACTAGACATGCTTTTGGACCGCCCCCTTTTTCTCGGAGGCGGTGTCTTCGCCAAGATCGGGCGCGCGCTATAACCGCCTAGTCACGACACTCAACAACGGTGCTGTATGGTGCGGATGTTCGGCGCTTCCGCCCCAGCTGGGCAAAGACGAACGCAGCCGAGCCGATGCACTACCTCGCACCGGCGGGAACTGCAGCGATTGCGTAGCGTATGCCGCTAGCGTGTTCTTGCGTGCGCAGGCACGGCTATTGCGAACACACGCCTGTGGCAGCAACCATGAGCGCACGCTCTTCGGCAAGCGCCCTGGTTCCGTGAGGATCGAATTCTCCAAGCGTGTCCTGTTTGCAACCCTCTTATGTTCGAAACTGGACCAGAATGTCGCAAGCCTGACCAAAAGGTCGCCGAGGCGTACTATCCGACACTGTTCTGTCGCCTTTGTTGGTCCGCGACACCGGTCTATTTCGCCGAGCTCTTCTTTGGCCTCAGGCTAATCCACTGAAAAGCAATCACAATTTTTTTTGCTTATGCTGGGTCGGCCAGATTGGCACGAGTTTTGAAGCTCCTTCGGGAGCCGCCGACCGACCTTCATTTCGTGGATGACACCGCGATCGATGAACGGAGAAAGAAAAGCAAATGTCAAATCCGCGTCAGATAGCATTCTATGGGAAGGCGCCTCGGCGAAACCGCCCCCTACCAAACAGGCTCGCCGCCCTTGTCGACCCTTGTGCGGGAAATCCTGATGGCCGGCTGCGACTCAAAGGCCCACCACTCGCCTGATCCTGAACTCGAAGGCGCAGGATAAAGTTCTGCATCTCGCCGCGCGGTATGCCTAGACAGTTACACGCGGGCTACCGCCGCGGAGGACTTCGTCTACATGCTGTCTTACGTCATTGGCTGCCCGCAGCGCCTGCCGGTCACCTCCGCCCTTCCATCGCTTAGAGAGTGAAGTGCCACCATGTCCGAACAACCCTTGCCGGCGCTGCCGATGTGGCGCGTCGATCACATCGAGCCCTCGCCCGAGATGTTAGCGCTACGCGCCAACGGTCCGATCCACCGCGTGCACTTCCCGTCCGGGCAAGAAGGCTGGTGGGTGACAGGGTACGACGAAGCCAAGGCGGTGCTGTCCGACGCGGCGTTCCGGCCCGCGGGAATGCCGCCGGAGGCATTCACGCCGGATTCGGTGATGCTCGGTTCGCCGGGGTGGCTGGTCTCGCACGAGGGGGGCGAGCACGCCCGGTTACGCACGATCGTGGCGCCGGCCTTGAGCAACCGCAGGTTGAAGCTGCTCGCGCAGCAGGTCGAGGCGTTCGCCGCGGAGTTGTTCGAGACGCTGGCGGCCCAGCCCCAGCCCGCCGACCTGCGGCGTCACCTCGCCTTTCCGCTTCCGGCCATGGTCATCTGCGCGCTGATGGGCGTGCTCTACGAGGATCACGCCTTTTTCGCCGGGCTGTCCGACGAGGTGATGACGCACCAGCACGAAAGCGGCCCGCGCAGCGCGTCGCGCCTAGCCTGGGAAGAACTGCGCGCCTACATTCGCGGCAAGATGCGGGACAAGCGCCAGCATCCGGGCGACAACCTGCTGACTGATCTGCTCGCGGCGGTCGACCAGGGCAAGGCGACCGAGGAAGAGGCGATCGGCCTGGCGGCGGGCATGCTGGTGGCGGGGCACGAGAGCACCGTCGCGCAGATCGAATTCGGCCTGCTGGCCATGTTCCGCCATCCGCAACAGCGCGAACGCTTGGTCGGCGATCCATCCCTGGTGGACAAGGCGGTGGAGGAAATCCTGCGCATGTACCCGCCGGGCGCGGGCTGGGACGGCATCATGCGCTATCCGAGGACCGACGTGAGCATCGCGGGCGTGCATATTCCTGCGGAGAGCAAGGTGCTTGTCGGTCTGCCGGCGACGTCGTTCGATCCGCGCCATTTCGACGACCCGGAAATCTTCGACATCGGACGCGAGGAAAACCCGCACCTGGCGTTCTCCTACGGGCCGCACAACTGCATCGGCGCGGCGCTGGCCAGGCTGGAACTCAAGGTAGTGTTCGGTTCGATCTTCCAGCGCTTTCCCGCGCTGCGCCTGGCGGTGGCGCCCGAAGAACTGAAGTTGCGCAAGGAGATCATCACTGGCGGGTTCGAGGAGTTCCCGGTGCTCTGGTGATGCGCGGACGCCGCCGGGAATCGCGATCTTCTCCGCAATTTACCGGCGCGCCTGGCGGGCGCCGGTCAGATCACCAGCCAACAGGTAACCAAGATGGACGTGCAAGAAACCACGGCAGTATGCCGGGACGCCTTCGCCGAACTGGCGTCGCCAGCGTGCATCCACGACCCGTATCCGTTCATGCGGTGGTTGCGCGAGCACGATCCGGTGCATCGCGCGGCGTCGGGCCTCTTTCTGTTGAGCCGCCACGCCGACATCTACTGGGCGCTCAAAGCCACGGGCGATGCGTTTCGGGGACCGGCGCCGGGCGAACTGGCGCGCTATTTCCCGCGTGCGGCGACCAGCCTGTCGCTCAGTTTGCTGGCGTCCACTTTAGCGATGAAGGAACCTCCAACGCATACGCGTCTGCGCCGGCTGATCTCGCGCGATTTCACTATGCGCCAGATCGACAACCTGCGGCCGAGCATCGCGCGCATTGTCGCAGCGCGCCTGGACGGCATGGCGCCCGCGCTGGAGCGCGGGGAGGCGGTGGACCTGCATCGCGAATTCGCGCTGGCCTTGCCCATGCTGGTTTTCGCCGAACTGTTCGGCATGCCCCAGGACGACATGTTCGGGCTCGCCGCCGGCATCGGCGCCATTCTGGAAGGCCTGAGCCCGCACGCCAGCGATCCCCAGCTCGCCGCGGCGGACGGGGCCAGCGCCAGGGTGCAGGCCTACTTCGGCGACCTCATACAGCGCAAGCGCACCGATCCCCGCCACGACATCGTGTCGATGCTGGTCGGCGCACACGACGACGACGCCGACACGCTGTCCGATGCGGAGTTGATCAGCATGCTGTGGGGCATGCTGCTGGGCGGCTTCGCCACCACTGCTGCGGCCATCGACCATGCGGTCCTGGCGATGCTGGCGTATCCCGAACAGCGGCACTGGCTGCAGGGAGACGCCGTGGGGGTGAAGGCATTCGTCGAAGAAGTCCTGCGCTGCGACGCGCCCGCCATGTTCAGCTCCATTCCGCGTATCGCCCAGCGCGACATCAAACTGGGCGGCGTGATGATCCCGAAGAACGCGGACGTGCGCGTGCTGATCGCGGCCGGCAATCGCGACCCGGACGCCTTCGCCGATCCCGACCGCTTCGATCCCGCGCGGTTCTACGGCACCAGTCCTGGCATGTCGACCGACGGGAAGGTCATGCTGAGCTTCGGCCACGGCATCCACTTCTGTCTCGGTGCGCAACTGGCCCGGGTGCAGTTGGCCGAGAGCCTGCCGCGGATCGAGGCGCGCTTCCCCACGCTCGTACTGGCCGAACAGCCGACCCGGGAGCCCTCCGCGTTCCTTAGGACATTCCGCGCGCTGCCGGTGCGGCTGCATGCGCAGGGGGGCTGAGATGCGCGTCGTGGTCGACCAGGATCTGTGCGGAACCACCGGGCAGTGCGTGCTGACGCTGCCGGGCACCTTTCGCCAGCGCGAACCGGACGGCGTGGCGGAAGTGTGCGTGGCGACGGTCCCGCACGCGCTGCACGCTGCCGTGCGGCTCGCGGCCCGCCAGTGCCCGGTCGCCGCCATTCGGGTCATCGAAAGCGACGCTGGCGATGGCGAGCCCGCCAGCGCGGATCCGGCGCCCTCTCCGGCGAGGTCGGGCGGCATGCTGCGAAAGACCAACATGATCAGGGAGCACACGATGGGACGGTTTGAGGGCAAGGTTGCCGTGGTGACCGGCGCTGGCGCGGGCATCGGCAAGGCATGCGCCCTCGCCATCGCGCGGGAGGGGGGCCGAGTGGTGGTGGCCGACATTGATGGCTCGGCTGCCGTCGCCTGCACCGCGCGGATCGCGGCCGAAGCGGGCCACGCGCTGCCCCTAGCCATGGATATCGCCGATGCGCAGGCGGTGGCAGCGCTGTTCGAGACGGCGGAGCGGCACTTTGGTGGGGTCGACCTGCTGGTGAACAACGCGAGCGCCATGCATCTGACCCCGCGCGACCGCGCGATCCTCGACCTGGACCTGGCGGTTTGGGATGAGACGATCGCGACCAATCTGCGTGGCACGCTGCTCTGCTGCCGGCAGGCCATCCCACGGATGATCGCCCGTGGCGGTGGCGCGATCGTCAACATGTCGTCGTGCCAGGGGCTCAGCGGTGATACCGCGCAGACGTCCTACGCCGCCTCGAAGGCGGCGATGAACATGCTGTCGGCCTCGCTCGCCACCCAGTACGGTCACTCGCAGATCCGCTGCAACGCGGTTGCGCCGGGTCTTATCATGACCGAGCGTCTCCTCGCCAAGCTGGACGAGTGCATGCAACGGCATCTACGCCGGCACCAGCTCCTGCCGCGCGTCGGCCGCCCCGAGGACGTCGCCGCGCTGGTGACGTTCCTGCTCTCCGACGATGCTGCGTTCATCACCGGCCAAGTCGTGTGCATCGACGGCGGCATGCTGACGCATGTGCCGACATATGCCGATGGTGGCAACAGCCGCGCCGCGCGGCCAGCCGGCGACACCGCCGAAGCGGACGCTGCGCCAGGGAGGTGATAGACATGCTGCTCAACCCGCTCAACCGTCGGCGCCGGCTGCGATACGACATCCCGGTCATGCCCGGCGCTTTCCCCCTGGTCGGGCATCTTCCCGCCATAGTCTGCGACCTGCCGCGCCTGCTGCAGCGCGCGGAACGGACGCTGGGCAGTCACTTCTGGCTGGACTTCGGTCGTGCCGGACACCTGATGACCTGCCTGGATCCGGATGTGATCGCATTGCTCCGGCACAAGCACGTGTCCTCGGCGCTGATCGCAGAGATCGCGCCCGAAATCCTTGGCGGAACGTTGGTCACTTTGAACGGTAGCGCGCACCGGCAGGCGCGCGATGGGATCAAGGCGGCGTTCCTGCCCAGGGGGCTGACCGAGGCCGGCATTGGCGAGCTGTTCGAGCCCGTCATCCGGGCGCGGGTGCAGGCGTGGCGCCATCGCGGTGAAGTAACTATCCTGCCCGAAACCGGCGACCTGATGCTCAAGCTCACCTTTAGTCTCATGGGCATCCCCGCCCAAGACCTGCCGGAATGGCATCGCAAGTACCGGCAACTGCTGCAGTTGATCGTCGCGCCCCCGGTCGACCTGCCCGGAACGCCCTTGCGGCGCGGCCGCGCCGCCCGCGACTGGATCGACGCGCAGTCACGCCAGTTCATCCGCGACGCGCGCGCGCATGCCGCGCGCACCGGGTTGATCAACGACATGGTGAGCGCCTTCGATCGCAGCGACGATGCGCTCTCCGATGACGTCCTGGTCGCCAATATCCGCTTGCTGCTGCTTGCCGGTCACGAGACCACCGCCTCGACTATGGCCTGGATGGTGATCGAGCTGGCGCGGCAGCCCGAGCTGTGGGACGCCCTGGTCGAGGAGGCGCAACGCGTGGGCGCGGTGCCGACCCGGCACGCGGACCTGGCGCAGTATCCGGTTGCCGAGGCGCTGTTCCGCGAGACGCTGCGCATGCATCCGGCGTCCTCGCTCGTACCGCGTCGCGCGACGCAGGAATTACAACTCGGCCAGCGGCGCATTCCCGCGGGCACAAGTCTATGCATCCCGCTGCTGCATTTCTCGACCTCGGCGCTGCTGCACGAGGCGCCTGATCAGTTCCGCCTGGCGCGGTGGCTGCAACGCACGGGGCCGATCGGGCCGGTGGACATGCTGCAGTTCGGCAGCGGCCCACACGTCTGCATCGGCTACCACCTGGTATGGCTGGAACTGGTGCAGTTCAGCATCGCCTTGGCGCTGACCATGCACAAGGCCGGGGTGCGGCCGCGGTTGCTGAGCGACGCCGAAAAAGGCCGGCGCTATTACCCGACAGCACAACCCTCCATGAAAATCCGCATCGGATTCTCGTGAGCTGGCATCGCATACCCCGTGTGGCGAGGCAGCGGCGCCGGCGACGCGCGGCATTGCTGCACTCGGCGCGCGCGCTCGGTGCGACGCCGGCAACACTGCATCGGCTCGCCGCTCGCCGTGGCCGTCTGCTGTCAGGTACAAGGACATGAACGACATGCAGACCGGTTCCACGCTACACGACCACGGAACTGGCGTTTCCGCGCTCGGCGGATTGGGCGCGCAGGCGCGCGGCGCATCCGGCAGGCTGCTGCCGGAGATCTGGATGCAGGACGGCGCAAAACGGGTCGAACAGGCGCTGGCGCGTCTTCTCTGCGCCGAAGACGACGGTGAGACCGAGCTGATGGCGGCGATGCGCTACGCCACCTTGAATGGCGGGAAGCGCACCCGCGCCTTGCTCTGTATGGCTGCCGGCGCACTGGCCGACACGCCGGCGCACACGCTCGACGACGTCGGCGCCGCCATCGAGATGATGCACGCCTGTACCCTGGTCCACGACGACCTGCCCGCAATGGACGACGACGTGCTTCGCCGCGGCCTTCCGACCGTGCACGTCAAGTTCGGCGAAGCCACTGCGATCCTGGTCGGCGATGCGCTGCAGGCGCACGCCTTCCTGACCCTGGCGAGCCTGGATGCGCCGGGCGACAACCGTATCGCGCTCGTGCGCGAACTGGCGCAGGCGGTGTCCGCCGAGGGTGCCGCAGGCGGGCAGGCCATGGATCTGTCGCTGGTCGGAAAGCACGCCGAGCTGGACAGGATCGTGGCGATGCACCGGATGAAGAGCGGAGCACTAGTGCGCGCGTCCGTTCGCATGGGCGCGCTATGCGCCATCGCGGAGGATGCCGCGCACGCTGGGCTGTACGGTGCGCTCGATCGCTACACCGCCTGTTTCGGGCTGGCGTTGCAGGTGATCGACGACATTCTCGACGCGACAGCGGATACCGCGACGCTTGGCAAGACCCCCGGTAAGGACGCGGCGGCGCAGAAGCCGACTTGCGCGTCGATCATGGGGCTGCAGGCAGCGCGCCAGTTCGCGCTAGATTTGTTGCGCGACGCCGGGGAGGCCATCGTCCCGCTGGGGCCGCGTGCGGAACGGTTGGCGCAGATGCTGCAGCGGGCCAACGTGTATCTGTCCGCGCCATACGCATGAGCGCGCCCGTCCGCATGGACTCGCCCTATGCTGCTGCGACCGGTCGGCGGGCGATGCATGCTGCTCTTTGTCCGAGTCCGCGGCGCCGATCGCAGCGGTTGCCCGATCCTGGTCCTCGCCAACCGTCTGCAGAAGGAACATCCCGCGTGAACGCGCTGTCCGAACAGATCCTTTCCGAATTGCGCCACCTGCTGAGCGAGATGAGCGACGGCGGCAGCGTCGGTCCGTCCGTCTACGACACGGCGCGAGCTCTGCAGTTCCACGGCAACGTCACCGGTCGGCAGGACGCATACGCGTGGCTCATCGCGCAGCAACAGGCCGATGGCGGATGGGGAAGCCCGGACTTCCCGCTGTTCCGCCATGCGCCCACGTGGGCGGCGTTGCTGGCATTGCAGCGTGCCGATCCTGTTCCCGGCGCTGCCGACGCAGTCCAGGCTGCAACCCGGTTCCTCGAGCGCCAGCCCGATCCCTACCTGCATGCGGTGCCGGAAGACGCGCCGATCGGCGCGGAGCTGATCCTGCCGCAGTTATGCGGCGAGGCCGCATCCTTGCTGGGCGGCGTGGCGTTTCCGCGCCACCCGGCGCTGTTGCCGTTGCGGCAAGCGTGCCTGGTCAAGCTGGGGGCGGTGGGGAGGTTGCCGAGCGGCCATCCGTTGCTGCACTCCTGGGAAGCCTGGGGGACGTCGCCGACCACCGCATGCCCGGATGACGACGGCAGCATCGGCATCAGTCCGGCGGCCACCGCCGCGTGGCGTGCGCGCGCCGTGACACAGGGGAGCACGCCGCAGGTCGGGTGCGCCGACGCGTATCTGCAGGCGGCATCGCGGGCGACGCGCAGCGGCATCGAAGGTGTCGTTCCCAACGTCTGGCCGATCAATGTGTTCGAGCCATGCTGGTCGCTGTACACCCTGCATCTGGCCGGGCTGTTCGCGCATCCCGCGCTCGCCGAGGCGGTGCAAGGGATCGTCGCAGAGCTCGACGCCCAGCTGGGCGTGCGGGGTCTGGGCCCGGCCTTGCACTTCGCGGCCGATGCGGACGACACCGCCGTTGCGTTGTGCGTCCTGCGCCTTGCAGGCCGCGACCCGGCGGTCGATGCGTTGCGCCATTTCGAAATCGGCGAGCTGTTCGTCACCTTCCCCGGCGAGCGCAATGCCTCGGTGTCGACCAACATCCATGCCCTGCATGCGTTGCGACTGTTGGGAAAGCCCGCCGCCGGCACCAGCGCCTACGTCGAGGCCAATCGCAACCCGCACGGTCTATGGGACAACGAAAAATGGCACGTTTCGTGGCTTTATCCCACCGCGCATGCGGTCGCTGCGCTGGCGCAAGGCAAGCCCCAGTGGCACGACGAGCGCGCGCTGGCGGCGCTGCTGCAGGCGCAGCGCGACGACGGCGGCTGGGGCGCCGGTCGCGCGTCCACATTCGAGGAAACCGCCTATGCGCTGTTCGCGTTGCACGTGTTGGACGGGAGCGAAGAGCCGACAGGGCGCCGGCGCATCGCGCAGGCGGTGGCGCGTGCGCTGGAGTGGATGCTCGCCCGCCACGCCGCGCATGCATTGCCGCAGACGCCGCTGTGGATCGGCAAGGAACTGTATTGCCCCACCCGGGTGGTGCGCGTGGCCGAACTCGCCGGGTTGTGGCTGGCGCTTTGTTGGGGGCGGCGCGTCCTAGTCGAGGGAGCAGGAGCGGCGGCATGATCCAGACCGAACGCGCGCTGCAGCAGGTGCTGGAGTGGGGACGTTCCCTGACCGGGTTCGCCGACGAGCATGCCGTGGAAGCGGTCAGGGGCGGCCAGTACATCCTGCAGTGCATCCACCCGGGCCTGCGCGACACCAGCGCCCGCACCGGCCGCGATCCGCAGGACGAAACGCTGATCGTGGCGTTCTATCGCGAACTGGCGCTGCTGTTCTGGCTCGACGATTGCAACGACCTTGGCCTGATCGCGCCGGAGCAGCTCGCGGCGGTGGAGCAGGCGCTGGGGCAGGGCGTGCCGTGCGCGCTTCCCGGATTCGATGGCTGCGCTGTGCTGCGCGCTTCGCTGGCCGCGCTCGCCTACGATCGTCGCGACTATGCTCAGCTTCTCGACGATACCCGGTGCTACTGCGCGGCGCTGCGCGCCGGACACGCGCAGGCGGCAGGGGCGGAACGCTGGTCCTACGCCGAGTACCTGCACAACGGCATCGATTCGATCGCCTACACGAACGTGTTCTGTTGCCTGTCGTTGCTGTGGGGGCTGGACATGGCGACCTTGCGCGCGCGTCCGGCATTTCGCCAGGTCCTGCGGCTCATCTCCGCGATAGGGCGCCTGCAGAACGATCTGCATGGACGCGACAAAGACAGGTCGGCTAGCGAGGCCGACAACGCGGCGATCCTGCTGCTGCAGCGCTATCCGGCTATGCCTGTGGTGGAGTTCCTCAACGACGAGCTGGCCGGCCATACGCGCATGCTGCACCGGGTGATGGCGGAAGAACGCTTTCCCGCGCCCTGGGGACCGTTGATCGAGGCCATGGCGACCATCCGCGCGCAGTACTACCAGACCTCGACCAGCCGCTACCGCAGCGACGCTGCGGGGGGAGGCGGCGGCGTGCGCGCGCTGCCGTCGGTCCGATCCGACGCAACGCCGTCGCCCGATGCGACGGATGGAGCGAGCATGAGCGACACCGCCCTGAGCCGGCGCAAGGACGACCATCTGGACATCGTGCTGGATCGGCGAACGGCGCCGGCCACGGTCGCCGCCGGCTGGGAGTACATCCGTTTCGAACACTGCGCATTGCCCGATTTGGACCTGACGCAGATCGACCTGCGCGCCTCGCTGCTGGGCAAGACCATGCGCGCGCCGCTGCTGATCAGCTCCATGACCGGCGGCATGCCACGCGCCGAGGTCATCAACCGGCATCTGAGCGAGGCAGCGCAAGCCTTGGGGATCGCCATGTGCGTCGGTTCGCAGCGCGTGAGCCTGCAATCCCGCAACTCCCAGGGGCTGACGCGCGCGCTGCGCCGCCTAGCCCCAGACATTCCCTTGCTGGCCAATATCGGCGCCGCGCAACTGCGCGAGGCCGACGGCCTGGACCTGGCGCGCCGGGCGGTGGATGCGCTGGAGGCCGATGGTCTCATCGTCCACCTCAATCCGCTGCAGGAAGCGGTACAGCCGGAGGGCGACCGCGACTGGCGCGGCGTCCTGGCGCAGATCGCTCGCGCCGCGCGCAGGGTGGGCGTGCCGATCGTGGCCAAGGAAGTGGGGTCGGGCCTGTCCGCCTCGGTGGCCTGTGCGCTCGTCGAGGCGGGCGTGGCGGTGATCGATGCCGCCGGCGCCGGCGGCACCAGTTGGGCCGCGGTGGAGGGCGAGCGCGCCCGCGATGCAGCGGACCGTGCAGTGGCGATGGCGTTCGCCGATTGGGGGATTCCGACCCCGGCCAGCGTGCAGGCGGTACGTCGGGCGCTGCCAACGGTGAAGCTGATCGCGTCGGGCGGGATCCGCGACGGCGTTGACGTGGCCAAGGCTATCCGCCTGGGCGCGGACATCGTCGGGCAGGCGGCCGGCGTGCTGCGCGCGGCTACGGTATCCACCGAGGCGGTTGTCGCGCATTTCGAGATCGTCATCCGCCAGTTGGCCGTCGCCTGCTTCTGCACCGGCTCGGCTGATCTGGCGGCGTTGAGTCAGGCGCGCTTGGTGCCTTCGGCGCATCTGCCCGCCGGTTGATGCCGGGGTCGCGTCTCTTTCGCATTCATAGGGCCACCGTCGGGCGCATCGGCGCTGAGGTTAAACTAGCCATTCGCTGAAGTGGCGGTGGCCATGGCAGCTGTTCTCGGAGGAACGCCGTTCGATGTGCTGCGCTAAAGCCTGGGAGATCCTCGAATGAAGGACTGATCTCTTTGGATATCATTATCTTCATATATGATACGCGAACAGATCATTAAATTAACTTGCTCGCCGGATGAGATACCTTTGCATATCAATGGGGGCATTGGAATGAATCGTATAGGTAATGGTGGAATCTGAATCGGAAATTCTGCGCGAAATCGGTGGGCTTTTCAGGCAGGTGAGGCAGGGCGCTGCCATGACGCAGCAGCAGGTCGCTGGTTTGGCGGGTATATCCCGTCCCCGCTATCGCGACATCGAAAAGGGGGCCGCGGCGGCGCGTGCGACGACGCTCATGAATGTCGCTCGCGCGCTCGGTCTGGAAATGATGCTGGTTCCGCAAGTCATGGTGCCGGCTGTCCAGGCTCTGTTGCGTCCGCATGATGATGACGACCTGCCCGCCTTTGTTCCTCAATCTGACGATGACGATCATGGCTCCAGTCTTTCACGCACCTAAGACGATCCCGTCGCTGGACGTGCTCTTGAACGCACTGAAGATCGGCACAATCGTTAGGACGCCGGGCGATTTCAATGCATTCAACTTCGATGAGGCCTACCGCGCGACGGGCGGCTTTCCGGTTTTCAGCCTGTCGTTCCGGGCAGCGACCGGAGGATTGCGGAAAGGACCGAAGCCTCTGGCGGGCGCCTTGCCGGCCTTTTTCGCGAACCTCCTACCGGAGGAGAAGCTACGCGAGGCGATGGAAAAGCACCACGAAGGCAATGTCCGGCCAGGCAATGATTTCGATCTCTTAGCGGCGCTGGGCGCCGATCTGCCGGGAGCCGTACGGGCGTTGCCAAGTGACGGCGCGATAGCGGTTTCGCAGGATGCTTCAAAGGATGAGCCCAAGGCACGGTTCTCACTTGCCGGCGTGCAGATGAAGCTGTCGGTCAGAATGGAAACTGGAAAAGGCGGGGGCCTTACCTTGCCGATGGACGACGAGCAAGGCCGGTACATCGCCAAGTTTTCTTCAACGGTGTTTCCGGGCGTTTCGGAGAACGAATTCGCCAACCTGGCACTGGCCGCAGCAATCGGCATGGAGGTTCCCGAATGCGAACTGGTCGAGAAGTCCGATTTTGAGGGCTTTCCCGAAGAATTCAACACGCTGTCGTAGGGCAAGGTCCTTCTCGTCAAACGCTTCGATCGCGGCGCCGATGGCGAGAGGATACACATCGAGGATTTCGCTCAGGTCTTCGGTGTCTATCCCTCGCGCAAATATGAGGGAGCCGCTTACCATGACATAGCCTCGGCTCTTGGCGTGGCCGTCTTGACTACGGCGGCTCTCGAATTCGTCCGCCGCTTGGCGCTGACTGTCATCACCGGCAATGGCGACATGCACCTGAAGAACTGGTCGTTGATCTATCGCGGAAACGGCTTTAAGCCGGCCCTTTCACCAATCTACGACCTACTGTCGACCGTGCCATATCTTCCCGCGGACGCCATGGCGCTTTCGCTTGGAGGAGAGCGCTCGTTCAAGGCGCTAGCAGCACCGCGATGGAAAGCATTTGCGAACCGTGCAATCCGGAGCCGCCAGTCCTGAAGGCAGTGGTCGAGACCGTCGAACTCGTCAACGAGCACTGGTGGCATCTGCCTGAGCGCGACGTTGTCGCGGGGAAAGTGCTCGGGTGGATCGACGAGCATGTGAAGGCGATGACGCCGATACTGAACTCCTGCGCCGAGAAGTGAGCCGAGCCTCTTGGCTTAACGTTGGCGGAATGATCGCCAGCGCCGGTGGCCCAGCCTCACTTGGCAGGCTTCTCCCTTTTTGTTGCGCGTCAGTTTTGTCCGCTGTCCAACGATGTCGGATTTGCGACATAGTCGCAGTAGAACTATAATGTTCTTTATAAAACACGTACATGCAGGTTCCGCTGCGAGCCTTAGGTGCTGAGGGAAACGCTTGTCGCATGCAGATGATGTTTATCCGGTGCTCTGGCTGCGGCGAATTGGACCAACAAAGATAGCGTTAGAAAGTATGGCTCCGGCAAAACTCATCCAACATTGCGGTTAAGCGGCCCGACAGTCATCTCCGACAAGCGACAAAATCAACTGAGCGTTCTCGAGTGCCCGTCAGATATGCGCCGTGTGGACCGACGCGACTGCGGTTCAGAATGAGACCCCCGGCGCGTGTCACGATTGCAGGACCCGACGCTCCGGGACAGCTCAAGAACCTCTTGGCTTGCGCGGCGACATGATTGGCGATACTCCAGCCGAATTGGAGCACCAGAAGCTGGCCCAGCAGCAGCTGCAAATCGGGGTGCAGCACGAGTGCCATCATACGTGCGATTAGTGACAACACCAGCGCGACGGCCCAACGACCGCTTGGGCGGCGTGTAAGAAATTCCGCTCGGCACCACTATCTGAAGATAACCAGGGTGCGCCAAGACAAGACAGGCGAGGTCGAGCCGTCAACGAACGCATTGTAAAAAGCGGCAGATGTGTTGGTCGCGGTTGAGCGCCAGCTCGTGTTCAATGTGCGAACGGCCGGCCCAGATCAATGGCAGGCTGGAGCGATACAGAGGTATGCGTAGACCGACGTCCTTGCTGCGGTCTCCCCGATCAAAATCGCCTCAGACTCGCTGCCTGCAACTTCTTTCCGGTCTGCGAGGTATGCGGGTCGCAAGTAACGGAAGCCGACACGTTGTGTCGCCTTTGTCGGGTCCGCGACACAGGCTGGCTTAGCCAATCTCTTGTTGCCTCGGGCTAAGCAGCTGAAAAGAATTCACGAATTTTCTTCTCCGGCCCAGTCAGTCACGTTGGCACGAGTCTTGAAAACCTTGGTGCAAGGCGGCGAGAGCTGCCAACGCATTCATGTCGCGGGCAGCCGCAAATGGAACAGAAGAAGGAAAGCTACATGTCAGGTCTGCGTCAGATCGCGTTCTACGGCAAGGAGGGCATCGGCAAATCGACGACGTCCCAAAATACGCTCGCCGCCCTTGTCGACCTCGGGCGAAGGATCCTCATCGTCGGCTACGACCCCAAAGCCGACTCCACCCGCCTGATCCTGAACGCGAAGGCGCAGGATACGTTCTGCACCTCGCAGAACAAGAAGGTTCGGTGGAAGATCTCGAACTTCAGGACGTGCTCAAGGTCGGCTGCTTCCAAGCATCCTGACTTGTTGTACAGCATGCTGTGAGGACACCTGGTGCATTGTCGCGCGAATCGTCGATCAATTGTGAACTCACAAAGGATATCACCATGACTGAGGTTATTCGCTTTACCTGGCAGGCACTTCATGCCCATTTCAAAACCGATGATTTGTTGGAGCTGACGAGCTCCCACCGACGGTTTTATCCACATCTCCTGCCGGATCTTCAAACCATGATCGAAGAGCAGATCGCGCCTCTGTCTCCCAAGCTGGTCGGCGTCCACCAGTTCTACGACTCTGAGCCCATGAAGCTATCAGACCTTATCATTCGCCAGGAACATGCCGTCGTTCCGATAACACCCTTGCAATATCAGGACATCGACATCGGCGAAGAGGAGCCTTATGCGTCTCTGCACAACGGCCTGTGGTTGTTCCAGATCGGCGACGAGCCGGTTGCGGTTTTTCTGTCGCAGTTCACCGCCCCATACAATGGCATGACATACGTTCAAGTGGAAATCGCTTTTCTGCCCGGCGAGCAGGCATGCGACTTCTCGCGCGAATTTCTTCGCAAGATCCAGGAGGGCTGCGAGAGCTCACGATATTATCGCAACAAGGTCCTCTCTTTCGAAGAAGATGCAGGAACCTCTGGGATGCAGGGTACGATGCGGGTTCATGGTCTTCCTGCCGTATGCCGGAACGACCTGGTGCTTTCCGAGGCAACTATGGCGCGTCTTGATGCCCACATCTTCGATTTCGATGGACACCGAGAGGAGCTGAAGCGTCTCGGCCAATCGACGCAAAAGGGTATTCTGCTTTACGGACCTCCTGGGACAGGCAAGACGCACGTCATCCGTCATGTTTGTGCCAACCTGCCTGGCCGCACTACCGTTCTGGTCACGGCTGAGCAGACAATTGCGATTGGGTTCTACATCGCGCTGGCGCGTACCTTGCAGCCGAGCATCGTCGTGCTGGAGGACGTCGATCTGGTGGGCCGGTCGCGAGAGGATGTTCATGGTCAAAAGGCCGAACGCCTCCTCAACCGTCTGTTGAACGAGATGGACGGTCTTGAGTCAGGGACAGATATCTTTTTCTTCCTGACGACGAACCGGCCGGAGGACATTGAGGAAGCGCTCGCTTCGCGCCCGGGCCGCGTGGACGAAGCTATTGAAATTCCGCTCCCCGACGCTGGTTGCCGCGAGCGGCTGATAGCGCTCTATGGTGGTGCTCTCACCTTCGAGAGCGGAGCGGTGGCCGATGCCGTCGCACGCTCAGACGGCAGCAGCGCGGTCTATGTCAAGGAGATGGTCCGTCGTCTGGCCCAACGGAGCCTCGCGCGAGATGGCTCTCATTTTGTCTCGCGCGACGATGTGGAGGTGGTCTTCGGCGACTCCGGAGTATTGTCCAGCCGTCTCAACAGGCGCATCGTCGGCCTCACCGACAAGGCGTCAAGAAGAAAAAAGGCCGAAGAAGATGACAGTGACTGCTGCGGCTAAAGTTCTGCGGCCCGAGTGCGCCTTGTGCTGATTTTCGATGACTTCGCTCTAATCAGCGCAAGGCGCCAGTGGGCGCCCCTCGGCCATGCCTGGTCGGCTCGATGCGAGGCCAGGAACGATGAGTGCCCGAATTCACCTGGCGGCTCACCTGCGGAGCGGTCCCGCACCGCTCCGATCCGCCGCAGTCAGTGTTCGTCGTGAACGACGCTTGCGCACTGCCAGCCCTGGATGAACAGCCTCCGATAGCCGAAGCGTCGCCACTAATTGGCGAGGCTGCAGGAGTCGTTCGCGCAGCGTGGTGTGATTTTCATGGAATGAGCACGCGAAAATGCGGGGTCGGGATTCCACGGTCATTGACAGCGTGATATGATTTCGCGGTTGGTAGCGATCAGCCACTGTCCAATTCCGTTCCGGTTCGCACGCATTCCAGATAGGCGCGATAGGCGAAGCTGCGGTCGCGCTTCTTCCCCATGGTGTCCACGAGAATATTGGCTTCGGTCAGCGCCTCGATCGCACGGATCGCGGTCGCTTGCTTACGCCGATCAACTTTATGACCGAGGCAACGCTCACGACCGGATGACGCGGCGATTGCTCGAACAGTCTGACTGCGGAGCCGGAGGCGGATTGGGCTTGGAGCAGTCGCACCCGGTGCGAGGATACGAGATTGAACAGTTCACGCGCCGAAGCGACGGCTTCACCGGAAGTGGTGGCGATCGAGAAAGAAGTCTATCCAGCCCTCCCAGTTCCCTTCCACCGGATTAAAATCGAGGCGCCGGTAGTACTCTTCCCTGTGGCGCTTGAAAAACAGGCTGAGATAGAGGAGCCGCGCCTTTAGTAAGCCCCAGTGCTCCAAGAGCAGGGCGATCAGGAGTCGCCCGATCCGCCCGTTGCGGTCGAGATAGGGATAAATGATCTCGAACTGCACGTGGCGAAAACCTGCCCGCACCAGCTTCGCTAGCGGATCGTCGACGTGGATGTATTTCTCAAATTCGCTGGGAAGCTGGGGAAGCTTATCCGGTGGCGGCGGGACCTAGGTCGCATTGCCTGGCCGACTTCCCCCGATCCAGTTCTGGCTGCGGCGTACGTCTTCTTGTTCGAACAACGCACGACGCGCATCAACCGCTTGTGCGTCTCGTTCAGGAGCGCATGGAAATCGGCAGCCCCTGCTTCGACGCAAGCTGGTCGCGGGCATAGGCGAGCGTGTCGAGGTAGTTCGTGACCGCTTCCATATCGGCGTTGGGTGCCGGCCCCTCTTCGGCCTCGAAAGCCAGAAGGTCCACGAGTGCTGCCTGCGTGCCCTCGATCTGCGACGAGATCACTGCCTCCTTGCGCACGAAGGCATAGATGAACCAATCGAGGTCAAGGCACCATATCGCCAGCGCTCGCCGCCCTTGTCGACCTCGGGTGATTGCCATGACGACCATTGTGTACCGAGATGGGATCATGGCAACGGACAGCCGCGTCTATTCGAGCGACGGCAGCCCGATCGGCTTCAAGAAAAACCTGCACGTCCTGCCCAATGGCGCCCTGGTCGCGTCCTCGTCGAGTGATGTCGGCCAGACCGACGCCGCGAGCCACGGCGGCCAGACCGACGCCTTCGCCAAATGGTGCAGCCAGGTGGTCAACGAAGGCCATCCCCACCCATGACAGCAAGATCGGCGTCAAGGCGCTGCTGGTGTGGACCGACGGCACCGTCCACTACTGGAACCATTGGTCCTGCTTTACCGGGCCGCTCGAGGCGCCATTCTTCGCGATCGGCTCCGGCACGGAGTTTGCACTGGGCCCGCTGCACGCGGGCAGAACGGCCGAGGAAGCGGTCAGGATCGCCAGCGAGTACGATTCCTTAACCGGCGGGCCGATCCACACTGCGAAGCTCTCCCCTATCCCGAACCCGCCCAACACGCCGATTTCGGGTGTCTAGCCGTGAAGAATCTACGCCGTCAACGTCACCCAGCGGCTGACGCTTACCTAATGCGGCCGCAGCCGAGGCGCAAAGACCAAGCATGTGCTAACGTTCAACATGGATCACCCGATTGGAGGCCGGCCAGTTGTCGGGCTCCTGGGAGATCAATAGCGGTCGCAAGTAACGGAATCCGACACATTGTCGTCTTTGTCGGGTCCGCTACACACGGTTTGCTTAGCCAATCTCTTGTTGCCTCGGGCTAAGCAGCTGAAAGTATTCACAAATTTTGCTCCGGTCCAACTCAGCCGAGTTGGCACGGGTCTTGAAGCCCTTGGTGCAAGGCGGCGAGCTGCCTTCATGGCGCGGGCAGCCGCAAATGGAACAGAAGAAGGAAAGCTACATGTCACGTCTGCGTCAGATCGCGTTCTACGGCAAGGGGGCATCGGCAAAGTCGACGACGTCCCACGCTCGCCGCCCTTGTCGACCTCGGGCAAAGGATCCTCATCGTCGGCTGCGGCCACAAAGCCGACTCCACCCGCCTGATCCTGAACGCGAAGGCGCAGGATACGTCCTGCACCTCGCAGCACAAGAAGGCCCGGTGGAAGATCTCGAACTCCAGGACGTGCTCAAGGCCGGCTACTTCCATGCATCCTGACTTGTTGTACAGCATGCTGTGAGGACACCTGATGCATTGTCGCGCAAATCGTCGCTCCATTATGAGCTCGCAAAGGATATCATCATGACTGCCGTTCGCTTTGCATGGCAGGCACTCCATGCCCATTGGCGCTTTACGAGGATGTCTACTGCCGGCGCGGCGCTGCCGAGAACCACATCAAGTCGTGGAAGACGCATCTCGCCGCCGACCGCACCTCCGGCACAAGAGCGACGGCCAACCAGTTCCGGCTGTTCCTGCATGCCGGCGCCTACTGGCTTATGGGGGGCCTGCGTGCCGCGATGCCGAAACGCTCCAGCTTTGCAGTCGCTCAACTCGACACGCTGCGACTGCGCCTCATCAAGATCGCCGCTCGCATGGTCGACATGAAGACCCAAATCCGCCTGCACCTGCCGACATCCTGCCCGGACCAGCGCATTCTACGCATCGTCCTCAGTCGCATCCCGCAACTCGCGATATAAGCAATGGGGCGCAGACGTCCCGGAACAAACCCGCTGACCTCAACCCGCAAACCCTCGCCTTCCATCACGACGGATCACCGCCGGCGCCTGATGAGGCTTGGGAAAACGCACAGCAAAGGAAACCAGATCGCCGCTTCAGGCCGCCGAAAGCTCTTCGCCGTGCATCAAGCGGGCTAGGTTCCGCGGGCGATCTAATGCTTCCCAGAATCTCTACAATCAACTTTTGTGTCGAGGAGGAAAGTATGTGGTATAAGACGGCGATGGTGGTCGCGCTGGCCACAATCTGCACAGGCTGCATGACGGCGGAAGACCGCCGTGCCGCGGACGAGGACCGCCGTGCCGCGGACGAGGCGCAATGCCGGTCCTACGGCTTCGTCGGGAACGATGCCTTCGCCGAATGTCTGCAGCGCATCGAGCTCGAGCGCCGCGCGGACCTGAGAAGCGCGTGCGCTTTCGATCCTTGGGACCGGCCGGTGATCTATCGTCCGGTCATCATCCGCCCATGGCCCTGTTTTGAAGATTGGTAACCGGTATGATCATGACGGTGCCATCCGATCCCCGCTGGAGATGAGCGATTTTCGGCGTATGGTGCGACCATCCGGGACAGG